>NZ_CP120997.1:7100000-7400000 GCF_030719295.1 Streptomyces sp. Mut1 | reverse complement strand
TGCTGATCGCGCTGGTCGGCGTGTGGTACGCGCTGCTGCGCCCGGCGGTGAAGTCGGCGGCACGGGAGGCGATCACGCCCGAGGCGGTGCGTTCCGCTGCCGCGGCCGACAGGAGCAAGGCCCCGGAGCAGGGTGGTACGGACGGTTCCGGGGACAGCGCGGGCAGCGGGGGCGGGTCCGCCGGGACCGGATCGGGCGGCGGCGGGTCGAAGCCGACACCCGAGCCGAGCGCCTCGTCGGCGGCGGACGCGGGGGCGGCGACCCCGACCAGTGCGCAGGTCAGGGTGCAGGACTCGGTGGGCGGCGGGACGAACGTCGGGACGGCGCTGACCGTCCCGGCCGGGAAGACGTTCCAGCTCACCGACATCGTCGTGCAGAACCCGCAGGGCGACGCCGGAACGCTGGTGGTGTCCGCAGGCAAGGAGACCCGGGTGCTGAGCCTGGGCCTGGAGAACTTCCGTGACTCCGACTACCACTTCGTGACGCCGATCCTGGTCCCGGCGGGCGGCAAGGTCACCATGACCATCGACTGCCGCAAGGTGGGCAAGCCGGTGGGCGCGAGTACGCCTTCACGATGCTCGGAGTCGATGTTCCTCGGCGGCACGATGCGCGCCGCCGACGGAAACTGACGCCACGCCATCCCCCTTGGCCTGTGGCCGTCAGGCCGGCGCGGCGTCGTCCTCTTCCTCCTCCGCGCCCTTCTCCTCGGCGCGCTGGACGAACGACCCCTGTACGTCGGCGGGTTGCTCGTCCTCGTCCTCCGTGGCCTCCCGCTGGACGGCGGGGGCGGCCGACGGCGCGGTGGAAGCGGGGGCCGGGGTGGCCGCGGGCGCCGGGTCCGAGAGCACCCGGTCCGCGTTCGTGACGGCCTCGCGTTCGAAGCGGTCCGACGGGTCGCTGACCCGGATCCCGCCCGGCGCCTCGGTCCCCTCCACCGGCCCGTCGCGCTGTTGGATCACATGGGTCAGCTCGTGGGCCAGCGTCGTACGCCCCTGGGGTGAGGACGGGTCGTAGGCGTCGCGCTGGAAAACGACGTTGTTGCCCACGGTGTAGGCGTGCGCGCCGACGCCCTTCGCCGACTCGTGCGCGGCCGAGTCGTTGTGGATGCGCACGTCGGAGAAGTCGGCACCCATCCGGCTCTCCAGGTCCACCCGGGTCTCGCTGTCCAGCGGTGTGCCGCCGCCTGAGCCGACGACGTCGTGGACGGGCGAGCGCGTCTCCGCCTCCTCGGAGTGCTCGGCGGCTCCTGCCCGAGCGCGCTGGATCACCGGGCCGAGCGCGGCGTTGCCGACCGTGCGCTGGAGCATGCCCATGCCGGCCGCGCCCACCACGTCGGCCCGGCCGGTGGCGGCTGCCCGGAAGAGGTGGTGGGCCTCCGGGCCCCCGTCGCGGGTCTCCGCCGTGCCAGGGGCCGTCGCGCTCTCACCGTGCAGGTGCTCCGCCGGCAGGCGCTCGGGCCCGCCCCCGGTCTCCCGGGGCAGGGCGTGGTGGTCCCGTTCGACGTCGTCGTGCTGGTGATCGTGGTCCTGTGCGTTCATCGTCATCTCCCCTGACCGCACCGGGGCCGGCCCACCGCGCGGGGCCGCGGCGGCCCGCCCTCCTACCGGCCCTCCACCCTCGTGGACGCCTCCCTGCCCCGTCCAGCCCGCCGCTGTCCGGCACGGGGCATCGGATGCTGCCTCTTCGGGCAGCGGGGCGGTACGGATGCCCGGCGCCCGGGGCGGCGCAACCGGTCAGGAATCGAGAAGCGGGGCCGGGAGGCGCTGCCTAGCATGATCTTCATGGACATCACCATTCACACCAGCTTCCTCCCGCACGACGACCCGGACGAGTCGCTCGCGTTCTACCGCGACACGCTGGGCTTCGAGGTCCGCAACGACGTCGGCCGGGGCAAGATGCGCTGGATCACCGTCGGCCCGGTGGACCAGCCCGGCACATCCATTCTGCTGGCCCCGCCGGCCGCGGACCCCGGGGTCACCGACGACGAGCGGCGCACCATCACCGAGATGATGGCCAAGGGCACCTACGGCTGGATCCTGCTGGCCACCCGCGACCTCGACGCCACCTTCGAGAAGGTGCAGTCCGGTGACGCGGAGGTGGTGCAGGAGCCGACGGAGCAGCCCTACGGCATCCGCGACTGCGCGTTCCGGGACCCGGCGGGCAACCTGGTCCGCATCCAGGAGCTGCGCTGACCCCTCGGCCCGCCGGCCGGTGCGACGCCCCCGAGGGACGTACCGGCCGGCCGTGCGCGCTTCATGTGGTCAGTTCGACCCGGACCAGCGCGGCCGCCAGCCGGGGAAGGTCGTCGTCGCCGACGAGCGCCGCCAGTTTCTCCGGGGAGTGCGGCAGCCCCAGTCCCTCCGCGGCGCCCCGGGCCCGCTTATCGAACGCCGGGCGCAGTTCGGGCCAGACGCCCTGCGCCTCGCGGCTGAAGATGTCGGCGCCCACGGGCCCGATCCGGGGGAACTCGCGCAGCAGTCCGCGCAGCTTCTCCGGGTCGCCGCCGGCCTCGTCGCGCAGCCGTCGCAGGTCTCCGTGGTACCGGTCGAGCACGAGCCGCGCGCCTTCGCCGAGCGCGGTGGCCGTGCTCTCGTCGTAGCGGCGGTAGTGGGCGCGGCCCAGTGCGTCGACCCGGTCCTGCCAGGTGGCGTCGGCCATGCCCCTGGGTGTACTCATTCCGGCGTGGAAGAGTTCGCGGGCCGCGGCCACCGCGATGTCCGCCTTGATGCGGACCGAGAAGAGCACGCACAGCGTCAGCAGCTGGTACAGCGGCATGGGCGTGTCCTTCAGCCGGATGCCGGCTTCCTCGGCGTACGTCTGCCCGTGCTCGTCCAGCAGCCGTTTCACCTTCGTCGCTCCGGACATGGGTTCCTCCGTCGTGGGTCGGCTCTACGCGGTCAGCGCGTCGAGCAGGGTGCGGGCCCGGCTGAGGGAGCGGGGCCGCGGCGGGTGGCGCCAGGGGTTGCGTGCCAGGAGCGCGTCGGCGCCGCGCAGGGTCCAGCGGCGGGCGTCGAGGTCCGGGTCCTCGATGTCCTCCCAGGCCAGTGGGGCGGCGACGGGGGCGCCGGGGCGCGCGCGTACGGCGTAGGGGGTGACGGCGGTCTGGGCGTACGCGTTGCGCTGGACGTCGAGGTAGAGGCGGTCCCCGCGCGCCTTCTTCCTGGCCTCGGTGGTGAACCGGTCGGGCCTGCGGGCGACCAGGACGTCGGCGGCCGCGCGGGCGAACGCCCGTACGTCGTCGAAGGCGTCGCGGCGGTCGAGCGCGACCACGACGTGCAGGCCGCGCGATCCCGTGGTCATGACCAGGGACGGCAGCTCCAGCTCGTCCAGCAGGCCGTGCAGGGCGAGTGCCGCTTCGCGTACCGGGGCGAAGTCGTCGCCGGGCGGGTCGAGGTCGAACACCATCCGGTCCGGGTGGTCCGGCCGGTCGGCCCGGGAGAGGAAGCGGTGCGGGGTGACGCAGGCCTGGCCGGCGAGGTACACCAGCGTTGCGGTGTCGTCGGCGATCGGGTAGGTGACGGTGCCGTCCTCCTTGGGGAGTTCGACGCGGTGGACCCAGTCGGGGAAGTGGCCGGGCACGTCCTTCTGCACGAAGCCGTGGCCGCCGATCCCGTCGGGGAAGCGTTCCAGCATGAGGGCCCGCTCCCGCAGGTGGGGCAGCATGCGGCGGGCCACCGTGCGGTAGTACCCGGCGAGTTCGGCCTTGGTGATGCCGTCGTCGGGGAACAGGACCTTGTCCGGGCGGCTGATCTCCGGTACGCGGCGCGTGCGTGCGGTCATGTACGCTCACCGGCCCCCGGCCGGGCGTCCGCCGGCGCGTTCCTTCCTGCGGCCATCCGGTTCCTCCTCGTCGTGCGTCTTCGAGCCCGGACGGGCGTCGTGCGTCTTCGAGCCCGGACGGGCCCAGCCTCGTACGAACCCGGTACCCGAAGCCGGCACCTTCACCGGTCCGCGGTGCGGCGACTGCCCCGATCGGCCCTGTGGGCCCCGGCGGCCGGGTGCACGGGCCGCCCGCCGTGTCACCCGAGCGCGCGGCCCGGTGGGCGTACCCGCGTCGGCGGTGCCATGTTTCGGACGTGGCCCCCCGGCAACCCGGGGGTATGCCCGGGGACCGGGTCCTACAGGTCCTACGGGTCGAGGACGAGCACAAGGAGGACAGCGTCATGCCGGCAGGATCGAGCCCCAAGCGCGAGCGCCAGTACGAGCACGTGAAGGAGGGCGCGGAGAAGCGCGGCACGTCCGAGAAGCGTGCCAAGGAGATCGCCGCCCGCACCGTCAACAAGGAGCGCGCCCGCTCCGGTGAGTCGAGGACGGCGAGCAGGACGTCCACGCGCGACCCCAAATCGGCCTCGGAGCGCGGCGGCGAGCGCTCGCACAAGGGCGCGCGGGGCCGCACGAAGGACCAGCTGTACGAAGAGGCGAAGAAGAAGAACATCGAGGGCCGCTCCACGATGAACAAGGAGCAGCTCCTCAAGGCAGTGAGCCGCTGAACCGGCCCTGTGACTGGTGGGCGCGACGGCACTGTGGTTTTTCGTCCGCCGGTTCGTCCTTCCCTCCTGGGCGCTCGCCCGGTCGTCCTCCTCGTCGGACCGCGGGAAGCAGCTCTGCGCGCGCGTCCGTGTTTCCCGGCCGGATGCCGGGAAGCACGGGCGCGCGTACGCATGTCACATGGCGCGCAGAGCGGGCAGCAGCTTCTCCTGCGCCCAGTCGATGAACGGCCTCTGGTGGCCGCCGCCGATCTGTACGAGAGCGACCTCGGTGAACCCCGCGTCGACGAACGGGCGTACCGCCTCGACGAACTGCCCGACGTCGTCGCCGCACGGAACCGAGGCGGCGATGTCCTCGGGGCCGACGTACTGCGTGGCCTGGTCGAACGCGGCCGGGTTCGGAAGTTCGGAGTTCACCTTCCAGCCGCCGACCGACCAGCGGAACTGGTCGTGCGCCCGCTTCACCGCCGCGTCCCGGTCGGTGTCGTAGCAGACGGGCAGCTGGCCCACGCTCGGCTTTCCGCCGCCACCGTGCCGTTCGAATCCGGTGACCAGCTCCGCCTTGGGTTCCGTGGCGATGACGAGGTCCGCCAGCCGGCCCGCGATCTCGCACGACCGGTCTCCCGAAACGGCGACACCGAGGGGTACGGCCACGTCGGGAACGTCCCACAGCTTGGCGTTGTCCACGTCGAAGTGGGCACCGTGGTGGGTGACGGTGCCGCCGCCGAGGAGCGCCTTGATGATCTCCACCGCTTCCTCAAGCTTCTCCAGCCGCACCCGGGCGTCCGGCCAGCCCTCGCCCACCACGTGCTCGTTGAGGTTCTCGCCGGACCCGAGCCCGAGCCGGAAGCGGCCCTCGGAGAGCAGTTGCAGCGTGGCGGCCTTCTGGGCCACGACGGCGGGGTGGTAGCGGGTCGTCGGACAGGTCACGTACGTCATCAGCGGGATGCGCGACGTGGCCTGCGCCGCCGCGCCCAGCACGCTCCAGGCGTAAGGGGCGTGCCCCTGGGACGCCAGCCAGGGGAAGTAGTGGTCGGAGGTGACGGAGAAGTCGAAGCCTGCCTGCTCGGCCGCCACCACGTCCTCCACGAGGGCCCGCGGTCCCGACTGCTCGGTCATCATCGTGTATCCGAATTGCACCGTATGGGATGCCATGGATTTCATGGTGGCATCCGTTCGCTTGCGAGGCGAACTGTCGGCCCGGGAGTCCGTGCGCCTTTTCTGCCGGTCCGGGCGCCGCCCTCAGCTCCACCGGCTGCCGGCCGGCGGGGCGAGCGCCCGCGCGCCGTCAGGGCGCGGGAGGCCGCCCCTGCCCCACTCCACCCGGGGCAGGGTGAGGTCGCGCAGCCGGCGGGCGAGCCCGGGACCGAGCCCACGGCCGGGTCCCGTGACAGCGCCCGGACGAGGCTCGTTCCCACGTTTCCCGTCGCGCCCGTGACCACGACGCGCAGTCCTTGCGATGCGTTCACCGTGACTCCTTCCGTGCGGCGCTCCCCCGGTGGCCCACCGCGGTCCGCGTGCCGGTTCAGGGCCGCAGGAGCGTCTTGACCATGCCGTCGGACTTCGACTGGAAGGCCGCGTACGCCTGCGGTGCGTCCTCCAGGGGCAGGTGGTGCGTGGCGAAGCCGTCCACACCCAGCGGATCGTCGTCGCCGAGCAGCGGCAGGATGTCGGGCACCCAGCGCTTGACGTTCGCCTGGCCCATCCGCAGCTGGATCTGCTTGTCGAACAGGGTGAGCAGGGGCAGCGGGTCGGCCGCGCCCCCGTAGACCCCGGACACCGAGATCGTGCCGCCCCGGCGCACCACGTCGATCGCGGTGAGGAGGGCGGTGAGGCGGTCGATGCCCGCGCGTTCCATCAGCTTGCGGGCCGCGGCGTCGGGGAGGAGCCCGGTGGCCCACTGGCCCGCCCGGCTGATCGGTGCGCCGTGGGCCTCCATGCCGACGGCGTCGATGACCGCGTCGGTGCCGCGCCCGGCCGTGAGGTCCCGGACCGCCTGTGGCAGGTCCTTTCCGTACCGGCCCAGGTCCAGTACCTGGATGCCACGCGCCGCCGCGCGGGCCAGGCGTTCGGGGACGAGGTCCACGCCGATGACGAGGCCCGCGCCCCGGTGCAGGGCGATCCGGGCCGCCATGTCACCGATCGGCCCGAGGCCGAGGACCGTGACGCTGCCGCCGGGCGGAATGCCGGCGTACTCGACGGCCTGCCAGGCGGTGGGCAGGACGTCGGAGAGGTAGACGAAACGGTCGTCCGGCGGGCCGTCGGGGACCTTGACGGGCAGGGTGTTGCCGAAGGGGACCCGCATCAGCTGGGCCTGCCCGCCGGGCACCTGTCCGTAGAGCTTGGTGTACCCGAAGAGTGAGGCCCCGGTGCCGTACTCCTTCACCTGGGTGGTCTCGCACTGCGAGTACAGGCCCTGGTCGCACATGAAGCAGGTGCCGCAGGAGACGTTGAACGGGACGACGACCCGGTCGCCGCGCGCCACGGCGGTCACTTCGGGGCCCGTCACCTCCACGACACCCATCGCCTCGTGCCCCAGTATGTCCCCGGCGTCGAGGTAGGGGCCGAGCACTTCGTACAGGTGGAGGTCCGATCCGCAGATGCCCGTCGAGGTGACCCGGATGATGATGTCGGCCGGGTCCTGGATGACCGGGTCGGGAACGGTCTCGACGCGGACTTCGCGCTTTCCTTGCCAGGTCAGTGCACGCATGTCATCTCCTCGCTGTCGGGTGACGGCCGTGCCGCCCGTTCGGTCGTCCTGCGGGGGCGCACCCTCTCGGAGGCTTCCTTGCGACGGGTGCCCAGAGAGCGCGACTTCCACCAGAATGCGCGGTTTCGTCCCCTTGGGCCCGTTCCCGGCCCGGGGGGTACGAAAACCCCCGGACCCTCCCGCATGTCCGGGGCGGTTCGGGTACCCGCCGGCCGGGCGCCCGGCGTACGCGGGGGCAGGGGCTGACGATGGGGACAACAGCCGCAGCGCCGCCCTGCGGATTCCGGGTCGCGGACCGTGCCCGGTGTGCCCAGGACGGTCGTGCTGCCCGGGGAGCGGCTGACCGAACCCGTGCCGCGCTACCTCCTGAGCGGCCTCGAAACGGGCATGAACCTGCCCGATCCGGCGGACCCGGCGCCGCACACCGTGCGGGTCCGTGCGAACGACGGCTCCTGAGGCGACCGCTCCCGCACATCCGGTCCCGCGCCCAGGTCACCGAGGGCCGGGGCCGCACCTGCCGCCGCGCCGCGGCTCAGTCCCGCGGATTCCCGTGGGCCCCCGAAGATCCGCCGGACAGACCCCGGGCCGGGGCGCGCCAGTCGGTCAGGAGGCGGTCGGCGAGGCGGTTCTCCAGGAGGGCGGTGGTGTCGATGCCGAAGACGACGTCCGCCTCCAGGGCGGGTTCGTCGTCCAGCAGACCGCGTACGACGTCGTGGCGGACGACCTGTTCGTGGACCGCGTCGGCCTCGACGTGTTCGGTGTAGAAGTGCTCGGCGGCGGACCCGGCGTCTGCCCGTTTCATCGCGAGGGCGAGGCGGCGTGACGCGGGGGACGAGGTGATCTCCACAGCGGCGAAGTGGCCGACCAGCGCGCCGCGCAGCCTGCGGTGCAGGCCGAAGAGGGACATCAGGTTCACCAGGGCCAGCATTTCGGCGTGGCCCCGGTCGAGGTAGTGGCCGTACGCCGTCTCCAGTCCCAGGTCCGCCATGAGGTCGGCGAACAGCCGGGCGTGGACCCGTTCGGCGCGGCCGGCGCCGAACTCGTCGTACTCGATGGCGGCCATGCCCGCCTTGGCGCGCCCGCTGAGGCGGGGCAGCACCCAGGCGTGCGGGTCGGCCTCCTTCAGGTGGTAGAGGGAGCGCTGCACGGCGTACGCCCGCAAGCGCTCGCGTGTGCTGTGCTCCTGGAGGAAGTGGGACACCCCTGTGCCCTCGGCGGGTTCGACGAGCAGGGCGTCCAGGGCTTCGGTCAGACCGGTGCCTGGCGGGGTGTCCGCGCGCAGGGCCGACTCGAAGCGGCGTTCCAGCGCGGCCCTGACGGTGAGCAGGTCCGGGTCCCACTCGTGGTCGGGGTCGACCTCCGCGAAGCCCCGGTAGTGCAGTTCGTAGCAGATGTACAGGGCGAGTTGCAGATCGTCCCCGTAGGGCTCGGCCGCGTCCGCGAGGGCGGGGTCCGGCAGTGTGCCGCTCCCCCGCAGATGGGCGATGACCGCCGCCGAAAGGTCACCACGGGCCCGTGGAAGCGCCGGTCCGCCCGTCCGACCTGCCATGGCGTCACTCCTCGAACGTCTGCTCGCGCTGAACGGCCTGGTCCGCCGGCCGCCTCCGGGTACCCGCGGCCCGGCGCGTCAACCGCCCGGAGGGCCGCCCGCTCTCTCTCCCACCATGAGCGCCCGCCACGGATGCCGCTACAGCGGGGGCCGGGCGGCGGGTGTGCGGTTGCGGGGGCCTCTGCACCGCAGGAGGCTGCCGGAGGAGGGGCGGTCCATAGGGATGACCGCCGCCGTGGGGGGAACCCAGAGGCTGCGCCCGGGAGCAAGGTCACCGGGCGTGTTCCCCGCACGACGGAAGGACGAACGCACATGAGCGGCAGCGACAGCAAGCGCAGGGTACTGGCCATCGTCACCAACTACGGCGTGGAGCAGGACGAACTCGTCGTCCCGGTCGAGCACCTGCGGGGACGGGGTGCCCAGGTCGATGTCGCCGCGCTGAAGAAGGACGACATCGAGACCCTCGTCGGCGACAAGGACCCCGGCAGGACCGTACGCCCCGATCTCACGCTCGACGACGTCGATCCGGCGGCGTACGACCTGCTGCTGGTGCCGGGCGGCACGCTGAACGCCGACACGCTGCGGCTTCAGCGCACGGCGTGCGACATCGTGCGGTCCTTCACCGCCTCCGGCCGCCCCGTCGCGGCCATCTGCCACGGCCCCTGGCTGCTGGTGGAGACCGGCAGCGTCCGAGGCAAGCGGCTCACCTCGTACGCCTCGTTGCAGACCGATGTGCGCAACGCGGGCGGCGACTGGGTGGACGAGCCCGTCGTCACGGACGAGTCGGGAGGCTGGAAGCTCATCACCTCGCGCGACCCGGGCGACCTGGACCCGTTCCGCAAGGAGATCGACGCCGCGCTCGCCGGGCGCCCCTGAGGCGTTCTCAGAAGGGTTCGGGCACGAAGGGAAGGAACTCGTCCGTACCCGGCTGGACGACGCCGTAGCTGCTCTCCGGCACTTCCTTCCACACACCGGGCAGGCCGCCCAGCGGCTCCGACACCACCAGGCGGGTGGTGTCGGAGACGCCCCGCAGGAAGTCCAGGTCGGGGTGGAGGGCGCGTACGGTCTCCGCCTTGCTGCTGTGGAACAGCGAGCGGGACTCATGGAGGCTCGAATAGCGAAAGGACCACAGCCGAACGCCGTCGGACACCGCCACGGTCATCTGCAGCGGGTGCTCCACCCCTTCGTCGTGCCCCACACGCTCGATGAACCCGGCCATGCGCGCCACCGCGCCCGGCACGTCCTGGTCCAGCCCGAACGTCAGGGCGAGGTAGAACATCACCTCGGAGTCCGTCGACCCCTCCAGGGCGGAGAACAGCGCCGGGTCGAGCTCCAGGGCGAGGCTGCGGCGCAGGCGGTGGAAGTCGGCGATCTCCCCGTTGTGCATCCACAGCCACCGGCCGTGCCGGAAGGGATGGCAGTTCGTCTGCTGGACGGCCGTGCCCGTGGACGCCCGCACGTGCGCGAAGAACAGCGGCGAGCTGACGTGGGAAGCGAGTTCACGCAGGTTGCGGTTGTTCCAGGCGGGCCCGGTGTCGCGGATGATCGCGGGTGTCTCCCCGCCGGGCCCGTACCATCCGACGCCGAAACCGTCCCCGTTGGTCGTCTCGACGCCCATGCGTGAGCGCAGGCTCTGGTCGATGAGCGAGTGCTCGGGTTTGTAGAGGAGATCGCTGAGCACGACACTCGTGCCGGAGTAGGCCAGCCATCTGCACATGAGCGGCTTCCCTTCCCGGGCTGCGGTCAGGGGCCGTGGCCGGGCGTAACGGCGGTGGCTTCCCCGGTACTCGGTCCCTGGGCGTCCGGTCTCGTCGGTATGTCCACGCTACCGACTCCCCGGGCCGGTCGCCCGGCCGCGCCTCTACGGGACCGGAGCGACCCTGCGCCGGAAGGTCTCCGACAGGGCGGTGTTGATCACGACGAGGACGCCCAGGACCGCGGCGGCCGTGGGGTGCCCGACCCCGTACAGCGCGAAGGCGCTCCCGCCGAGCACCAGTGCCTTGACCGCCAGCACTCCGGCGAGCGGCGGGCGGAAGCGGGCGCGCGGTGCGGCGAACAGCGCCCACAGCACGATGGCCGCCGCGAGCACGGCGCAGCCGAGCAGGAGCCGGACGGCCAGGTTGTCCGCGAGGGAGAACCCCCACCGGAAGAGACAGGCCAGGGCCACCAGTTCCAGGAGGAACGCGAGGAGTTCGTTGGCCGCCCACCAGGGCCGCCCGGCCGTCGGGTTCGCCGCCGCCGTCTCCGCCGGTCTCTCGCGCACTGTGCCCCCATGTCGTTCGGTGGCCGCAAGCGTACTGGGGGCTCCGCCCAGCGGCACCGCGCCCTCGGCCGGGGCGGAGACGCCGGATGGCGCAACCCATGTGTCCCGCCGAGGGCCGGGGGGTACGCGTGGTCAGGCGATGCCGTCCCCGAGCGCGTGCCGACCTCTCCGCGCACGGCACTGCCCCTCCCCCCGCGAGATTGGAAGTCAGTGAGCGAGAAGAAGAATCCGGTGTCAGCCGCCGCGGAGAAGATCGCGGGCAAGGTGCAGGACGCCATCAGCCCGGGCAACGAGCTGCCCGGCGCCCCCGGCTCCGAGGCCCCCCAGGTCGAGGAGCCCACGAAGGCGCGCGAGCCGTTGCCGCCCAAGCACGACCAGACCGGCCCCGACACGTACAGCCCCACCGGGCAGCCGACCGGCGCCCCGCAGGACAGGGTGGCCCAGGGCGGCGCGTACCTCACCACCGCGCAGGGTGCGCGCCTGTACGACACCGACCACTCGCTGAAGGCCGGTCCCCGGGGGCCGGTGCTGCTCCAGGACCATCACCTGCGGGAGAAGATCACCCACTTCGATCACGAGCGCATCCCGGAGCGGGTGGTGCACGCCCGTGGGGCCGCCGCGCACGGGGTGTTCCGGGCCTATGGCGCGGCGGCGGGCATCACCAAGGCCGCCTTCCTCGCCGAGGGCGCCGAGACGCCCGTGTTCGTGCGCTTCTCCACCGTGCTCGGCTCGCGCGGCTCCGCCGACACGGTGCGCGACACCCGGGGGTTCGCGACGAAGTTCTACACCGATGAGGGCGTGTTCGACCTGGTCGGCAACAACATGCCGGTGTTCTTCATCCAGGACGCGATCAAGTTCCCCGACATCATCCACGCCGGCAAACCGCACCCGGACCGTGAGATCCCGCAGGCGCAGAGCGCGCACGACACGTTCTGGGACTTCGTCACCCTGCACACCGAGGCGACCCACCACACCCTGTGGAACATGTCGGACCGGGGCATCCCGCGTTCGTACCGGATGATGGAGGGCTTCGGCATCCACACGTTCCGGCTGGTCAACGCCGAGGGCGCGACCACGCTGGTGAAGTTCCACTGGAAGCCGAAGCTGGGGGTGCACTCGCTGGTGTGGGAGGAGGCGCAGCTCACCGCGGGCATGGACCCGGACTTCCACCGGCGTGACCTGGCCGACGCGATCGAGGCGGGCGCCTTCCCCCAGTGGGAGCTGGGGGTGCAGACGTTCCCCGACACCGAGGACGAGATGTTCGAGGGGATCGACCTGCTGGACCCGACGAAGATCGTTCCGGAGGAGCTGGCGCCGGTCCGCCCGATCGGTCTGATGACCCTGAACGCGAACCCGTCCAACTATTTCGCCGAGACCGAGCAGGTCGCCTTCCACGTCGGCCATCTGGTTCCGGGGATCGACGTCAGCAACGACCCGCTGATGCAGGGGCGTCTCTTCTCGTACGTCGACACGCAGATCACCCGGCTCGGCGGGCCCAACTTCGCGCAGCTGCCGATCAACCGGACCCACGCGCCGGTCAACGACATGCTGCGTGACGGCATGCACCAGACGGCCGTGCACCGGGGCGTCGCCCCGTACCGGCCGAACTCGCTGGACGGCGGCTGCCCGTTCGTCGCGGGCGCGGACACCGGCGCGTACATCGAGGTCCCCGCCGAGGTCCCGGCGGCACGCAAGGTGCGGGACGCGGCGGCCTCCTTCGACGACCACTTCAGCCAGGCGCGGCTGTTCTGGCTCAGCATGACGCCGACGGAGCGCGAGCACATCGTCGCCGCGTACACCTTCGAACTCGGCAAGTGCTGGGAGCCGGCGGTCAAGGAGCGGGGGCTCAGGTCGCTCGCCAACATCGACCCGGAGCTGTGTGCGCAGGTCGCGCGGGGGCTGGGCCTGGAGGCACCGGAGGCGACGGTGGCCCTGGCGTCGGTCGAGCCGAGCCCCGCGCTGTCCCAGCTGGGCCGCACCTGGCCGGTCGACGGCCGGGTGATCGGCATCGTCACCGACGGGAAGACCGGTCTGGACGCCGTGCGGGAGGCGCGCGGGGGCATCCTGGACGCCGGAATGGTCCCGCTGGTCATCGCGCCGACGGGCGGCGAGCTGGCGGCCGGCGGCGACCCGGTCGCCGTGCAGCGCACCTTCACCACCGCCCGGTCGACCGAGTTCGACGCGGTCCTCCTGGCCGGGTCCCCCGCTCCGGCCGCCGACGCCTACGGGGCCCGCGACGCCAAGACCGACGACGCCGCGGCCGCGCGTACCGGCGTCGACCCGCGCGTCCTGCTCCTGGTCACCGAGGCGTTCCGCCACGGCAAGGCCGTCGGCGCCTGGGGCGACGGGGCGACGGTGCTGGAGAAGGCCGGCCTGGCCGCGGACGCGGCCGGGGTCGTGTCGGGCGGCGCCGCGTCCACCGTGCTGGACGGCGTCGCCGCGCTTCTCGCGGGTCACCGTGCGTGGGACCGCTTCCCGCCGGCCCTGTGAGGATGCGCCGATCCCGAAATAGGGCCGCCCGAAACGACGCGGAACAGCCGCACACCTAGGGTGACAAACGGGGTGTTTTCACCGTGCCCGGCAGGGCACTCGCAAGGGTGTGAAGGGAAAGCGGCCGGGTGGCGGAATGCCACCCGGTGGCACCCCGGACACCCATGACGCCTCCGACGGAAGGACGAATCATGCCGACCGAGGCACGTGGCGACGACGTCTACCAGCCGCAGGACGATGGCCAGGACCCGCCGAACGACGAACTCGACATGGAGAACACCCTCGGCGAACGAGGGCTGGACGACCAGATGGAAGAGGGCTACTCCCCGCCCGAGCGTCCGCTGGCCGTCGACAAGTACGGAACGACGGGCGAGGAGGAGCGCCGCGGCGAGTCCCTCGACCAGCGCCTGGCCCAGGAGGTCGAGGACATCGAGCCGCCGGACGGCGACGGCATCGGTGACCTGCCCGAGGGCGAGGGCGAACCGGTGGAGCCGAAGGACGGCGACACGCGTTCCGGCCGGCTGAGCGCGGCGGACGACGTGCCCGGACGGCGCACCGACGTCTACGCCGACGACGTGGGCATCGACGGGGGTGCGGCGTCCGCCGAGGAGGCCGCCGTCCGTACGACGGACGACGAGGAGGACCAGGGCCGGGAGGCCTGACTTCTCCTCCTGAGCACCGTCCGGTCACTCCCCCGGTCCCGTGCCGGGCGAGGGAGGCGAGAACACCGCGTCTCCCGGGCACGGACGCCGCCCTGCGGAATCGGGCGCGGACAGGGAAGTGGCCGGGTGCGCGCCCCGGGCCGCGGGAGGATCGTTCTTCTGGGAGCGCCCCCCGGCGAAGGAGTGCCGTATGCCCAGCCTCGAGTGGAAGACGCCAGTGCCCGGTGCGCCCTGCTGGGTGAGTCTGACGGCGCGCGATCTGCGCGCGTCGCGGACGTTCTACGCCCAGGTCATGGGGTGGGAGTACCACGAGAGCAGTCTCGGCAGCGACTTCGTCCTCGCCCACGCCCACGGCAGGGGGGTCGCCGGGATCGGCTGCCCCGGCCCGGCCGCCCCCTCACCCGCGTGGATTCCGTACTTCGCCGTACCGGCTGCCGACGAGACGGCCGACCGGATCAGGGAACGCGGCGCCACGCTGGCCGTGGGGCCCCTTCCCCTGGGAGAGGGACGGGCGGCCATCGCGGCCGACCGCGAAGGGGCCGCCTTCGGATTCTGGGAGGGCCCCGCACCCGTCTGGTCGGACGGCCCGCGCGCACCGGCACGCGTCGACCTCCAGGCACGCCACGCCTTCGAGGCGGCCATCTTCTATGCCGAGGTGTTCGGCTGGGCCAGGCCGCAGAGCCGGTGCACGGTCGACTACGCGCAGGAGAGCGTGCTCGTCCGGGCCGGCGGGCACACCGTGGTGACACTGCGCGGCGGGGGTGTGGAGAACGATCCCGACCCCCGGGTCCGGGCCCGCTGGATCATCGACTTCTTCGTGGAGGACAGCCGCGCGACGGCGGCCGCGGCGGTGGCCGCCGGGGGCGAGGCGGCCCCCGCGGGCGGCCTTCCGGGGACGGCGTACGTGATCCGCGATCCCGAGGGCGCGCTGTTCACCGTCTCCGAACGGGACACCGGGACCTGAACCGTCGAGGGGGCCGGAGTCCGGACGGCTGGTGCCGCCGTGCCGCCGTGCCGCCGTGCCGCTTCGGCAGGCCCTCCGGGCACCGGGCGGACACCGTGGGGACGGGCGTCGGCGCTCACCCGTACGCCACAGGGCGGCCGCGTCAGTTCGGCTGGCCGATCGGCCGGACGACCAGCGTGTTCACGTCCACGCCGCGGGGCTGGGAGATCGCCCAGACGAGCGTGTCCACCAGCTGCCCGGCGGAGATCATCGGGCCGGCCGCCTCGGCGCCGCCCGGGCGGTCGTCCCAGAACGGCGTCAGCACCCGGCCCGGCGCGATCAGGGTCGTCCCGACGCCGTAGCCGGTCGTCAGCATGCGGACGTTCTCGGCGAGGCCGGTCACCGCGAACTTCGTCATCGAGTAGAGGTTGCCAGGGGTGTTCTTGAACCCCGCGACGCTCCCGATCAGCACGATCCGGCCCTGGCTCTCCTTCAGCGCCGGGAGCGCCGCCCGTACCAGCAGGGCGGGGCCCAGCACGTTGGTCAGCACCATGCCCCGCCACTTCTCGGGGTCGCCGGTCTCGACGTGGGCGTCGGCCGAGTACCCGGCGTTGGCGATGGCGTGATCAAGTCGGCCGAACACACGTACGGTTTCCTCGACGGCTGCCGACACATGCCCCCAGTCCGCCGCGTCCCCTTCGAACGTCAGCAGCCGGTCGCCCGTGCCCGCATCGGCCGCGGCACGGGCCAGCGCGGCCAGCTTGTCCGCACTGCGTCCGGTCGCCGCGACCCGGTGGCCGAGACCGAGCAGGCGGTGCACGCTCTCTGCCCCGATACCGCTCGAACCGCCCGTGATGAAGGTGACGGGGGCTTCGGTGTTCTCGGTGGACGCGTTGCCGTGGGTCATGGTCTCCCCGTGTTCCGGTGCGGTGCCGCGCACGGTGCTGCACCGTCGCTGTCCCGCCCGACGCTAGATCCTCCGCAGGCGCGGCGTCCACGATTCGCGGATCATGGACCGGTCCCGGAGCGGAACCGGAAAAAAAACTGGGCGAGGATGTCGAGAACCCGTCACCGGCTCCGTCCCCGTAGTGAAAGCGGCCGCAAGGGGCCGCACCGGCAAGGAGAGACACCATGGCGAAGTACCTGTTGCTCAAGCACTACCGCGGCGCCCCGGCAGCGGTCAACGACGTGCCGATGGACCGGTGGACGCCGGAGGAGATCTCGGCGCACATGCGGTACATGAACGACTTCGCGGCCCGGCTGGAGAAGACCGGCGAGTACGTCGACGGCCAGGCGCTCGCCCCCGAGGGGGCCTGGGTCCAGTACGGCGGTGAGGGGCGCCCGCCGGTGACCGACGGCCCGTTCGCCGAGACGAAGGACCTGATCGCCGGCTGGATGGTGATCGACGTCGACAGCCAGGAGCGCGCCTACGAGCTGGCCGGGGAGCTGTCGGCCGCCCCCGGGGCGGGCGGCAGGCCGATCCACGAGTGGCTGGAGGTGCGCCCGTTCCTGACCGCACCGCCCACCATCACGGAGTGACCTCTTCCATGGACGAGACCCTGCTCCGGAGTCTCACACCGAGCGTGCTCACCGTCCTCGTCCGCCGCGGAGCAGACTTCGCGGCGGCCGAGGACGCGGTCCAGGACGCGCTGATCGAGGCGGTCCGGGTCTGGCCGGCCGACCCTCCGCGTGACCCCAAGGGCTGGCTGGTCACCGTGGCCTGGCGCCGGTTCCTCGACGCGACGCGCGCGGATGCCTCGCGCCGCCGGCGTGAGGACCTCGCCGACGAGGAGCCCGTACCGGGCCCCGCGCCGGGTCGCGACGACACACTCCAGCTGTACTTCCTGTGCGCGCACCCGTCACTGACGCCGTCGTCGGCGGTCGCGCTCACCCTGCGCGCCGTCGGCGGGCTGACCACCCGGCAGATCGCGCAGGCGTACCTGGTGCCCGAGGCGACCATGGCGCAGCGCATCAGCCGGGCCAAACGCACTCTGGGCGGCCGGAGGTTCGACCGCCCCGGCGATGTCGCCACGGTGCTGCGCGTCCTGTATCTGGTCTTCAACGAGGGCTACTCCGGCGATGTCGACCTGGCCGCCGAGGCGATCCGCCTGACCCGGCAGGTCGCGGCCCTGGTCGACCACCCCGAGGTGGCGGGGCTGCTCGCCCTCATGATGCTCCACCACGCCAGGCGCCCCGCCCGGACCGCGCCCGACGGGAGCCTGGTGCCGCTGGCCGAGCAGGACCGGAGCCGTTGGAACTCCGCCGCGATCGCCGAGGGCGTGGCGATCCTGCAAGCGGCGCTCGCACGGGACCGGCTGGGCGAGTTCCAGGCCCAGGCCGCCATCGCGGCCCTCCACGCGGACGCGCCCACGGCCGAGGAGACGGACTGGGTGCAGATCGTCGAGTGGTACGACGAGCTGGCCCTCCTGACGGACAACCCCGTCGTACGGCTGAACCGCGCGGTGGCGGTCGGCGAGGCGGACGGCCCGCGCGCCGGTCTGGCGCAACTCGCGGCGTTGGACGGATCGTTGCCCCGGTACACCGCGGTGGCGGCCTACCTCCATGAGCGGGCCGGCGACCGGGCGACGGCGGCGCGGCTGTACGCCGAGGCCGCGCACCGGGCCTCCGGGATCGCGGAACGCGACCACCTGACGCGTCAGGCTGCCCGTCTCAACACCCTCCGGGGTGGCTGAAGGTGAGGCGCGGCGGGGCCCGCCGCGCCTCGTCCGGGAGGCCGGAACCTATGAGAGGTGCTTGCGCATCAGCGTGCACACCGTCTCGTAGCGGCGCGACGAGCCGTCCGGGGCCGTCTCGTCCCACGAGTCCGGCCGGCGGTCGAACGCGACGTAACCGAGCCGTTCGTAGAGCGCCCGAGCCCGTGGATTGCACTCCTCCACGCCGAGCTCCGCCCGCCACAGACCCCGCTCCCGGATGCGCCGCTCCGCCGCCGCCACCAGGAGCGTGCCGATGCCGCACGATTGCAGCGCGGGGTGGACCGCCAGCTGCCACAGCGTTCCGGCGCCTTCCTCGGCCCGGTAGTCGACTCCGCCCTTCGCCACTGGGATGCCCGTCGGGGGGCAGACAGCGAGATAGTCGACCTCCCCGAGCCGGGCGCGCTCCAACTGCCGTGCGACACCGGCCAGATGCTGCTCGGACCCCGACCACCCGCAGTGCTCCAGGTCCGCGGGCACCAGGTCGCGCACCGACAGCCGCAACTCGACCTTGACCATCCTCATCACCTCCGGCCGCACAGCCTCCACGCCCGCACCCACGGGACGCAACGCCGTTTCCTGTCTCCACTCCCGCTCGGAGGACTGTCGGCGTCTCCCGCCTCCCCGGCCACACCGGGCACAGCAAGTACGCGGGGTGGCGAGCCCGTCTCGCGGACGGCGGACGGCGACGCAGGGTGCCCGCTCGACGTGTCCCCGCGCACAGAGCGGTGACGAACCTAACCGAAGGGGTGGTCCGGGGCGTCGAGGGCCCGATAGCGGTCGAATGCCTCTCGGGCATCCGGGACGAACCCGGACCGCCGGACGGCCGCTTCGAGTTCGGGTGCGGTCAGCCAGTCGAACCAGGCGACTTCGCGGGGGTCGGGCCGAACCGGCGTCGTGATCACGGCTTCATGGACGCCCAGCCAGTAGGGGCTGATCGCGCCGTCGCAGAGGAATTTGAGCACGAAGCGGGGAGCGGCGTGCACCCCGAGCTCCTCCGCCAGCTCCCTGGCCGCGGCTTGCTCGTACGACTCACCCACGTCGACGGCGCCACCGAGCAGCCAGTTGAGCCGCCCCGGGAAGCGGGACGTGTGGTCCGGGCGACGGTGCACGAGGAACCGTCCGTCGCCGTCGCGGCACACGATCGTCGCGACGCGGTGCAGCCAGCGCTCCCGGATGGCCTCGCCACGCTCGACGACCGCCATGACGTGGTCCCGCTCATCGACGCGTTCCACCAGCTCGCCCATGGGACACATGATCGCAGGGGCCTTGCCGGCGGTCCGGGCCGGAGCACCGGCACCACGCGAGCCCTCCCCTACCGCGCGGGCCGACACCGCGGGAAGGAAGGGCTCAACGAACAGGATGCGCGGGAACGCTCAGCCGTCGCAGGCGCAGCCCGCGGCGGCCGTCGCGGGCTGCGCGTTCTCGTCCCGGCCGCCGCAGCAGGCGTCGCCCTCAAGGGCCTGGCTCTTGCCCATCCGGTCGGCGTCGGCCTTGACCACGTAGACCTCCCACGGCTCCTTGCCGGGGCCGTGGACCCACACCTTGTCCTGGAGGGCGTAGCAGCAGGATGTGTCGTTCTCCTCGAACGTGGCGAGTCCGGCGTCCTTGAGCCGGGTCGTGGCGGCGGTGACCTCGTCGGTGGAGTCGACCTCGACACCGAGGTGGTCCAGGCGGGTCTCCTGGCCCGGCTCGCCCTCGATGAGGACGAGCTTGAGCGGCGGGTTGGTGATCGCGAAGTTCGCGTAGCCGGGGCGCCGCTTGGCGGGTTCGACGCCGAACAGCTTGGAGTAGAAGGCGACCGATGCTTCGAGGTCGGCGACGTTGAGCGCGAGCTGGGCACGGGACATGACGGTCTCCCCGATCGGGTTGCATTGATGTCTGTCGATGCAACCTTGCGCCTTGCATCGAAAAACGTCAACATAGAAGCATGTCGAAACAAGAGCTTGTGGTGCTCGGCCAGGACGGCGCCGAAGGCTGCTGTCCCACTCTGCTGACCGCCCCGTTGGACGAGGACCAGGCCACCGGTCTGGCGAAGGTGTTCAAGGCCCTGGGCGACCCCGTACGGCTGCGGCTGCTGTCGATGATCGCCTCCCGCGCCGGCGGGGAGGTCTGCGTCTGCGACCTCACCCCTGCCTTCGACCTGTCGCAGCCGACCGTCTCCCACCACCTGAAGCTGCTGAAGCAGGCCGGGCTCATCGACTCCGAGCGACGCGGGACCTGGGTCTACTACCGGCTGCTGCCGGAGACGACCGACCACCTGGCCGCGGTCCTCAGCCGGCCCGCCGGGCAGCCGCTGCCCACGGTCACCGCCGCCGAGTCCGCCTCATGAGCGCCGAAGCCGCCACCGCGGCCGTGCCCGCCGGCCCGGTGGCCGGCCGGCTGTCGTTCCTGGACCGCTTCCTCGCCGTGTGGATTCTGATCGCGATGGCCGCCGGTCTCGGTCTGGGGCGTCTCGTGCCCGGCCTGGGGGACGCGCTCGCGAAGGTCACGGTCACCGGGGTCTCGCTGCCGATCGCGCTCGGTCTGCTCGTGATGATGTACCCGGTCCTGGCGAAGGTCCGTTACGACCGTCTGGACACCGTCACCCGCGACCGCCGCCTGCTCGTCCCGTCCCTGGTCCTCAACTGGATCGTCGGTCCGGCCCTGATGTTCGCGCTCGCCTGGGTGTTCCTTCCCGACCTGCCCGAGTACCGCACCGGCCTGATCATCGTCGGACTCGCCCGCTGCATCGCCATGGTCATCATCTGGAACGACCTCGCCTGCGGCGACCGCGAAGCCGCCGCCGTGCTCGTCGCCCTGAACTCCGTCTTCCAGGTGATCGCGTTCGCCGCGCTCGGCTGGTTCTACCTGACCGCGCTGCCCGGCCTGCTCGGCCTGGAGCAGACCACCCTCGACGTGTCGGTGTGGGAGATCGCCCGCTCCGTCCTGATCTTCCTCGGCATCCCGCTGCTCGCCGGCTTCCTCACCCGCCGCCTCGGCGAGAGGGCCGGGGGCCGCACCTGGTACGAGACGAAACTGATCCCGCGCATCGGCCCGTTCGCCCTGTACGGACTGCTGTTCACCATCGTCGTACTCTTCGCCCTCCAGGGCGACGCCATCACCTCCAAGCCGTTGGACGTCGCACGGATCGCACTGCCCCTGCTGGTGTACTTCGCCGTCATGTGGGCCGGGTCCCTGGCCGCCGGCCGTGCGGTCGGACTGGGCTACCCGAAGGCGACGACGCTGGCGTTCACCGCCGCGGGCAACAACTTCGAGCTCGCGATCGCGGTCGCCATCGCCACCTTCGGCGCCACCTCCGGCCAGGCCCTCGCTGGAGTCGTCGGCCCCCTCATCGAGGTGCCGGTCCTCATCGGCCTGGTCCACGTCTCGCTGGCCGCCCGCCGCTTCTTTCCTCAGCCCGCACCACCGGCCGGACCGCCGGTCTCCACGAACGGCCCCGCCCGCGCCTGAGTCCGGGCCGTCCGTGGTGTTCGTGGTGTTCGTGCTGTTCGTTGCGTCCACAACGCCGGACGCCCGCAGGCGGCCGCCGGCATCAACGACAGGCGATCCCGCCTCTCCTGCCGGAAGGTCACACCAAGGTCTACCGGACGTCACCCGAGCCCAGCACAATCGCCCGTATGACGATCACCACGGGTGCGCCGCCGCCCACGCACCGTACGCCCCTCGTCCTCGCGCGGGGGTTGCTGACCGGTGGTGTGGCCGGCACATCGCTCGCCGCGCTCGTCGTGGGCGGGATCGCCGAGAACGTACCCCTGTTCGTCACCGGGTTCGTCCTGCCCGCGCTCTACGGGCTGCTGTTCTTCCTCGCCGGGGTGCCGAGGCGTGCCCGGGAGGCGGCGGTCGTCCCGCGCACGGCGCTCGCGATGATCGAGAGCCTCCAAGCCGTCGGGGGCGAGTCGGGCGACATACCGGTGCGGTTCGACCTCACCGTCGCACCGGACGACGGGCCGGCGTACCGGGTGGAGATCACGCAGGACATCAACCTCGTGGACCTGTCCGACTACCGGCCGCGCGGCGTCGTGGTCGTCCAGTACCCGCCGGACAGCCCGTGGCGGGCGCGCATCGTCAAGCGGCCGACACCCGAGTGGGAGGACCGGGCGGACGCGGCCCGCATCGACTCGGCGCCCGGGACGGCCGAGGTGGCCGCGCCCCCGGAGGGCTGTGCCTTCGGCTCCGTCCTGCTCCTCGGCCTGCTGCTCGGCGCGGCCGTCGTGGTCCTGCTGTTCCGCGCGGACCTCTTCGACCGGGACGACACCGCGCAACCGCCCCCGGGCGCGCCACCGTCCGTCTCCGCCACGTCGTCCACCACGGTGTCGTCGTCGGCGTCCGGAACGGTCTCCCTGGGACCGGGACAGACGTTCCTCGACAAGGGCGAGCTGGACCGGGCCGTCGGCACACTCACCGGGGACGAGGACACACACCGGGCGCTCACCGTCGTCGTGCGGGAGCGCCTGCTGTCGGTCGTGTTCTCGCCGGCCGGTGCGCAGACCCCGGGGCTCGATCCCCGTGCGCTGCCCTACGACCGTTTCCCCGCCCTGGTCGAAGAGGCCACCTCCACCCTCGGTGTCCACTCCCCCCGCACCTGGCAGATCACCGCCGACCGTCTCACCGGCTCCCTCGTCATCAGGGTCGTCGTGACCGGGCCCGAGGACACGGCGTCGCTGGAGGCGAATGGAGCGGGCGAAGTGGTGCGGCGCGCGCCCGCGCAGTGAGGTGCCCCGGACCTCGGTGCTCCGGACGGCAGGGGTGCGCCCGGTGGCCGTCCCCCGAAGCGACAGGAGGAAAGACGGATGAGCCGGCACGGATATCTGGTGCTGTGGTGCGGTGTGTTCGGCACGGTCGCGCTGGTCGGCTACGGGATGGCGCTGGCCGGGATGACCCGGGCGCAGCGGGCGGTCCGGGTGAAGGGGCGGATCGAACGGGTGGGGGAACCCCGGCACGGCGGCTCCCCGCGCGACGGGATCGCCGTGGTCGTCTCCTTCCAGGACCCCTCCACCGGGCAGGAGTTCACCGTCACCAACGACGGGGAGCGGGGCGAGAGGATCAGCGTGGCGTGGACGGGCCGGGAGATCGGCGTCCGCTACCCGCCCGGCAGGCCCCACGCCTTCCGGTTCACCGATGACCCTTCCGAGGGCGGGCGCGGGCTCGGCCTGCCGGCCTTCGCGGTCTTCCTCGTCTACGCCGGCCTGGTCGTCGTCGCCGCGATCGACCGGGGCTGGCCATGGGCCCTGCTCGGCTTCTGCGGGCCGTGGGCCCTCTCCGGCGCGTACCACCTGCCCGGGAACGTACGCGACAGGAACCGCCGCCTCGGTACCCTGGCCGCCATGGCCGCCGTGCCCGGCCGTGTCGTCGCCGTACTCAAGAGCGTCCGCACCGACGACGACGGACACACCTCCACGTACGTGGTGCCGGTCGTCACCTTCACCACCCTCGACGGTACGGCCGTTACGGCCTACTGCGAGTCGGGGCTGCGCGACCCCGCCGGATCGCAGGGCCGGGACGTCACGGTCCACTACTCCCCCGACGACCCGGCGGCCCTCACCCTGGACGCCGAAGCCGAACGCCGTTCCTGGAAACGGGACATGGCCGTCAACGTCGTGGGTCTCGTGATCGTGGCGGCGGCGGCCGTGGTGGGGGCGGTCGCGCTGTGACGCGGGAGGCGGGCTGCCGGCGGTCGGCGGTCGGCTTCGTCGCCGCCTTGCGCGACAACTCGCCGAAAAGGTGCTGCTCCGCCCCGGAGACGACGCCCCGGCCGTTCCCGCCCCGCCCATCGGCTCCCTGCCCGGCAGGCCGGGCCCGTGGTATCCGATCGGCCACGCCGTACGCGGACGCTCCGTCGAGTGGTTCATCGCCTGGCGCATGTGCCTGGCCGCCGGCATCGCCGGGATCATCAGCCAGGTGGCCGGCGTCGGCCACCCTTACTGGGCCATCCTCACCAGCACCATCGTGATCAACCAGTGGACGGCCCGGGTCGCCGCCACCCGCCGGGCCGCGCACCGCACCGCCGGCACGCCCCTGGGCGTCGGAGTCGTCCGGGCCGTCGCCGGTCTCGCCCCCTGACCTGTGGTGGACCGCGGTCGTGGTCGTGGTCTGCATGATCGGGCAGTACCTGCTCTTCCCCCTCAACTACGCGCTCGCGCCGGCCGGTACTTCCCGCGCCGCCTCGTCCGAGCCCGGCCCGGGCGCGCCGAGCCAGCCGTCCCGGCTGCCCGGCGTGGGCCACGCATCCCGCGGGCCCGCGCGGCCGGTGGTGTTCACCGTCATCACCGCTCGCGTGTGCGCCGGGGGACACGGGCTCCCGTAAAGCAGACTGAAACGGAAATGCGTGCTCGAACGCTGAAGCCCGGTGCCGCACCGGACAGGGCTTCCGCGCGGCCGGCCCAGGGCGAATCCCATCCCCGTTCTTCCGCGACGGCGGAAGACCTCTCCCAGGAGCACCACCCGATGCGCGCAGCGACCGGACCGTCTCCCTGAAGGAGGTCCCGGCCGCCTACCAGGACATGGCCGACGGCGTGTCCTCAAGGCCCTCATCGCCCTCTGACCCATCCCCACCGCTCACAGGAGGCACTCATGGAAACCGTCACCCTGAACAACGGCGTCACGATGCCGATCCTCGGGTTCGGCGTCTTCCAGATCCCGCCGGAGGACACCGAACGGATCGTCAACGACGCGCTCGCCGCCGGATACCGGCTGCTCGACACCGCCGCCGCGTACGGCAACGAGGAGGCCGTGGGCCGCGCCATCCCGCGCGAGGAACTGTTCGTCACCACCAAACTGTGGATCCAGGACGCCCCCGCCGAGCAGAACACCGAGCGCGCCTTCGAGACGTCGCTGCGCAAGCTCGGCCTGGACCACCTCGACCTCTACCTGATGCACCAGCCCTTCGGTGACGTGTACGGGCAGTGGCGCGCCATGGAGGCGCTGCATCACGAGGGCCGTATCAGGGCGATCGGCGTCGCCAACTTCTACCCCGACCGGCTCGTCGACCTCCTCAGCAACAACGACGTGACGCCGGCGGTGAACCAGATCGAGACCCACCCCTTCTTCCAGCGCACCGCGGACCAGGACGTCATGCGCGAGCACGGCGTCCAGATCCAGTCCTGGGGCGGCTTCGCCGAAGGGAAGAACGGCCTCTTCACCAACCCGGTCCTGAGCGGCATCGGCGAGGCGCACGGCAAGTCCGTCGCCCAGGTCGTGCTCCGCTGGCTCATCCAGCGCGGTGTCGTCACCATCCCCAAATCCGTGCGGGCCGAGCGCATGGCGGAGAACTTCGATGTCTTCGACTTCGCACTCACCGACGACGAGATGGCTTCCATCGCCACGCTCGACACCGGCGCCTCGCTCTTCTTCGACCACCGGGACCCGGCCGTCGCCGGACAACTCGGGAAGCGGCGGCTGACCGACTGAGACCACCACGGCTCCCGGGTCCGTGGGCGCCGTCGGCCCGCCCACGGACCCGGGCTCCTGCGGCGGCCCGGTCCGGCGACCGGCCGGTACGCTTCCGGGATGAGCCAGCCCCTTGTGCCCGCCGAGCGGCGGCCCGCGAATCACGGGCCGAAGGTGGCTGCCCGCAATCGGAACGCTCTGATCGCCGCCGCGCGGGAGATCTACGCGACCCATGGACTGGATGCCCCGCTCTCCGCGATCGCGCGTCGCGCCGGGGTCGGACAGGGCGTCCTGTACCGGCATTTCCCCGACCGGGCGGCCGTGGCGATCGCGGTCCTGGAGGAGAACGTGCGGCAGGTCGAGCAGGCTGCCGCGGCCGAGGACGCGCGCTTCGCCGATGTCCTCGGCGTTCTGACCTGGCACCTGACGGAGTCGGCCGCCTTCCTCGGCCTGCTGCACAGCAACGGGGCCGCCGGCCACTCGGAGGCCCTCGCCCACGCCCTGGTCCTTTCGGACCGGGTCGAGTCCGCGCTGCGCCGGCACCTGCCGAGGAGGCACCGGCTGGGCGCGTCGGGAGACCTCATGCTCGCCGTCGCCATGGTCTCCGGCGCCACCGGCGGTCCCACACGCGAGGTGCGGGAGCGCCGGGCGAAGGCGGCGTGGCGGCTCCTCGATGTGGAAGTGGGTCCGGTCCGGCCCTTCGAGGGATGAGCGCCGGGGGTGTCAGCCCCCGTTGGACTGCCGGATGCCCTTCCCCAGCGCGTCGAAGGTGTACAGGTAGCCGCCGCCCGGTCCGCTGACGGTCATGTAGGCCTTGGTCCCGCCGGGCGTGATCGCCACGTTCGTCGCCGATTCGAGCCCCTTGGTGCCGGCGGGGATCTCGACGGTCGCCAGGCGTTCGCCGTGCTTGTTGTACACGATCATGGCGGCCCGGCCGTGGAGTGCCTGGTAGAGGTTGCCGTCCGCGTCCACGGCGATCGAATCGGTCTGGGCGATCCCGCCGTCCACGCGGATGGCGGTGTGCCGGGAGGTCACCGTTCCCGCTCCGTCGAGGCGGAGGTAGGAGATCCGGTCCTGCGTGAGTTCGCTGATCCACAGCCCCTGGTAGTCCGCGTCGAAGGAGATCCCGTTCACCGGGGCGAGACCCTCGGCGAGGACGGTGGACTTCTTGCCGTCCCGCTCGATCCGCACCACACGCCCGTGCGCGTCGCCCGTGGACAGACCGCGTGAGTCGCTGACGTACAGGTTGCCCTCCTTGTCGAAGGCGATGTCGTCCGGGTTCATCCCGGCTCCGTCGACTTCGCCGGAGAAGAAGGTCCGCGGGTCGCTTCCGTCCGGTGCCAGGCTGACGATCTCGCCGTGGGCGTAGTCGGTCAGGTAGAGGCGGCCGTCGTACGGACTGAACTGTGCCGAGGTGTAGGCCCCTCGGTCATCCGTGTGCACGGCCTTCGACGTCTTCCTCCTCACGTCGACCCGCATCACCTTCGGCTCGCCCGCGGGTGCGGTGACGTCGACGACGAGCAGATCGCCGTTCTCGTCGAAGGTCGGGCCTTCGAGCAACGTCATGCCGGTCTCCGCGTGCACCTCGGTCAGCCGCATGACCTGGTGGGCGCGGATGGTCCTGCCGGCAGCGGCGGTGGCCGGTGCGCCGCCGCCGGCGGTTTCCGTACCGCATCCGGTGAGGGCCAGCGTGCCGACGGTGGCGAGCACCGCGAGGGAACGGACCGGGAGTCGTCGCATGGAGGGATCACTCTTCCTGTCTGCGGGGAGCCCGCCGGGCCAGGTGGTTCGCCCGGCCCGTACGGGGGCGCGGCGGCGCCCTGCGCGCGTGTGAGGGTCACCCGCGCAACAACCGGACAGCACTGTCCGGTAGTTGCTACCGTAGCGGACGGCGGCCGTTCGATCCGGCGCGGCCGCCCGATCGGAGGCAGACCCCCACATGACGATCACTCAAACCCCTGACCCTGCTGGGCTCGACGCCCTGAGGCAGCGCTACAGGCTGGAACGCGAACGGCGGGTGCGGCCCGACGGCGCCCGCCAATACCGTTCGGCGGACGCCGAGTTCGGGTATTACGCCGACGACCCCTACGCGGGTGAGGCCGCCGAGCGCGAACCGGTGCGGAACACCGTGGATGTCGCGGTGGTCGGCGGCGGCTTCGGCGGCATCCTCGCCGGCGCGCGGATGCGACAGCGGGGTGTGGGACGCGTACGGATCGTGGAGAAGGGCGGCGACTTCGGCGGCACCTGGTACTGGAACCGCTACCCGGGCATCCACTGCGACGTCGAGTCGCACGTCTACCTGCCGATGCTGGACGAGACCGGCTACGTGCCGGAGTGGAAGTACGCCCCCGGCGAGGAGATCCGCCGTCATGCCATGCGCATCGCCCGGAAGTACGACCTCTATCCGGACGCCCTGTTCTCCACGGCGGTCACCTCGCTCACCTGGGACGAGGCGTCCGAACGGTGGCTCGTGGCCACCGACCGGGGTGACACCTTCCACGCCACGTACGTCGTCACGTCCACCGGGACCCTGTCCGATCCGAAGCTGCCCGGGATACCCGGCATCGAGAGCTTCCGGGGCCACACCTTTCACACGTCGCGCTGGGACTACGCCTACACCGGGGGCACACCGGACGGTGGCCTGACCGGCCTGAGCGGGAAGCGCGTGGGGATCGTCGGCACCGGCGCCACGGGGGTCCAGGCCATCCCGGTGCTCGCCGAGGACGCCCAGCACGTCTACGTGTTCCAGCGCACTCCGTCCAGCGTGGATGTGCGCGCCAACCGCCGCACCGGCGCGGAGGACGTCGGTGCCGATCACGTCGGCTGGGCCAGGGAGCGCCGCGAGAACTTCCTGCGCATCGTCTCCGGCGAGCCGGCCGGCCACGACCTCGTGGCAGACGGGTGGACCGCCTCGGCCGCTCTCCTGGAAAAGCTCCTGCCCAGCTTCCGCCGCGACGAGAAGGGGGCGGCCTTCGAAGCGGCCTACGAAGCGGCCGACGCCGCGAAGATGAACGAACTGCGCGCCCGTGTCGAGCAGACCGTCACCGACCCCGGGACGGCGGCGAAACTCAAGCCCTGGTACCGGTACGCCTGCAAGCGCCCCACGTTCTCCGACACGTACTACGCCGCGTTCAACCGCGACAACGTTTCCCTGGTCGACACCGCCGACACCCACGGCATCGAGCGCATCACGGAGCACGGGGCCGTCGTCGGCGAGAACACCTACGAACTCGACTGCCTGATCTTCGCCACGGGGTTCTCCGTGGGGGTCTCCGGCATCCACTCGGGCAAGCTCCCCGTCCACGGCCGGGGTGGCACCCAACTGCTGCACGCGTGGGCGGAGCGGGGCCCGCGGACTCTGCACGGCTTCACCGGCAACGGCTTCCCGAACCTGATCCACATGGGCACCCTGCACAACGCGAGCAGCGTCAACTTCACGCACGTACTCGACGAGCAGGCCGTGCACGCCGCCGCGCTCGTCGCAGCGGCCGAGAGCGGGCATGCCCTCATCGAGCCGTCCCCCGAGGCCGAGGACGCCTGGCTGGCCGTTCTCGCCGAGGACGCCGCGGACCACGAGTGGTTCCACGCCGAGTGCACCCCCGGCTACTACAACCGTGAGGGGCTCGGCCGCCCGAACTCCGCGAGCGCCTACCCCCACGGCTCGTTCGCGTTCCACGAACTGCTCAAGCGGTGGCGCAGCGAGTCCATCGCCGAGGCCCTCCGGCCCAGGACAGCCCTCCGGTCCTCCGGCTGACCGCACAGGTCCCGCATGGCGCCGGGACCGGTGGCGGAGCCGGACCGTTTCGGGCCCGGCTCCGCCGACTCGGTCTCAGCCGACCGCGCGACGGCGGCGGGCGGCGGCGAACACCCCTCCTCCGACGGCCGTTGCCGCCAGGGCGACGCCCGCGATCACGGCGGCGGAGGATCCCGTCGACGCGAGGCCGCCCGCGGGCTTCGGGTCATTGAAGGCACCCGCCGCGCCGCTCCCGGCAGCCGGCCCGGTGACCACGGCCGAGGAGGACGTCGCCGTCGCAGACCCGCCCTCCGGACCGGCGGAGCCCGACGCCCCGGGTGGGGGCGGCGTGGACGACGGCACCGAAGTCGGCTCCGACACCGACGGGGTCGGCGTCGCCGTGGGGGACGAGGTCGGCTCCCCGCCGTCGCCCGGGACCACTGCCGAGGGGTCGGTCCCGTTGCCCACGACCCAGGCCAGGGTTTCGGTGTCACGCACCGTACGGCCGTCCGCGAGCGTGGCGCTCACCGTGAAGGTCGTGCGGTACACGCCCTCGGCCGTGAACGCCCAGTTCCAGTGGCTATGGGCGTGCGCCGAGTGGGCCAGGACGTCCGGCAGCCCGTCGCGGCTGTCGAGACCGATGGTCACCGAACCCGTCGCACCGGTCGAGAACACCGCGACCGAGCCGGGGCCCTCGGCGGAATCCAGGCTGAAGGAGACGTCACCCCTCACATCCGAGGTGGCGAACTCCTCCGTGCTCCACCCCGGCCACACCAGCCCGTCGATCTGCTGCATGGGCAGCAGCCACATGGAGGAGCCCACATCGCCGACGAACTCGTACCCCTCCACGACCTTGCGTCTGGCCGCCGGCTTCACATGCAGGACCACCTCGTCGGGCTCGTGCCACGTGTGGACCTGGGCGCTGCCCTCCTTGATCTCGAACGAGAGCCCGTCATCGGCGGGGCGAGCCGCCAGGTCGAGATGCCCGTTGTCGATCACGTGCGCAGCCGGCGGTGTGGTCGTGGCCGGAGGGCTCACCGGAGGAGTCGCCGACGGTTCGGTGGGTTCGCTTCCGTCCCCGGGCGTCACCCCGGAAGGGTCGACGTCGTCGCCGACCACCACCGCCAGTGTCTCCGTGGCCGACAGTTCTCCCGCGGTCACGGTGAAGGTCAGGCGGTACACCCCTTCCTCCGTGAACGCCCAGGTGGGTTTCATCCCTCCCTCGCCCGCCGACAGGGTGAAGGACCGGGGCGCGTCGGCGTCACTGCCCAGGTACGGAACGGCCGGCTCGTCGTCGGAGTCCATTTCGGGCGTGTACGCGTAGAGAGCGAAACGCCCCGGCCCTTCGAATCCCGTGAGACCCACCTCGCTGTCCCCACCCGATTCGCCGCCCTTCCACACCGGCTCCGGGGCGTAGATCCGCCCCGAGTTGAGGAAGCCGTTCAGGAAGTACGCGTCGACCAGTTCGCCGAGGATCGGGTATGCGGGACTGACCACGGTCTCCTTCGTCGCCGGTCCCGCGTGCACGACGACCTGCGAGGGTGTGCGCACCGTGGGCGCGCCGCCGCTGCGGTCGTCGATCTCCAGCTTCAGCGCACCGTCGACGACGCGCGGGACGAGGTCCAGCTCGCCCTCTTCGATCACGGCCGCACCGCCGGCGGCGCGGGCGTCCCCGCTGCCGCCGGCGATCAGCCCCGCCGCGCCGATGAATACCGCGGCACACACAGCCGTCACGGCGACGGCCGGCGACCGCGAGCCGCGCGTCAGGGCCACCATCACGAACTGACGACCACGGTGTACGTCTCAGTGGCGGTCTCGGTGACCCCTGCCACCGTTCCGGAGACGCTGAAGGTCAGCTTGTACGTGCCCGCCTCCTCGAAGGCCCAGTTGGCGTGGTTGTGGGCGCCCACGGGGAACGCCTTCGACTTGTAGGACGTGGTCGCGGTGTTGCTGTCGTACCAGCGGGTGCCGCTGCCGGCGTAGACGCTGAAGTCCTCGGTCGAGGCTCCGTCGCGGGTGGCACCGACGAGACGGTACGAGACCGAGTCACCGGCGAACACACCGGTCGTCAGGGCTTCCGTGGAGAATCCCGCGAAGAGCACCCCACGCGCGTTGGCCACCGCCTGATCCTCCGGCAGCAGCCAGACCTCGCTGCCGGAACCCAGGAAACCGTAGCCGGGGTTGGCGACCTTCGCCGCGGCCGGGACGGACAGCACGACGTCGGCCGGCTCGTACTCCGTGTCGTTCTCCTCGTCGTGGACGTGGAGGTGGAGGCCGGAGCCGTCCCACTCGGCGTCGAGCACGTCGACGTGGCCGACGCCCAGAGTGGTCGCCGCGGTCGCCGGAGTGGCCACCAGGGCCGTCACGGCCAGCGCCGCTGCCACCGAACCGGCCACGGTCATCGTGCGGACGGGAATACGCATAGTGATCCCCCCAAGGATCAAGGGCGCACGTGTATGTGCGCGAACACTGAAAATGATAATCGTTTTTAATAGGACCGCAAGAGCCTGCCAGGACAGTCCTGGTGACGACGGGTCACCTCAACGATGCGGCCGGCCCGGAACGTGTCTCAAGGGTGGCTGCCGACAGGCGTCCGCCCCCGGTCGCGGCGCCGCCGCCCTGCGGCCAGGAGTCCGTGACGTGGCGCCAGGAGCCAGCAGAGAACGAAGACGCCGGTCACCACAAGGACGATCAGTCCCCCGGCGGCCAGGTTGTAGGCGTAGGAGAGATACAGACCGACAACCGCGGACCCGGCGCCGATGGCGGGGGCAAGCGTCATCATCACGCCGATCCGGTCGGTCAGCAGGCGCGAGCAGGCCGCCGGCGTGATCAGCAGGGCCAGGACCAGGATGTTGCCCACCGCCTGGAGCGAGATGACGACCGTGACGGTCACCAGGGCATACAGCACGATGTCGAGCGCGAACACCGGAAGCCCGGCAGCCCGGGCCGTCTCGCGGTCCAGACTGACCGTCACGAGTTCCTTGTGCACCGCCCCCGCCACCGCGAGCAGGACCAGGCCCATCACCGCGACCGTGCGCACATCGCCGTCGCTGATACCCAGGATCTGGCCGAACAGGAACGACTCGAGTGAGCCGCTGTAGCCGGGTGCCGTACTGAGGATGACAATGCCGAGGCCGAAGGCGGCGGCGAAGAACACCCCGATGACCGAGTCCTCCTTCAGCCTCCGGTTCTGCGAGAACACCGCCACCGCCAGCGCGGTCAGGAGACCGGCCACCGCGCCACCGAGAACCAGGTTGAACTGGAACACGAAGGCGATCGCGACACCCGGAAAGACCGAGTGGGACACGGCATCCCCGATGAAGGCCATTCCCCGCAGGACCACATGGCTTCCGACGACACCCGAGACGATGCCGCACATCACCGCCACCGCGAACGCCCGCTGCATGAACAGGTGCTCCCACGGACCTGCCAGGAAGTCTCCGAGCCCGCTCATCGCGACACCCCCAGGGAGGTCAGAAGCTGATCGGACTTCGTGACGCCGAAGGCCCGCAGCCAGACAGCAGGGTCGCGCAGCTCGTCGGGTGGCCCGTCGGCGATCACGGTCCTGTTGAGCAGACACAGCCGCGTCGCCATACCGGCGGCCGCGGGAAGGTCATGAGTTGTCATGAGCAACGCCTTCTCCTCCTGGCGCAGCTGCCTGAACAGGTCCGTCAGAAGTTCCTGGGTGGGCACGTCGAGCCCGGTGAACGGCTCGTCCAGCAGCATCAGGGTGGGGCGCAGAGCGAGTGCCCGAGCCACCAGCACGCGCTGCCGCTGGCCCCCCGACAGTTCGCCGATGGGGCGCTGTCCCAGATCGAGCATGGCGACGCGTTCGAGGGCTTCCTCCACAGCCTCCCGGTCGGCCGCCCCCGCGCGCCTGAGCCAGCCGATGCGGTGGGTACGACCGGTCAGCACGGCCTTCTCGACGGACAGGGGGAAGTCCCAGGCGAACTCATGGCGTTGAGGGACGTAACCGATGGTCCCCCGGCTCCCGCCGACGGCCTCGCCGCCGACGTGCACGGTGCCGGAGTGCGGGGCGAGCAGTCCGAGTGCCGCGCGGAGCAGGGTCGTCTTTCCCGCGCCGTTCGGGCCGATCAGACCGACGAGTTCACCGGTTCGCACGGTCAGATCCACGCTGTCGAGGGCGAGCCGCTCCCCGAGCCGCACGGAGATCGCCCGCACTTCGAGCGCGGGTGCCCCGCCGACGGGCGTGCGGTGGTCAGTCATCGCTGGTCCCTTCAGAGCGTTCGGTGGCTGCCGACGAGCCGGTGTCACGACGGCCGCGCCGCACCAGGGCGACGGCCGCCGCGGCCACGGCCACGGCCGCTCCCCCTCCCCACCACAGAGCGGCCGGGGAACCACCGGGATTCGCCTGCTGGTCCGTGCCGTCCCCCGCCGGCCCGTGGTCGCCGGTGGGCCGGGCGGCGAACGCCTGCCCGGGATTCTGGGGGCCCACGGAGAACCGAAGGGTGCGCCGGCTGTCATGCCGCTCGCCGTCCTTCGTCTCCGCGTACATCCGGATGCCGAGCAGGTACGTACCGGGCTCGGTGAACGCCCAGTTTCCGTGTACGTGACTGTTGATCTCGATGCCGGTCTCCTGTGGGGCCTTCCGTCTGCTGTCGAAGACCACCTTCGGAGTTCCGAAACTGCCGTTGAGGAAGAGGACGAAGTCACCCGGCCCCTCCGCACCGGTCAGCTGCCAGTTGACCTCTCGTCCCACCCTGGCCACCACTTCGGGGTCCTGGCTGTTCCAGCCGGGCCAGAGAACGCCGTCCCGCTGCGCCTGAGGCAGCAGCCACACGTCGTCGCCGGGGTCGCCCAGGAAGGCGAACGTCTTCCCTTCCGGCACCTGGGTCCTCGCCGTGTCCTTCACCTGAAGCACCACATCCGAGGTGTCGCGCCACGTCGCGGGGCGGGTCGTGTCATCGCGGATCTGCACGGTCCACGTGCCGCCGTCGAAGCGCGGGCCGAGATCCACGTGGCCGTCCCCGATGACCTTTCGGCCGGTACCGGTACGTGGTGCGGCGCCGGGGGGCAGGGTCTCGGAGGTGTGAGCGGGAGCGGCCGGGCCCAGCGCCAGAGCCAGGGCAGCGAGCGAGAGCGTTGCCCGCCGGGCGAGTGTGCGGGTCATTTCTGCGCACCCCCGAGGCAGGAGCGGAGCGCGTCGGCGTTGTGCCTCATCATGTCCGTGTAGTGCCGGACGTCGTCGTCGAAGGCATCGCCGTACAGCGTGCACACCTTGACGTGCTGGTCCTCGGCGACCTGGTTGAGCACGGTGGCGCGCTGCACGAGGTTCGGCTCCATGAACACCGCCGGGACCTTGAGGTTCCCGATGGTCCTCGACAGTTTCCCGACGTCGTCCGCGCTGGGCTCCTGCGCGGGGTTCGGCACGACGAATCCGGCCACCGTCATTCCGTAGGCGTCGGCGAGATATCCGAACGCGTCGTGCGTGGTGATCAGCTGACGTCTGCCGGACGGAATCGCGCCGACCTGGCGGCGCACGTACGTGTCCAGTTCGTCCAGCCGCTGCTCGTAGCGACGGCTGTTGGAGGTGTACCGGTCCGCCCCGTCCGGGTCCTCCTTCCTCAGGGTGTCCCGGATCAGCTGGACGTAGGACTTGGTGTTCCGCACGTCCTGCCACAGGTGCGGGTCGATCTCGCCGTGTACGTGCTTGCCGAGGACCGCCTGTGGAAGCTGGTAGACCTCGGCTCCGGGCTTGCCCAGGAACGCGAACCGCTTCTGGGCCGGAATCCTCTCCAGCGTCCGGTTGGGTACGTCGATGACCACGTCACCGGGCGGGATCTCCTCCTGCGCCTTTCCCTCCGTTCGCAGGTCGGTGAACGCGGACATCCTTCCGCTGTCGATGTTGACCGTCAGATCCGTGTGCCCGTTGTCGAGGACGGTGTCTCCGGGGCCTGCCACGGTGTGCGGGTCGACGCCGACGGCGAACGTGAAGGTGCCGGTGCCCACCGGCTGCGTCGTACCGTCCGCGTTCCTGAGCTTCGCGGCCAGACTCACTTCGTAGACACCAGGTTTTGTGAAGGCCCAGTTCAGGTGCGTGTGCGCGGCGGGCGGCAGGCTGGTGGTGTCCTCGGCCGAAAGGCCGTCCGCGGAGTTGAAGTAGATCTCGGGCCGGCCGAGGGACTCGGTCAGATACGCCACGAGGTCTCCCGGGCCCCGGACATCGGTGGCTGACAGGAGGACGTCGGAGGACCGGGTCGCGCCCCGGGACTCGCCCTCTCCGCGTACCCGCAGCCCGAGCCAGAGGACGTCCAGGCCGATGTCCTCGACGAGCGGAATGACGTGTGCCCCGTATGTTTCGGAAGCCTCGGCGAGGGAGACATTGGGAGTCCCCTTCCGGGCGTTCGCGTCGACCGTCTTGATGAGCGCGTGCTCTTCCAGCAGAAGATGGTTGGTGAACGTCACGTCCGCCTTCGAAACGGCAGTCGCGTCGGCAGGTGTGGGCTCGTACGAATGGGGGTCACCGCCGGGCGGCACGACCGAGTCGACCTGCACCCGCTCCCCGCCGACCTGGCGGACGAGATCGGCCAGGATCTCCGTCGTGGTCACGACGCGCAGCACGGCGTCCGGGTTGTCGGTCCCGGCTGCCGTCCCGGCATGGCCCCTGCACCCGGAGAGAACGGCTCCGAGGGCGGTCACGGTGACCAGGGACCGTACGACCGGTCTGGGTATACGCATGTATGAACTCCCGCTGAAGAAGGGGCCGGCGCCGGGGAGAAGGGACCGGGCGCCGGCCGTGGAGGAGTGCTCGCGGCCCCGGAGGGCCGCGAGCACCCGATCAGATCCGGACGGCGCGGTGGCCGGCGGCGGTACGCCGCCTGTTCGCCCTGCTCATCGCGATGGCGGCGCCACCGCCGGCCACCAGAAGCCCGGCGCCGATCCCGAAGGGGACGGCCAGGTCCGTCCCGGTGTGGGCGAGGCTGCCCTTGCCGTCTCCCCCGGTCGCGGCCCCGCCACCGGCTCCGCCCGTACCGCCGGTGGAGCCGGACGCCGAGCCGTCGGTGTCTGCCGGACCGGACGCCGCACCGTCCTCGCCTCCGCCGCTGCCGGTGGCAGCACCGTCGCCGTCCCCGTCTCCCGGGGTGGCGGCGTTCGGATCCCCGTCCCCCACCACGAAGGTGTACGTCTGGGCGTCGGACATCGCCGTTCCGTTCGCCGACGTGCCGCTCAGCTGGAAGGTCACCCTGTACGTACCTTCCTTGCTGAAGGCCCAGTTGCCGTGCGCGTGCACGCCGGGGTTCACCTTCTGAGCGTCGGGAAGGCCGTCGGCACTGTTGTAGAGCACCTGCGCGCCCCCCAGACCAGCCGTCTCCCAGATGGCCAGGGTTCCGGGCCCACTGACCTTCGTCAGCTTCATGTCGACCTGACCTTTCAGGTCGCCGTCGCCCAGCGCCTCCGTGTTCCATCCGGCCCAGACGACGCCTTGCTTCTGCACCTGGGGAATGAGCCAGAAGTCCCCGCCCGCCCTGCCGAGGAAGGAGTAGGTGTCGCCTGCCGGTATCCGCTCCTTGGCGGCGGGGCTGACGTGCAGCACCACGGAGGAGGGCTCACGCCAGATGATGTCGCCCGGGTCGCGGCTGTCCCTGAACAAGGTCCGCAACGTGCCGTTCACCATCTTCCCGGCGATCGCGTCGACATGGCCGTCCGCGATGACGGCCCGCTCGCTCGCGATACCGTCCGCCGCGGCCTTCCGGTCCGGGGCCTCGTCGGTGCGACTTCGGGCGGGGGCGGAGTCGTCGCCCCGCTGCACGGCGCCTTCACCTCCGTCCGGGGCGGCAGGCGGCCCGGCGGGCGGAGCGGACCGCTCGTCGGTGACCCGCACCGTCCACACCGTGTCCGTCCGGGCGCTGTCGCCGGACGCGAGTTCAGCGGTGGCCCGCGAGGAGATCCTGTAGTCACCGGCCCGGGTGAACGCCCATGCCAATGCGCCGCGCCGGGCGGCCGGAAGAGCCAGTGCGTCCGGCAGACCTTCGGTGCTGTCGAACACCACCTTCGGCTCCGCTGTCGCCCCCTCCCCCTCAACACCCCCGGGCTCAAAGGCCATTACGTCGCCGGGGCCTTCGACCCCGGTCAACTCCCAGTCGATGCGCGCGTCGGCAAGCTCCTCGGCCGGGACCCGGGTGGTGTCCCACCCGATCCCCGTATCGGCCGGGATCTCCTCGCGGGCCGGGGCCCGTCCGCCCACGATCCACAGGTCGTCGCCGGGCAACCCGGGAGAAACGGGGGCGCCGTCCTCCGGCACCGTCGTACTCGCCTCGCTGCCGATCGTCAGATCAGGGCGTCGCTCTCCGCCGGAAACACGCCCGGTGCCGTCCGAACCACCCTGCGACATCTCAAGCGCGAGGGCCTCACCCTCCAGCGACAGCACAACGCTTACGGACGGGGCAGGTGGCTGAGCGGCGTCCTCGGAGGTGCCGGCGAAAGCCGCCGGGGCAACTCCGGCCAGCGCGACCGACCCCACAACTCCGGCTGCTGCCCAACGGCGCTTCCTGGGTGATGACATGGTCAATGTGCTCCTCTGCAGATGGGCGCCACTCGGTGCGGACGATTCGCGGTGCCGGCTGGGGCGCGTGCGCTCAAGACCTCCCGGTCCTGGCGGATCAACAACGTGCGGCCTGCCGGTGGAGGGCACCTTCACCGCTGCCGGTACGACGCGGCTCGGCGGCCCGCGGTGCCGCCCCGAGCCGCTGCCCCCGCGTGACCACACCAACCCTAAGCACGATGGTAATCATTTTCAACTAGACATCAGCGGGTTGCCCGTAGCGGGATCCCATTCACCATGCTTTGCCCCATACCCGCATCGATCGGCGGCGCGCCGAGAGCGTTGAGGGGCACGGCGTTCGCCGGACGGTCGCCGCCGCGGTTGAAGCGACGGCGCCGCCGGCGCCCCGAGGAAACGTACTTACGCCACTGTCCGGGTCAGCCGCCGACCGTGAGCTGGATGTTGCCGATGCGCCCCATCCCGTCGAAGGAGACAACGGCCGCACCGGTCGGCAGGTCGGCGATCAGCCGGTCGCCCTCCACACGCTGCGGCACCCCGTAGTGCTCGAAGTACCCCGTGACGGCCTGTCGTGGCGAACGCCCGATGAGCGAGACCCCGGTCATGAGCACGCGCGGCAGGGCGACGGGATCGAGATCGGCGCTCGGGACCTTCGGGTCGTCGGGCAGGAAGTACACCTGTGTACCGGGCCCTGCGGGCTGCCCTATGTACCCGGGGGCGTCGGCCACCCCCATCCCCGCGAAGGCCAGCATCTCGGCGGCCCGCCGGGGATCGTCGAAACCGGACAGATCGATTTCCTCAGCGGTGAACTCGGGAATCCCGTGCGCCTGCCCGTACCGTGCCACGGCAGCGGACAACGCCACGACCTCACTCCCGCCGAGCCCGGGATTTGCCCAGCCCCACAGCCAGGAACCCCCCTCCATGTCGTATGTCCCCAGGACACCGACCCGTAGCCGCACCTCCCCCTGCTGGTAGGAACACGTCGCCAGGTCCGCGTTCCACGGCGCCTCGGGCAGGAACTCCATGAGCGTCTCGAGCTGAGCGGCGCCCCAGACGGAGTGCCGTTCCGCCTCAAGCAGGAACTGGTCGCTGAATCCGTTTGCCATGATCACGAGCGTAGAGGGCAAGCCCCGCTCAGGGAGAGCCAGCCCGGGGCCCAACTCCTGAGCGGCCGCGCCGGCGTCGGAACATTCCGCCCAGATGCCCTACCGGCATGGTCGCCTGACCGCGCACCGGCCCGGGGCCGGGCCGGTCGTGACCATCCGCAGCTGCCTGGCCGGCCATGGCTGGGGCCTGTTCGTTCATCCGTCGGGACCCGTCGAGCCGGCGACCCGGCGGGTGTCACGGGGCGGCGTGCCCGCCGCTCCCGTCCGTCTCGGCCCGGCGCGGGGAGCCGCGTCCGTCCGTGATCCGCAGCAGATACGTGTCCATGATCCAGCCGTGCCGCTCGCGCGCCTCCGCGCGGACCTGCCGGATGCGGTCGGAGACCTCGTGGAGCGGCCCCGCGACGAGGAGTTCGTCCGGGGTGCCGAGGTAGGCACCCCAGTAGATCCACACGTCGTTGCCCGCGACCTGGGTGAACGACTCGTGGGCGTCGAGCATGACGACGATGTCTCCGTCGTCGTTCTGGCCGACTTCGGCGAGGCGGCGGGCCGGGGTGATGTGCACCGGGCGGCCCACCTGGTTGAGCGGGATGCGGTGACGGGCGGTCAGGGAGGCGACGCTCGTGATGCCGGGGATCACCTCGACGCCCACCAGGAGCGCGCCGCGGTCCTCGATGTCCCCGAGGATGCCGAGCGTGCTGTCGTACAGGGACGGGTCGCCCCAGACGAGGAAGGCCCCTGTCTCGCCGGCCGTCATCTCCTCGCGCATCGCCCTCTCGAAGATCTCGCCACGCCGCTCGCGCCAGTCCTGGACGGCCGCTGTGTAGTCCGAGCGGCCCATCGCGCCCCGGTCGCGGCTGGGGTCCTCGACCTCCACCACACGGTAGGAACCCTCCGCGTGCTCCTCGATCATCCGGTGGCGCAGGTCGGTCAGGGACGCTTTGTGGGGTCCCTTGCCGACGATGAAGAAGACGTCGGCGCGCCGTATCGCCTTCACGGCCTGAAGGGTCAGGTGGTCGGGATCGCCGGCCCCGATGCCGATGACGAGGATCGCGCGCTGCTGCGTACTCATGCGGACAGTCTTCCAGGGACCTCTCCCCTGCACCTCGGCGCCCGACCCCGGTTTCCTCGTCCACCCGGTCACTACGTACGATCACCAGGTCAAAGCCGCGGCAGGAGCCAGGAAGCCGGTGCGAATCCGGCACGGTCCCGCCACTGTGACCGCGCACGTCCCTCGGGGCGTCCGCGGAAGTCAGGTCACTGACCTGCCGCGGGCCCGATCCGAGGAGCGCGGACTCCGCAGGAGGCTTCCCATGCACGACGGTCACAGCCGTCCCCATTTCTCGTTCTTCCCCTCGCACGCGGCGTCCGCGGCCTCACGCGGGCGCGGTCCGGCGCGCCTCGCCGCGGCCGTCACCGCGCTGTCGGCGATCCTGCTGACGGCCGGCTGCGGCTCCTCCGGCACCGCCGCCGGCTCCCCGGAGGCAAGTGCCTCGACGGCGAAGGGCTTCCCCGTCACCATCGACAACTGCGGTGTCAGGACGACGTACACGAAGCCGCCGTCCCGCGCGGTGACCATCCACCAGCATCCGGCCGAGCTGATGCTCGCGCTCGGGCTCAAGGACCGGATGGCCGGTACGTCGTACCCCGACTCGGCGGTCCTGCCCGCGCTGCGCGAGGACTTCGCGTCGATCCCGCAGCTGTCGAAGCAGGCGCCGTCGTTCGAGAAGGTCCTCGATACCGATCCCGATTTCGTCTACGGCGGGTACGCCAGCGCGTTCGCGGAGAAGGAGGGCCGCTCGCGCAAGGCGTTCGAGGACGCGGGCATCGACACCTACCTCAACCGGGAGAACTGCGCCGGGAAGAAGGGGGTGACCATGCAGGACACGTACACCGAGATACGCACGATCGGCAAGATCTTCGGCGTCTCCGACCGCGCGTCCGCACTCGTCTCCGAACTGCGCACCCGCGTCGACAAGGCGAGCGAGACCGTGAAGGACGCGCGCGACGTCTCCGTGTTCGTCTACGACAGCGGCGACAAGTCCGCCTTCACGGCCGGCGGCAAGGGCCTGGGCAACGAACTGATCAGGCTGGCCGGCGGCAAGAACGTCTTCTCCGACCTGGACGACGTGTTCGGCGACGTCTCCTGGGAACAGGTCGTCGACCGCAGGCCGGACGTGATCGCCATCTACGACTACGCGGGGACCGGCGTCGCCCAGAAGAAGAAGTTCCTGCTCTCCCAGCCCGCACTCGCCGACGTGCCCGCGATCAAGAACAAGCGTTTCGTGGTGCTGCCACTGACCGACACCCTCGTCGGCGTCCGCTCGGCGGACGCGGTGGGCGACCTGGCGCGCGGGCTGCACCCGGACAGCTTCAAGTGACCGCGTCCACCACGGGCGCCGCGAGCACCGCTGTGGTGAAGCCGCGCCGCCGGGCCGCGTTCGCCGTCACCCTGGTCGCGCTCACCGTGCTCCTGGCCGCCTGCCTGACCGCAGGACTCGCCGTCGGCTCGGTGCGCGTGCCGCCCGCCCAGGTGTGGGGCATCGTGACGCACGCGTTCGGCGCCGACTGGACGGAGCCCACCTGGACCCGGGCACGGGAGACGATCGTCCTCGACGTGCGCGGGCCACGCGTCCTGCTCGGCGCGGTCACCGGCGCGGGCCTCGCCGTCGTCGGAACGGCGTTGCAGGCACTGGTGCGCAACCCGCTCGCCGAGCCGTACCTCCTCGGGGTGTCCTCCGGTGCCTCGCTCGGGGCGGTCGCGGTGATCGTGTTCGGGGTGAGCCTCTTCGGCGCGGTGTCCCTGTCGGCGGCCGCGTTCACGGGGGCGCTGGGCGCGCTCGTACTCGTCTACGCCGCCGCCCGCACCGGCGGCCGCATCACCTCGCTGCGGCTCATCCTGGCCGGGGTCGCGGTGGCGTCGGTGCTCAGCGCGCTGCTGAACCTGCTGCTCCTGACGACGGACAACGGCAACGAGGCGCGCACCGTCCTCGCCTGGACGCTGGGCGGTCTGGGCGGTGTGTCCTGGAGTTCGCTCTGGCTGCCCGGTCTGGCGCTGCTGCTCGGGATCGCCGTCCTCATGGTGCAGTCCCCGAACCTGAACCTGCTGCTCGCCGGGGAGGAGGCCGCCGCCACCATGGGTCTGGATGTCGCTCGGTTCCGGGCCCGGATGTTCGTGCTCGTCTCGCTGGTCACCGGTGTGCTGGTCGCCGCCGCCGGACCGATCGGTTTCGTCGGTCTGATGCTGCCGCACGTCGTGCGGCTGCTCGTCGGCGGCGACCACCGGCGTGTGCTGCCCGCCGCCGCGCTGGGGGGTGCGTCGTTCCTGGTCCTGGCCGACATCGCGGCGCGAACCGTTGCGGCACCGCAGGAGATCCCGGTCGGCGTGCTCACCGCCCTGTGCGGAGGGCCGTTCTTCCTGTGGCTGATGCGGCGCGACGCGCGCAAGAAGGCGGGAGGCGCGGCATGACAGCGGCCGAACTGCGCGTCGAGGGCGTCACACTCACGGCCTGCGCCCGGCGACTGGTCCACGACGTCACGCTCACGGCCCGTCCCGGCGAGACCATCGGCCTCGTCGGCCCGAACGGCAGTGGCAAGTCGAGCCTGCTGCGCGCCGTCTACCGCGTCCTGCGCCCGGAAGCCGGAACGGTCCGCGTCGACGGCGCCGACGCCTGGACCCTGCCCCCACGCCGGCTCGCGCGCACACTGGCCGCGGTGGTGCAGGACACCCCGTCCGGCCTCGATCTGAGTGTGCGGGAAGTCGTCGCGATGGGCCGGACCCCGCACAAACGGCTCCTGTCGGGCGACACGGCCGAGGACGCCGCCACGATCGAGACGGCGCTCGCCTCGGTCGACGCCGTCACCCTGGCCGACCGCCCCTTCGACCATCTCTCCGGCGGCGAGCGGCAGCGGGTGCTGATCGCCCGTGCCCTGGCCCAGGAGCCGTCACTGCTCGTCCTGGACGAACCGACCAACCACCTGGACATCCGGCATCAGTTGGAGATCCTGTCCGCGCTGCGCCGACTGCCCGCGACGGTTCTCGTCGCCCTGCACGACCTCAACCTGGCCGCGTACTACTGCGATCGCCTGTACGTTCTGCGCGACGGCGGTGTCGTCGCGTCCGGACCGCCGCACGAGGTGCTCACTCCGCGCCTGCTCGCGGAGGTCTACGAGGTGACGGCCGAGGTCGCGGTGCATCCCCGCACGGGCCGCCCCCAGGTGACGTTCCTGCCGGCGGACGGGCCGCCGTTGCCCGGCGCGGAGAGGTGACCTCCGGTCCGGTGCCTGATCTCGCGACCGGACCCGGTCACCGGACCAGGCAGCAGTCCCCGCACTTCGAGCCGTTCGGCGCCCGGTAGTAGAGGCAGCAGCTGCGGCGGCGGAAGGTCAGCTCGGGGCCGGTGATCCGGCCGGTCCCGCGCAGCCGTCCGGTCTCCAGGAGTTCCCGTGTCAGCTCGGTGAGCGGCGCCCGCAGGCCGGGCCGGGATCTCAGCAGCTGCGCCGCCGAACCGGCCAGCGCGGAAGCGGAGTTCCCCGCGAGCAGCCGCGGCGCCATCTTGACGGGCAGGTGGCTCTCGACGCGCTGAAGGACGCCGTCGGTCTGCGTGGCCACGGCGTCCGCCGGTGACGACCCGGACGGGGGGACGCGGCTGCCCCGCGGCCCGGCCAGCCGAAGGGCTGAGCCGTCGCCGGCCCATTCCACGGTGGTCATCACCGGCACGATCCCGTGGACCAGGGCGCAGGCGAGGACCGGCGACCACAGGCGTGCCGCGAGTCCGAGGTGGGCGATGGAGACGCCGATACGGGTTTCGGCAGTGCCGTAGCGTTCGTTGACGGTCCTGGCCCGCGCCGCGAAACCCTCCCGCGTGAGACGCTCCTCACCGGAGCCGGAGCCGGAGCCGGACGCGAGCCCCCGGACCGTGTCGAGGGCGAAGAAGCCTCCCAGCCGCGCGACGTCCCGCAGCGCCTCGACGACCTCGTCCGCCGGTACGTCGTATGCCGGTACGTCGTCCATCGGTACGTCGTCCATCGGTACGTCGTCCGCCGGTACGTCGTCCGCCGTGCCCCGGCCGCCGTTCATGAGGCCGCTGTCCCGACGCGGCGGGGCGCGGCGATCACATAGAGGTCCAGGATCTCGGGGCGGGCCGCGACACCCGGCCCGCCGGCCCGCACCCATTCCACTATGTCCTCCGTCGCTGCCGGGTCATTGACCAGCCCGAGCCAGACCGGGCGGGCGCCTGCCGCCCGTGCGGCCGCCGAGGGCTGCACGACGACGACGTTGGCCTGATCGCACACGTCCAGGCACTCGGAGATCCGCACCGGGGCGATCTCCCGCAACCGCGCGGTCTGCGCCGCGTGATCGGCGTCGACCTTCACGGTCCCGCAGCAGCAGTCGCGGCACACCACCACCCGGCACGGGACCGCCCGGTCCGCTGTCGGTACGTTCTCGTCGGCGGGCTGTTCAAGCATGCCGCGTCCTCCCTCTCGCCGGGGAGTTCCGCCCCGGGGGTACGTCGAGGGGGCGACAGCGTGAGTCTCTGGCTCTCGGGCAAGCGCGCGCCCCGGTGCCCCGCCCGCGCGGGGCAGTGGCACGTCGGGATCCGCTCGCCGATCACAGTGGCGGTACCGCACCGGATTCACACCGGTTTCCTCGGAGCGCTGCCGCCCAAGTCACCAGCCATGATGCCACCCGTCCCTCACCGGAGGGACGTCGCCGGCGGAACAGCGCTCGCCCGCCCAGTCGTCGTTTCCGGCTGCGGATGCGCTCCGGCCCGGCATGGGTGATCCGGGCCACGCCCGGCGAGCCGGTTCAGGAGGCCGACGAGATCGCGTGGTCGGCGGCCCACGAGGCGAGGATGCGCAGCCGGTCATAGGTGGGTGATCCGGCCTCGGCGGTCCACAGGACGAGCTGCTGGTCGGGGTCGGTGCCGGCGGTGAGGGTGTCCCAGTCCAGTGACAGCCGCCCGGCGACGGGATGGTCGAGGACCTTGGTTCCGACGCCGAGGGTGGCGACGTGGTGGGCGGCCCACCACCTGCGGAAGTCTCCGTCCTGGACACACAGTTCGCCGACCAGGGCGGTCAGTCTCGGGTCGTCCGGGTATTTCGCTGCTTCCATGCGCAGTTGTGCAACCGCCATGCGTGCCACGCTTTTCCAGTCGGCGTAGAGCGTTCGCATGGCCGGATCGGTGAAAAGGACGCGGACGTAGTTCCGGTGCTTTTCCGGAACGGCTGCGAAATCGGTCACCATGGCGGCGGCGAGGGAGTTCCAGGCGAGAATGTCCATGCGGCGGCCCATGACGACGGCCGGGGTGGCCGCGAGGTCTTCCAGCACCCGGCGCAACTGCGGCTGGACCCTTTGGCGGGCGCGGCGGCGCGGCTTGTCCGCTTCCTTGCCCGCGAGCCCGAAGAGGTAGCGGCGCTGGTCTTCATCCAGGCCGAGGGCCTGTGCAACAGCTTCGAGTACGGGGGCAGAGGCAGGCAGACGCCCCTGTTCGAGTCGGGTGTAGTAGTCCGTGGAGATCGCCGCCAGCTGTGCGACCTCTTCACGGCGCAGACCCGCCACCCGGCGCTTTCCGGCCTTGTCGGGCAGGCCCACGGCGCGGGGGGTCAGCTCGGATCGGCGTGCCTTGAGGAACTCCCCCAGCTCGTTCAGATGCGGTGATGGGCTCATGCCTCCAGTCTGGCAGTGAACGCACCAGCTGTGAGGGGGAGAAATTCTTCCCAGGATGCCCTTCTCCCGGGAAGACATTCTCCTCTGCACGCGCGCCGGCAGGCGTGGCAGCGTGGAATTCGGCACGACAGCGCGTCACCGAAGGCGAAGGACAACGGGCTGCCCGAGGACGAGCTGAGCGAGGACGGGCTGAGCGAGGCCATCACCCGCCTGGCCTCCTACGCCGGACGGCCGAACGCCGTGGACGCCGGATCCAGCCCGCCGAGGCGTTCCGGAGCAGGCACAACACCATCAGGGTCACGGAGGCAGCCGATATGACCGACCACGGATTCGAGCAGATCTTTCCGCTCGGAGAGACCAACGACGCCTACGCCGAGAACTTCATCGGGCAGAGCTACCTGGCTCCCCTGGCCGGCGGAAGCGTACCGGTCAGCAACGTGTCGTTCGAGCCGGGCTGCCGCAACAACTGGCACATCCACCACGGCACGGGCGGCGGCGGTGATCAGGTCCTGCTGTGCACGGCCGGCAGCGGCTGGTACCAGGCCGAAGGGCAGGACGCGGTCGGCATGGAGCCGGGCACCGCGATCCGCGTCCCGGCGGGCACCAAACACTGGCACGGCGCGAAGGCCGACTCGTGGTTCTCCCACGTCGCCTTCATCACGCCGGGAGAAGACGTCAGCAACGAGTGGCTGGAGCCCGTCACCGACGAGGTGTACGGCCGACTGCCGAAGAGCGGAGAGAACGCATGAGCATCCTGACCGAGACCTACACCCTGTCCAATGGTGTCGAGATCCCGAAGCTCGGCCTGGGCACGTGGTTCATCGACGACGACAAGGCATCCGACGCCGTGCGCGCGGCGATCGGGACCGGCTACCGCAACATCGACACCGCTCAGGCATACGGCAATGAGCAGGGGGTCGGGGAGGGCATCCGCACCAGCGGCGTCGCCCGCGAAGACCTGTTCGTATCCACGAAGCTGGCGGCGGACATCAAGGACTTCGACCCGGCGGTCGCCGCGATCGACGCGTCACTGGCGAAGCTGGACATCGGCTACATCGACCTGATGCTGATCCACGCCCCGCAGCCGTGGGACGACTTCCGTGGCGGCGACTACGCCGAGGGCAACCGCCAGGCGTGGCGCGCACTGGAGGAGGCCCACGGGGCGGGCAAAATCCGCGCCATCGGAGTCTCGAACTTCCTCCGCTCCGACCTGGAGAACATCCTCGCCCACGGGACCGTGGCACCGCATGTGAACCAGGTACTCCTGCACGCCGGAAACACCCCGGCCGAGCTGCTGACCTTCTGCGAGGAGCAGAACATCCTCGTACAGGCGTACTCACCGATCGCACACGGCACGCTCCTCGGCAGCCGCCGGATCACCGCGATCGCCGAGAAGTACGCGGTCGGCGTCCCGCAGCTGTGCATCCGCTACGCCCTGCAACTGGGCACCCAGCCGCTACCGAAGACGGCGAACCCCGAGCACATGCGCTCCAACGCCGATGTCGACTTCGAGATCTCCGAAGCGGACATGGCCGCGCTGCGCACGCTCGACGAGCGGGACTACGGCGAGCACGCCGCCTTCCCCGTCTACAGCGGCAAGTAACCCGCATCCGGGGCGGCACCGCACTGCGAGAACCGTGCCGCCCACGTCTCAAGGGGAAGCCGCAGCTTGTTGGTGACGTAGGAGACCATGCAGTAGGAGCCGCAGAGCATCAGGATCTCCAGGCAGGGGGTGCGGTCAGGCATCAGGGTCTACTTCGGGGTGCGTGAACCGTACGGGCTTGCCCAGCGACCGGGCGTAGGCGATTTCCGCTCGGGTGCTGTCTCCGATGTAGTCGCCGACTACGAGCACCTCATCAGCGAGGCGGATCTTCGCCCGGTGCAGATCATCGAGTCGAACCTTCAGCGCCTCGGCCTCGACCGGATCAGCCCAGAGTTCGTGCGGCGACTTCATGTCACAGCCCGGTTTGACGACAATCCTTCCGTCTTTCGTCTCCCGCAGATCCGCCTCGGTCATCTCGGTCATGAACCGGGTGGACCCGCAGATCACGACAACAGGCGGAAGGCTCAACAACCTCTTCGCGTCAGCGAGCCTCTCCTCGGGGGTGAGCAGCTGCGGGTTCGACACTGGTTCCTCCTGGTGGTGTGACCCAAGGGGTGTCTGCGGAAACCGACCCCAAGATCGTTTCGCGACGAGCTACGCAGACACCCTTGCGCCGGCAACCGCACTTTACTGGCTCGCCCCCGATGCTCCACGACTCCCGCTCGGCTGCATCCGGCTCCGCTGGGAACCCGCGTCCCTCGCTGCTGGGACGTCACCGCCGCCCTGGGCCTCGCCACCACCGGGGTACATCTGGCGGCCTGGCCGGCCGCTCGCGACGACTGGCTCGGACTGGTCCGCGCGACTGGAACTCGATCAGACCGCGATCATCGTGGGTGCCCTGCGGTGGCCGGGCCGACAGAGTCCGGGAGGTGCGCCAGGGCCAGCGCCACCGCCTGCGCCGCGGTGGCGGTCTCTCCGTGCACGCCGGTGTTCGGGTACCGCAGCACCAGGTACGGCCCATCGCCGTACTGCGGAGCGATCGCCACCTCGCACCGGTAGCGGCGCCCGGTGCAGGAGCTGAAGGCGACCGTCCAGTGGCTGGTGAAGGGGAAAAGCGACCGCAGCCGGGGCTCCGCGTACGCAGCCTCCAACACCGCGGCGAACTCAGGGAATCTGGGTATGGCCGCCGCCTTGTCGCACAGCATCTCCCACTGGGCGGCGACCGCTGCCTCGGGTCCGCGCTCGTGTGCCTCGGCGACCGAGTCGAACTGCAGGAAGGGGAATGCCTCCCGCATCCGTGGCACGTCCGTGCCCACCCCCCAGGCGGCGCCGACCGCCACGACCTCCCGGAGGTCCTTAGTCACCCCGATGACGATGTTGACGCCCCCGGACCTGCCGATGATTTGGAACGCACGGCTTTCGATCCGGGGGAAGACCTCCAGTGGGAGCCGTCCGGGTGCGGTGGAATCGATGGTGACCGATTCGGGATTTCGCCCTGGCTTCTGAGTAACGGTGATCGGGGTGTGAGGTATCGCTGCACATTCCTCGAGCGCGGCGGCCAGGCCGCCCGCCCTGATCACGTCCGGATAGAAATCGGAATTCATCCGGGCAGTTTCGCATCACCGGCACGCTCTGACGTGCGTTCCCGCCGATCAGGCGCCGCGCTTCCGCCGCCGAGACCGGGTTCGACCCCGGACCTGGTGAGCCCGCAAGCCCGCACCAGCCCTGGTGCACGGCTACGAGCCGATGGCCCTGGCCGATACGCACCTCGATCAGCCAGTCGGGAGGCGGCGGAGGCGGCCCGCTCGCACGCTTCGATCCCCGGAGCTCACCCCCGATCGTCGAAGACTGGTCCGCCTCCGGAATGCCGATCGACCTCGGGAAGGAATGGACCGACCGCCTCGACCGAGTCGAAGCTCTCACCGTCAGCAAGAAGATCTCGGCCGAGGGCCGCAGTCACCTCGCGGCATTCCCCGAGACCGTGGTGCTGACGCACCTGATCCTCGACCCGCCCACAACCGCCCTCGACCCCAAGGAGCTCTACCTGGCGACGACCGCCGAGCTGAGCCGACGATTCGCACAGGTCTACACCGCCCTCGGAACCCAGGACCCCCTCTACCGACGCTTCTGTCTTTACCGCGAACGAGACTTCCGTGAGGCAGCAGGCCAGAGGACCGTCCGAGGGGTCGTCTGACGGGCCCCGCCGCTAGGCCAGCCCAGATGAAATAGTCTGTCAAGCTGCTTCGGTGTTCGAATATCGTCTCTGGCTTGCCGCAGTCCCGGAACCCCTACCTGAAGCCGAAGCCTGTATCTACTGGAACCTGAAGGATCTCCCCACTCCGACCCTCGACGGAGCGTTGAAGCAAGCGGACTACGCCTACGTCGGCTCCTGGCAGGACAGGCATCTGGCGGAAATGCCGCAGTCTGGCCGCTGCCCTGCTGTCCGGATCTTCGACTGGCTGTTCTACCGAGGAACCATCGACCGCTACCAAGCACCGATTCTGGATGCTCGGCTGCGGGATGAACTGATTGAGCTCTACCAGCCCCGGCCGGATGACCTGCCTGCGGAGTCCACCGATGCGGATGAGATCGCCACGTTCCTCACGGCGCACCTCGGCTGGAGCCTGCTGCCCGAGGAAGCGCCACCACCAACCACGGCACCGTCTCCGGACGACCACGGGCACCCCGGCCGACGAGCAGGACGACTGCGCTGACATTCTTACCGTCCAGTCCTCCGCAAAAGCCATGTCGTCTGAGAACGCCGCGAGGCAACGTCCTCAGACGACATGGCACGTCAGCAGCCCTCTACCCGCCAGACGAACTGCGACAGGACAACCAGACGCCGAGGTCGCCTCCCGGCAGGGACACGAACCTCCATCCTCCAGGTCCTGTGATCTGCCACGCCTCGAACGCCGCATCGGTTGGACACGTCAGATGCGTGCCATCCTCGAACACCATCCGAAGCGTGCCGGACTTGAAGGCAACCGCAGAGACGACCTTCGTCCCGAAGATCGGGAGGGCTGCGGCCACGTCCTGAGTCTCCGGCACCAGAAGCACGCCGGGATTGATGTGGGCCGGCCAGGATGAGAGCCGAGCAGGCGTTTCGAGGACGACTTCCCAACCTTCGTCGAGGGCCAGCGTGAGTCGGTAGTCGACAGTGATCCCAGCAACGCCCCGCCCTCGGAGATTCAAGATCCACCGGTCATCGTGTTCGACCGGTTCTGCCTCGGTGCTCATCACCCCACCATGGTGCACGGCCCAGCCGGGGGCGACGGACGGCCATCAGAGATTCCGCCGAAGCCACGCCTGTTGAGAATCCGGCGAGGTGCGTTCTCGATCCACTTGGCGAACCCCCAGCTCAGACCAAGATCCAGAGACAGCTCCGATGCGACAGGACAACTAGGTTGGTGTGCGTGGAGACACGGGGGCAGAGGTATCGGCATGTGGGTCCGGCTGAGCTGAAGGAGCTCGTCCGGGCGGGTGGTGAGGGGCGGAGCATCCGCTCGGCGGCGGACTTCGGCGAGTGGGTCCCGGCGCTGACCCTGGACGAGTTGACCGAGCCGTTCACGTTCATCGTCGATGGCGACGGGGTGCTGCGACTGGCTCCGCGCCGCAGTGAGCACGTGGTGTGAGAGGGAATCGGCACGCCGCGTACGCGAAAAGGCGCAGCTCAGCGCACCCGCCCCCGCGGCTTCAACGGCACATCGGGCAGGGCGGGAGCCTGGAGGGGCGGGCCGTCATAGCCGTGGACCGTGCCGAAGCGGTTGCCGTTCATCCAGTCCTCCCGAGCCCGCGCGATCTCGTCCTGGGTGCGGCCCACGAAGTTCCACCACCACTTGATTGATCAGCGTTTGCGCAGGTCAGATGGCATGAAGTCCGTCGAGGTCAGCAAAAGTCAGCGTTAGAGTGCCGCTTAGGGGCGAGGGCGGACAGCAGGGGCGGATGTCCTCACCTCGGCCGGGCCGCCGGCCGGAGCCAATCGCTCTCTTTCGGAGAGAGGCACCCACAACGCCAGTGCGACGCCGCGAATCCTGGATCCGAACCCCGGGCGACGTTCTTGACCCGGAGTTTGTGAGCTGCCGCGCTTTGAGCCGAGCGGCCCAGCATGGGCAAAGAGCTCGCGGCTGCAACTCAGGAACAAGAACCCCTGGCGTGCACTGAACAGCCGTCAGCGACGGGCGAGGGATGTGAGTGATGCGGGCAGCGGCAAGGTCGATGACCGGTTGGTGAGCAGGACGGTTGATGCGAGAGCGGCTTCCTGCGCGAGGCTTTTGTGTGCGCTGGAACTGACGTTCTGGGCTGGGGTCGGAAGCGGGTTGTCGACGAGGCCGTTGGCGAACATGGTGAGCAGAATGCGACGGGTGGGTCGACCCGGAGGATTGGAAGCGGTGGCGAGCCATACTGACGCGCCTTCGCGCACTGCTATCCCCGCCCCCCTTCCGCTGCGCTCTTCGATGTCCAGCCCTAACGGAGCCTCGCTCAGCACGGAAGATGAGCCAGAACCCTTTGAGACTGAACGAAGCCATCTGCCCGGCGGGCGGGAGTGTCCACTCGATTCGAGATCGGCTCGTGCGTCTCCTGGAAGCCGTGGATCACCGACCCGTCGCCTCGCCCGGGACGGTGATCCATGAGACGGCCGTCAGGGCGTGGTCCGGGGGCGGGTTGCGGCGAGGTCGTTGAGGGCGCCGTTCACCACCTGCCAGGAGACGTTGAACGTGTCGCGGTCGGGCCGGTATGCCTCGCGGTACTCGCGGTGGGGGTGGATGAAGTTGCGGTAGTCGCGCAGGGCGTGGCTGAAGGAAGTCACGTCCGCGTCGATCCAGCCGGCCTTGCGGCAGATGTCGATCAGCTCTTGAAGGCCGATGTTGCGGGGGCTCTTGTTGCCGAGCAGGGTGGCGTCCCGTTCCTGGACGGCGGAGAGGAGGACGCCTTCGAGGAGGCTGCCGAGCATGATGGTGGCCGCGACGTGGGCGCCGTTGGCGAAGCAAGTGCGGGCCTCGTCCAGGCGGTGTTCGAGTAGGGCGGCCATGCGTTCGTCGCCGATGATGTCGGACATGGTTGCTTTGAGTTCGAGGGGCGCGTGCTGGCCGGGGTGGGCGAGTGCGGGGTCGCATGGCACGAGACGTGGGCGGCCTCCCGGGTTCTCCAGGCGCAGGCCCTCATGAACGAGGAAGGTGTTGACGGCCGCGACGACCCTGGGAAGCTGCTCGGGTTCTTCGTAGTACTCGCGGGCGTCGGCGAGCCGGAGCAGCACGTCCTCCAGGGCACCGGGGTCCGTGCGGCGCTCCACGAGACGTTCGAGGGTCCACTCCGCGCGGGACTCCCCATCGATTTCGGGAAGGTTGCGCCAGCCGGCGTTCTCGAGGAACTCGGAGATCTTGTAGGCGGGGCGGTAGAGGAGATGGTCGTCGCCGCACAGGACGCGGACGAGTTCCTTGAGGGTGTTGGTGTCCAGCGGAGCCGCGATGGCGGCCGCGTGCGTCTGTGTCATGCGGGGTCCTTGATGGCGTGAAGGGTTTCGGCAGCCGCGTTGATCTCGTCTGCGGCGTCTGTGTGTGATGCTTCGGGGCCGGCGTCGGTGGTGTCGTCGTCCGGGGCGTCCGGGAGTTCGAGTGGCGTCCAGGGTGTGTCATCGGTGGGAGCGGGGGCGGGGCGGGAGTAGTCGGCCGGGCGGATGTCCAGCCGGTCGAGTTCGTCCCACAGCCCGCTCAGCGCTTCGTCCGGGTCGAAGCGGAACTCGCTCTCCCGCACCCGCCAGAACCGCCAGCCGACGCGGCGAAGTTCACGGTCGCGCTGGTGGTCGCGGTCGATCTGTTCGCGTGTGGTGTGGTGGAAGTACTCTCCGTCACATTCCACTGCCAGTCGTCCACGGGCGCCGACGACAACCAGATCGATGCTCTTCGTCCCCGCCGGGTACTGCGGCAGAACGTGATAGCCCAGCTCCTTGATCTTCAGATAGACCTGCTGTTCGAACAGGGACTGGAACGGCGGCCTGTGCACATCCGGGCGGACCGGGCCGATGTCGTCATTCGCGGCGAGGGATGCGGGCGGGTTCTCCATGTAGGTGAGGAGGTTGAGCCGCAGGTCATTCGGACGGAGACGATCGGGCGGAACCGAGTGGAAGAGCCACATCTGATCCTGGGCGCGGCTGGCGGCGACGTTGTACGCCTGCTGCTCGCTGCGGGCGCCGCCAGCAGCGCGGTGCGGGTCGGTGACGACCATCGACAGGAGGATGACGTGGCGTTCGTCGCCCTGGAAGGAGGCGGCATTGCCAGCTCGGATGCGGTGGTGTTCGCGTACTGGGGCGGGGATGCGTTTCTTGATCAGGTTTTCCAAGAGTCTGATCTGCCCGAAGCCCTGCAGCACGATCACGCCGATCGTCTTGTCACGGTACGCCTCGTCCGAGGTCAGCCGCTCCAAGGTGTCAACAATCGCCTCCGCTTCCTTGGGATTGTGGATGCGCCCTTCCCGGCCCACGGTCGCGGCGTCTTCGACGAAGGTGGTGCACAGCGGGTCGAGACGTTCGCCGCCGTACTGGCGCAGGGGCAGGAGCTTGTTGTCGTAGAAGGTGCTGGACGACCAGTTGATGATCTCCGGAACGCAGCGGAAGTGCTCGTCCAGCCGTACGACTTCGGGAAAGAACGTGGTGAGCAGGCCGTAGAGGTTGGTGTGCGGCATGTACAGCTCACGCAGGCCGGTGGGCATGTCGGGGAGGTGGGCCGCAAGCTTGTCGCGGATCGCCTGATGGCGTCCCTTGCCACTGACTGGGGGCGCGCACTGTTTGTCGTCGCCGACGACAATGACGCGGGGAGCGAGCCACAGCAGGAAAAGCGCGTCCATGCCGGCCTGACTGGCCTCGTCGACGATGACGACATCGAACGTGTCGTGCTGGGCCTGGACCATTTCGGCGACCTGGGCAATCGGCATGACCCAGGCGGGCACCGCCCCCTGCGCCACCGCCATCCGCTCGCGGGCGGCAGCCCGGAAATGCCCTGCGCTGCGGCCTTTGCCCCGTCCGACGGACGCCATGTGGGTGCGGTACGCCTGCAGGGCGGACTTCTGCTCCTGCGTCATGTTCTGTCGGCAGTGCAGCCGCCCCCACGCGGCGGCGAGGTCACCGGTTACTTCCTCCAGGCGGTCCTCCTGTTCGGTCAGCTCGGTGTCCAGCCGGCGTTCGAGTCCGGGCGCGCGGCGCACCCTGACGAACTGCGCCGCCTTGCCCCATGCCCACGCCCGGTCAAGTGCCGCCAGGCGTGACTCCCACGCGGGGTCGTCCGCCTCGTCAAGAAGCCGACCGGTGAGCAGCGGATGCGCGGCCCGCAGATCGTCGAGAAGCCGTCCGCACCGCCTTCGGCGGGTATCGCGAACGTGGGCGTGCTCCAGCGCGTCGACAGCCTTGGCGTAGGCATCGATGTCCTGGTCGCGCAGGGCCGAGACCAGTGACCTGGCCTCCTCACACATGTGCTCGCCCTCCTGGGTGGCACTCAGTTCCTCGTCCCAGGCGGCCAGCCGGGCGAGCGCCTCGTCGGCCGCGCGGCGTCCGCCCAGCGCGGTGACCGCGACTGCGAGGTCCTGCCACGCCTCCGGCGTGGTGAGCAGCATGCGGACGCCGTGCCGCACCAGGATGTCGTCGGCGCTCTCACGGGCCCGGGCGAAGGCGTCTACGTGTCCCAACTGAACCCTGCGATTGCTCAGTTCGGCCAGTTGCACCTCGAGGTCCCCGGGGGGCAGGGGTGCGTCCGCCTGCTTCCAGCGCAAGGCCACCGCGTCCAGGGCGATGTGGGCGCGTAACCGGGACAGGATGTGGTCGAGGTCGGCGGCGGTGCGAGGCGCATGGCCGTCGATGGTGCACGAGGTCAGGATCTCTTGGGCGTCCTTCTGCGCCCGAGAGGCGAAGCGCGGCAACCGGTCGCGTACGGTGCGGCCCTCCTTGGCCGCGAGGTGGTCACGCAATGCCTGCCCCGTGGTGACCATGCGCCCCGCCCGGTTCGCGTCCAGGTCTTCCGGGAGACGGACCGGGCGTAGGCCCGCCGCGTCCAGGGCCTCACGCGCGCCGGCGATGTCGGCACCCGTGGTGGTGACGCGCTCCCACAGCCCCAGACCGCCACGCGACAGCCGCAGCGTGAGCGCTCGCGTTACCCAGGAACCGGCATCCCAGCGGGTGGCATCAGAAGAGACACCGAGATGGTGCAGGGCCGTGGCCGCTTCCTCCAGCCGCAGCGCCAGCTCGTCGGTGACCGCCGGATCGAGCGAGGCCAGCAGGTTGCGCAACTCCACCGTTTGTGACGTCAGCCCGTCACTGGTGACACGGCTCGCACCGAATGTGTCCGCAACCTCGCTCACCGGCGGCACCTGTTCGAGCAAAGGCAGCGCACCTCCGGAGCGTGGTTCGCCTGCGCCATCGCGCAACAGAAGGAGCAGTTCCTGGGCCTGCTCCGCGGTGACCGCGGGCGAGGTTCCGGCGCCTTCCGGCAAAGCCCCGATCCAGCCGTGTGCCCCGCTCTGGTCCTGGACCTGCTGAACGATCCGGGCCAAGGTCCCGTCGTAGCCCGGGGCCACGGACCGGTGCCGGTACTCCTCCTCACGCAGGGAAAGCACCTGGTCGGTGAGGGTGTTGATCCTGCCGCGGATATCGAGGTGCAGCTTGGTGAGGCGGTCGATCTCGGCGCGGAGCATCTCGGTGTCCGCCCCAGCGACCTGCTCGGTCAGGGCGGTGACGGTGCGGTCCAGCTCACTCGTTCCGCCGTGGCGGGTCGAACTCAACAACAGGACACACAAGTCACGTACCGCCGAAGGCAATTTGTCCCGCAGCACGGTCAGCGGCTGGTCACGCGCACTGGTGACCAGAACACGCTGCCCCTGGGCAAGCAACGCCGAGACCAGATTGGCGATCGTATGGGTCTTGCCCGTACCGGGAGGGCCCTGCACCACGACCCCGGTCTCCTTCTCCAGGCGTCGCAGCACACTGCGCTGCTGCTCGTTGGTCTTGCCGGGAAAAAGCGGATCGTCACCGAACAACGGCGCCCGCCGCCCACCACGCACATCCCAGGCCGCACGCTCGGGAGGATCGAGGTTCATCACCATCTGGGCCAGGCCGAGCGGCGCGTGTGCCTCAGCCACTATGGCGTCCGAGATCTGACCGTACACACGCAGCAGCGCATTCATGTTCCGGGGCCGCAGCACCAGCGCCGGAGCATACGTCAGCCGCGCCACTGGCTCAGGAACCTGCGGCGGCTGCCACCGCGCACTGAACACGACGCGTTGCTCGGTCGCCCGCTCCTGCCACTGCGCCAGCAACTCCACCGCGTCGGGATGCAACGGATGCGTCGACCGGGCGGCGATCTCTTCGGCCAGTGCCGCCCCCCGTTCCCTCACCCAGCCGTCATCGGTGTCCAGGAAGTCCTGGTCCTCCAGCCTCAACGCGCCCTCGGCCGACAGCCGCACCGTCACCTGCGCCGTTCGGCGATCCATCGACGTCTCCACCCGCTGCGTGAGCAGATGTCGGTGCACCGTCTCCTCACCGGGCCTGGCCCACGCCAACAGCCCAACAGCCAGCACGAGTTCCGTGCGGTCGTCCTCCATCGCCAGCTGCTGATGCCACGCGTAGACCTTGTCGTACAGCGCCCGCAAGGGTCGTTCCTGGCGCTCCCGCTCGGCCCACTTGCGCCACCGCTGCAGCCAGGGGCCGTACGCGCGCAACACCTCACCGGCCTCATCGCGCGCCATGGTGGTGGCCGCGTCTTCTTCGTCCTCCTCGGTACCGCGCGCGGGAAGCAACGACCGGCCCGGCCCCGCCTCGGCCAGCGGCGGATCAATGCCGTCGGCGTCCAGACAGGCCGCCTGGTCCACCCACCCGTCGAGTACTTCGGGAAGCTCCGGCGGTGTGGTTTGCGAGACGTGATCGAGGCGCAGCACAATGCCGTCCTCGTGTGCGGTTGGTCGGCGCACCTGTTGAGGGAGGTCGTCCAGCCACAGCCGCTCCCGTCCACGGTCGTCGCGCTGGCGCTGATGGCTGCTGTGGACCATGTCCCGCAGAAAATTCACGAGCCCGGTGGTCTGTGCGATGACATCCGGATCGGCTGCATGGCGTCGCGGGGCGTTCACTTCTCTCCTTCCGGTCGATGACGAACGGTCCAGAATGAGGGATGCTCCGGTCAGCAAGCACACACATTGCCGAAGATGGCCAGATTCACTCCATGGAACAGAACCACGACAGACGACCCAAGAGATAAAACGCCAGTTCGACAGAGGAGGCGGAGCAGGAGGTAGAAGCGTTTCCGCAGGACCGAAGAGACGCACGGCCGGTGTCACGCGCAGCCGTCGAACAGCACCTCTCGATCTGGCAGGAACTGGCAGCTCCAACGCGGCTTATGGGGGGGGCGTCGGACCGCCCCGAAGGCGGTGAGCCTTCTCCGACCTGACGCAGGTTCTGGACGGAAGACACTGAAATAGCGCGGACGCTGGGTCGGAAAAGGCTCAGCGAATACCCCCGAGAATTCCGGGTCATCGGCAGGTGCAGATGACTCTTTCTTGGAGGCTGCGAGCAGACATCGGCCGTCAGGCCGGAAACCACCTCGCCTGAGCAGCCACATCGGCAAGATACATCGTGGCAACACGGCCGCCAGATGTAGCTGCCGCATCCACAATCGACATCGGATAATCAAATGGAGAGCTGAGGATGGTGGCAGCGACCTCCGAGGGAAAGACGACTCTGGTGGCGTTAATTTCGCTCTTGGGGCCAAGCGCCTTGAATGTCTGGAGCACGGAGAAGTCGAAGTTGCGATGATCATTGAGTGTGCGGGCCATAAGCGGCATGTGTACCGGCCAGGCGGCGGCAGAGAATAGGGCCATATCTGTCAAGGTCTCAGTGGAGAGACCAGGAATGTCGCGCCCCTCGAATGGCACCCGATCAGGTCGGTGTGCGTAGTGGGATATAGCGACGGCCATAGCGGGGGAGAGTGCGGCTGCCGCTAGCAACGTATCGTGGCTCAAGGGCCGGGCGATGGTGAGGCCTATACGACTGGAGCTCATCAGGAGAGCCTGCCGCATGTTCTCGGGCAGAGCGTTGAGGGTGGCGTTCATGAGCGGCAGGTACTGGTTGACCACATGCTCCTCGGCGACCGCGAACAGGCCGAGCAGCCATGTTGCACGCGTCAGCGGATCGGAATGGGCGCCGTGTTGTTCGCTCCACCAGGAGGCATCGGTGCGGTTGCGCCGGAGTTCGGCCAGGAGACGGCCGTGGTCGAGGGCCGGCCCCAGAGGTTGCGAGCCGGGGGTGAGATCCCCACCCGTGGTGTAGTTCGCTGCAGCAGCGCCGATCACCGTGATTTCTGCGGCCAGCCATGAGGGGCCGAAGAGAGTGGTGAGGACGCGTGCGGTATTGCTCCAGGGAGAGGTAGTGCGGCTCTGACCCTTCTGAAATTTCAGTGCGGTCTGAAGGCCGGCGAAGCGCGGATCGCGTTCTTTGAGGCGCTTGAATCCCCTTTGGCGCTGCTGGGCGTCAACGTCCGCAGCCAGATGGCCAACGACCGCGAGCAGGTGGGCAGCAGCATTGTCCGCCATTCTGAGGAAGTTCTGCGGCCGAAGTACGCGCATCAAGCTGGCGGCGAAGGTTGAAGCGGAACACGGCAGATCACTTGCATGCCCGTTGAGCACGGCCTGGATCATGCGATGTTCCTGCTGGGAACCTGGAGCGGGTGTCAGGCCGGCATCGAGGGCAGCAGCAGCCGCGAGGTCATCGGCAAGGGCGAGACGGGTGGTCTCTTGTGGCGTGAGTCGGCCGGCGCTGTGAAAGGCGATGCCTGTCCGCAGCCATGCGGTCTCGTGGCCGCTTCCCATGGCACGCTGCATGTGGGGGTGCCACCACTCGTAGAAGGCATCTGCGTCGTCAAGAAGGTAGACGGCAAGATCCAGCCGCTCCGGGGTGGCCTGCGATGCGGGGGCCTCGCTGACGAGGTCGAGGAGTTTGTCGGCAAGGTACTTTGCGCCGCGGTCGAGTGTGGGGACGGGAAGATCGTCCTGTTGCGTCAGGGCTTCGTGGATGAAACGGACGCTTAGGTCATCCAGGAACATGTCCGCGGCCCGGTTCTGGGTCTTGGACCGGCCGCTGAAAACCCCGTCGGCCAGGAGTACCCAGGCAGAAAGCCGTAGCTGTCTCGGCCGGGCGCCTTCGTCGCGCTCTTCTTCCAAGGCTTCCACCAGCCCAGCGAGCTCGTTGGGCCGTGCGAAGCCGGCGAAGAAGCGGCTGGTGTTCAGCCAGTAGCTCCGGCGTACGAGGTGACGCAGGATCTCGGAGCGGTCGAAGGTACGATCGTCGGCGCCGGCGAACTCGTACATGTAGCGCGCGGCGAAGTACTCGCGCAGAGGCTGAACGTCAAACTCGAAGGTTCCTTGCGTCTTGCTTGCCAGTGCCCACACGCGGTCGGTGACGCCGGTGAAGAGGTCGTCAACGAGGGTGATGTTCTTGTCCACGCTGAAGAGGTAGTTCAGGATCAGGCGCTTCAGCTCCCGGATGGGCAGCTGGCCGTTGCCGCTTTCCTTCTCCGCATCAGCTTGCAGCTGCCACCCGAGGAAGGCGGTCACTTCCTCAAGGTCGGTGCGGTGTTCGTTCACCGCCGGTGTCTTCGCGGCTTCCCGGTCGAGGAACGTCTCCATGTACGAGGTGTAGAGGTCGGTTCGGTTAGCCGGGACCGAATTGTCACGCTTGTACATCAGGGAGAGCAGGATCGTCAGCTGCATGGGGTTGTTGGCGAGCTGAGCGATATGCGGTTCGGCCGAGCGCTGATGGAAAATGCGCTCCAGATTACGGTGTTCTTTCTCCGAGATGGACCTGGCATCCACCCACTTGTGCAGATAGGTGGTACGCAGACTGTCACTGAGCCGGTCCAGGGCGATCATTTCGAAGCGGTCGGGGGTGGGCTCGGCCAGGCCGCCAACATTGGGACGGGTGGTGACGACCAGCTGTGCGTCGAAGGCGGTACGCAGCCGGGCGGTGAAGCGATCGATCTCCTCGACGACACGTTCGCGGGTCTGCGCCCGTGCTACTTCGTCCAGACCGTCCAGGACGATGAGTACGGGCAGGCGCTCGAGAATACCGGCGACCTCGACCGCTGTCGCCGACAGACCGCCGCTATGAACCGTGAGCACGTGTGCGAGAAACTCCTCCAGAGTCCCCTCGCGGCGGAGCGTCGCGCGAGGCTTTTGGACGGCGGTATCGAAAGGATCTATCCCCGCGAGCCAGGCCGCGTAGTCGTGCAAGTCCACCCGCAAAGGCAGACGCGGGTCCCCGCCTGGCTCCCTGGCGGCTGGTGCGCCATTCGGGATTGCTTCCCCCAGGTAGGCGGCACGATGGAGCTGGCACACGTACTGTCCGAGGGTGGACTTGCCCTGCCCGGGCTCACCTCTGATCAAGGTGAATGGCTGACGTGTGTTCATTAAGGTAGCTTGCAGCTCCGCCCAGGCCGGCGCTGTCGGGCTGCACGGATATGCGACCAACGATGTTGTTGGGCACTGCCACACGGACGGCTTCGACGTCGATGAACAGGTCTTCCAGGCGGTGTGAGGTGAGTTCCACCTGCTTGAACTTGACCTTCGCATCGTCTTCCTACTGCGTGGCGATCACGTTCATAGCGAGCTTGCGAAGCGCGTGATCGTGCGCCTGCGCTTTCGCACCATGGATGAGGTAGTGGACCAGGTCATGACCGGCCAGCATGTCGGAGTAAGCCCATTTGAGCGCGTCGGGGGCCGCATCCACGCGCGCGTCGATATCGGCACGCCACCACACGTGGATAGGAATACCCAAGTCTTCTGCGTGCTTGTCGAGAAGATCGTCCAGCCTGTCCATTGATCCGCGTTTCGGCACGGCTGTCCCGGTGACCGAGGTCATCAGATAGTAGGCCCTAGCGCCTTCCCTGACGAGCCGTCGAATGTTGTCGGCTTCGCCCGCGATTGCTTCGTTCAGCCAGGCCGCCGGCTTCTGCTGCGCCTTGCTGGTCCACTTCACCTGGTAGACGACCAGCTTTCCGTCCACCTCACGGGTGGCATCACGTCCCCCGTCGGAGTGTCCGACCGGATAGCAGCGCGTCTCAGGAAAGTTGTGAGCCAGCAGCGCATTGCACAGTCGCTGAAACGTCTTCTCATCGAGCCGCTCGTACAGGTAGCGCCCGTCGGCCTGCACTGCCCCACTCATACGCCCAGCCCCTGTTCTACGGCTCTGATCAGCACATCCAGCAGCACATCCAGCCTAGGCGACGCCGCTGACACAGTGAGCCCCTTCCATCTTGATCAGGTGGCGACTTCTAGAGCGACGACGGCACGGAGGACGGCAGTGATCCGGGTGGTGCTGCAGGGGGAGCTTCCGTAGTAGACGCCAGCCGCGCAGGATCTTGCCTCGGCACGGGACGCCAACAGCAGGTCGTGCGCCTTGATCCGCCTCTTTCCGCCCAGAACTTGATGTCGTTGGCGGCGAGAACGGCGGGAATGTGGTGGGTCCGGTCCGCGGTCAGATCGCGCACGTCTCCTGGTAGCGCGTCCAAGGCCCAGATCAGGCGACCGGCGGGATCCGCGAGGACCTGCACGTTCATCCTGTGGTGCTTCTTCTCCGAGCAGTACGGCCTGTCGGCGGCATTGCGGTCGATCGGCAACACGGCGGCGCCGGGACAAGTTCGTCACCGAGGCCATGGGCGACCGCACGAGCCCACACAGAGACGGGCGGGGGGCGAGGGCCAGCGTGAGAGCCCTCTCAACTCACAGAATCGCTGGGAGGAGTCAACACGGCGCTTACGGGGCGGCCCTCAAGGTGGCTGGGCTTGCTCTCCCTCTGCTGCCCCAGCTCCCGGCCGGCCCCCGCCGCCGCCAGCGCCGTGCTCGACTTCTCCATGCACAACCGCGTCAGGGTTTCGGTGAGGTTTCCCCGCGCACCCGAACCGGGTTCCTCACGCCGCCTCCTGGGCGCGCACCGTGGCAACTATGACAGCCCGAGGAGCAAGCGCCTGACATTGCTGGGCCGCAGCCACGCTCACCGGGGAGCGCCCAGAGCTAGCACCCCGGTCGGCGATCGGTCTCAACTGACACCTCATCAGGAAAGTCAGCATTAAGTCAGCATCCGTCCTGGCAGACGCGGAAACACGCTGGCACAGATGAGATAGCGCCGCCCAGCCCCAAGCGCCGCCCAGAGCGGTCTCGGCCTTGCTTGCACGCCTACCCCCACACGGCTCACCTCCGAAAAGGAAGCCACACTCCGCGCAAGCGAAGAACCGCAGATCAGCGCACCCGCCCCCGCGGCTTCAACGGCACATCGGGCAGGGCGGGAGCCTGGAGGGGCGGGCCGTCGTAGCCGTGGACCGTGCCGAAGCGGTTGCCGTTCATCCAGTCCTCGCGGGCCCGCGCGATCTCGTCCTGGGTCCTGCCCACGAAGTTCCACCACATGATCAGCTCCTCCTCGAAGGGCTCGCCGCCCAGGAGCATCACGGCGGCGTCGGACTCGGCGCGCAGCGGGAGTTCCGTGCGTCCGCAGCCGAGGTAGAGCATCGAGCCGGGCAGCACCGGGACGCCGTCGACCTCGGTCTCGCCGGACATCGACAGCACGGCGTACTCGAAGTCGGGGTCCAGCGGCAGACGGGCCTCGGTGCCCCGGTTCAGAGTGAGGTCGGCGCCGACGATGGGGGTGTAGGCCGTGCCGGGCGAGACGGCGCCGTCCAGTTCGCCGAGGATGACGGTGGCTGTGAGGCCCGGGGCGGTGACGGTGGGCAGGTCGCTGTGGTGCTGGAAGTGCGGCTCGACCGAGCGGTGCGCGTCGGGCAGCGCCACCCAGAGCTGGGCGCCGTGCAGCAGGGCGGCGTGCTGCTTGGGGCTCTCCTCGGAGTGGCTGATCGCCCGGCCGGAGGTCATCAGGCCGAGTTCGCGCGGGCGCACCGTCTGGAGGCTGCCGAGGCTGTCACGGTGCAGAACCTCGCCCTCGTGCAGCCAGCTGACGGTCTGGAGGCCCATGTGGGGGTGGGGCGGCACCTGCATGCCGGGTTCGTCGGCGATGTCGTCGGGGCCGTAGTGGTCGACGAAGGCCCAGGCCCCGACCATGCGGCGCCCCAGGTTGGGCAGCAGTCTGCGGACCTCGGTGGACTCGCCGAGGCGCACATGGCGCGGGGCGAGGAGTTCACGTACCGGTTCGGCGACGACGAAGCCCCGTCCTCCGCAGACGGAGGGGACGGCCTGGCGATCGAGATTGCTCATGGCCCTCAACCTATTCCGCCCCGGGTGGGCGCGGGTGATACCCACGCCGAAGAAGTAGTGGAATGTTCAACGACCTGCGGGTGTTGTGTGGACCGTACCGAGCACCTGCGGGAACGGCCCGGGGGGCCGGCCTGCGACCGCTCGACCGAGGAGGGCACATGAGCGACAGCTACTACGAGTTCGGCACCGCCGCCGAGCGCTGGGAGCGAGCGGGGTTCTTCTTCGACGCGAAGGAGTACATGACCGCCGCCCGCATCCTGGGCGGCCTAGTCGCGGAGGTTCCGGAGCAGGTCGCGCCCCGGCTGCTGCTGGCGCGGGCCTACTACCACTCCGCACGCCTCGCGCGGGCCGAGACGGAGCTGCGGGCGGTGCTGGAGCGCGACCCCGTGGAGCACTACGCGCGGCTGATGCTCGGCCGCACGCTGGAGCGGCAGGGGCGCCAGGCCGAGGCGGACACGCAGTTGCGGCTGGCCGCCGCGCTGTCCGGCGACTTCGGACCGGGCGGGGACGCGTAGTCGCAGATAACGGTGGTCATGGGCTACGGCTCCGGACACGTGGCCGCGGGTGTCGCGGCCACTGGCCCGGACCATGTAGCCGCGGGTATCCCGGCCACTCGCCCGGACATGCAGCCGCGGATATCCCGGCCACTCGCCCGGACCATGTAGCCGCGGATATCCCGGCCACTCGCCCGGACATGCAGCCGCGGATATCCCGGCCACTCGCCCGTACGCGTAGTCCTCGGTGGGCGCGGTCATGGCCGGGGCGCGTAGTCGCCGGTAGCGGCCGCTATATTCGCGTGCCCGGTCCCAACCGCCCGTGATAGTCCACATGTCCATGGACGACGATCTCGGAACCTCCCGTCTGCTGTTGCACGCGATGAGCGTCACCGACGCCGAACACGTGGTCGCCGGTAGCGCTCCCGCAGGCGTGCGCTGGGCCCTCGGCTACCCCTCTCCCGGTGACAAGGGGGCAGCCATGCGCTTCCTCACCACGTGCGAGGGGGTCGGCGACCCCAGCCCGTTCGGCTTGTACGAGATACGGCTGCGCGAGGACGGTGCGGTCATCGGCGGGGTCGGGTTCCACCGGGCGCCGGACGAGCGGGGAAGCGTCACCATCGGCTACGGGCTCGTGGAGTCGGCGCGCGGCAAGGGGTACGCCTCCGAGGCGCTCCGGGCACTGCTCCGGTTCGCCCGGGACCAGGGTGTCGCCCAGGTGCTCGGGGACGCCGACGCCGACAACATCGCTTCTCAGCGCGTCATGGCGGCGGCAGGCATGCGCCTGGTGGCCGAGGACGCGTCGGTGAAGTACTACCTCGTCGACTGGGGTGACGACGACGGGGATGAGTGAACGGGCGGAGCCCGCCGGATCGGTCCGGCGGGCTCCGCCCGTCGCGCGTGTGGGTAACGGCAGAGGGGCGAGGCTCATCCCACAGCCGTGGCCGCCCGGCCACGGGCGCCGGGCAGTGCCTCGGCCCTCGGCGCCAGCAGCCGTTCGGTGAGGTGGCCGAAGAGAAGGCCGAACGTGGTCCAGAGGGTGACCTGCACCGCGAGGGTGGCCAGCCGGAACTGCCACAGCAGCGTGGCCGGGAAGTCCGCGCCGACCTCGTTGAACGACGGCAGGAACACATAGGCGAGGGCGATCAGCAGCACATAGCCGGCTGCCGCCACGACCGTCGCGTTCCAGTTGCCCAGGCGGGGCGCGAGCCGCTTGCCGATGATGACCGCGGCGACGGCGAGCAGCACACTGAGGGCGACCATGAGGAAGAACAGCACGGTGCGTTTGCCGATGGTGTCGGGGTTGCCGACGGCCGGCGGGTTGGCCGGGTACTTCAGGAACGGCACGATGTACACGCTCAGCAGGGCCGCACCCGCGATCAGCGCGGCCGTGGCCCGCGGGCCGAACCGGCCCATCCGGCCGAGGGCGTAGCAGAAGACGAGCGCGGCGATGCCGCCGATGGCCACGCCGAACACGAGTACACCGGTGGCCAGGCCCGCGGTGGACTGCATGCTCCGGCTGACGAGTTCCTCGGCGGCGCCGTGGTCGTGGCCGTGGCCGCTGTGGGCGGCCTCTTCGAGCGCGATGGCGGCGTCCACCCGGGACTCGCCGAGGAAGTACGCGACGAGCATCGCGAGCGCACCCGCGACCAGTCCGGCCAGCATGCCGCGGACCAGCAGGGCTCTGACAGATATGGAGTTCATGAGGGATTCCCCTGGATCAGCAGGCAGGTCAGTGGCAGGGGAAACCGAGGAGGTGGCGGCCGTCGTGGACCCACTCGTGCACGCCTTCGCCCGAGATGACGGCCGTGGCACCCTGCTCGGCGCCGACGAAGTAGAGCAGGACCAGCATGAGAATGCCGAAGAAGACCGCCCAAGGGGCAAGGGCCTTCAGGGAGATGGGGGTGATGGCGGATGCGCCGGTGGCGGGGGCAGCAGTCTGCGCCATGGCAGAACCTCCTGTGGGAACACGCGTCCCGATCGTGGTGCCTGAGACGAAGGTGCTGGGTCTGACTTCCCGCGGGCGTGCGGGTACACAGTGGCGCGACCGTGCCGGATTCTCACCGGACTTCCGTCACACCCTCGTCATGTCGCCGAGACCATACCCCCTGGACACGGACGTCCGCCATGGCCCGTCCGGACCGCCCGAAGGCCCCGGATGCCATGGTGTGCTTGGCCGTGTGGCCACTGTTCGGGGAGTTGAGGGCGGGTATGACGGTACGGGTGATGTTGATCTCACCGGCGATGAACGCGGCGCTGCGCGAGGCCCGGTTCGCCGGTGACTCCGCGCTCGACGCCTCCGGCGTCGAGGCGGCGCGGCTCGCCGCCCCTCAGGTGCCCGCCGCGGACCGCGCCGTGCACGGGCCGTCCCAGCGGTGCGCCCTGACCGCCGAGGCCCTCAGGCTCCGGTCGGACGGCGAACCCGCCCTGGCCGAATGGGCGTTGGGGCGGTGGGCGGGTGCCCGGCTGGACGCGGTGAGTACGCGCGAACCGGAAGCGGTGGCGGCCTGGCTGGCGGACCCCGCCGCCGCCCCGCACGGCGGCGAGTCGTTGCTCGGCCTGTGCGCCAGAGCGGGCGCCTGGCTCGACTCACTGCACGACGGCGGCGGGAGCGGCGACGGGGGCGGGGGAGGCGACGGCCGGGTGCTGGCCGTCGCCGAGCCGTCCCTGGTGCGGGCGGCGCTGGTCCACGCGCTGGCACTGCCGCCCCAGGCGTTCTGGCGGCTCGATGTCGCCCCGTTGACCCTGACGGAACTCAGCGGCCGCTCGGGGCGGTGGAACCTGCGCTGCGGCCGGCCGCTCGCACCGGAGCGGGCCGGCTGACACACGACACGCCTCACGCGGCTCGTCAGCCCCGGTAGGTCTCCAGCAGCCGGAGCCAGACCTCGCTGATCGTCGGGTAGGCCGGCACCGCGTGCCAGAGCCGGGCGATGGGGATCTCGCCCACGACGGCCGTCGTCGCCGAGTGGAGGAGTTCACCGATGCCGGGGCCGACGAACGTGACGCCCAGCAGGACTTCGCGGTCGAGGTCCACGATCATGCGGGCGCGGCCCCGGTAGCCGTCCGCGTAGAGCCCGGCCCCGGCCACGGACCCGAGGTCGAAGTCGACGGCACGGACCCGGTGACCGGCCTCTTCCGCCTCGGCCAGGGTGAGGCCCACCGAGGCGGCCTCCGGGTCGGTGAAGACGACCTGCGGGACGGCCGCGTGGTCGGCGGTCGCCGCGTGGGCGCCCCAGCGGCCGGTGTCCAGCGGCGTCCCCTGGGCGCGGGCGGCGATCGCGGCGCCCGCGATGCGTGCCTGGTATTTGCCCTGGTGGGTCAGGAGCGCCCGGTGGTTCACGTCGCCGACCGCGTAGAGCCAGTCCGTGTCCTCGACCAGGCAGCTGTCGTCCACGGTGAGCCACGAGCCGGGTTCCAGGCCGACCGTCTCCAGGCCGAGGTCGTCGGTGCGCGGGGCGCGGCCGGTGGCGAAGAGGACCTCGTCGGCCTCGACGCTCTCGCCGTTGTCGAGTCCCACGGTGACCGGACCGTCCGGGCCCGCACGGCGGACGGAGGTGGCCGACACGCCCGTACGGATGTCGGCGCCGGCCTCGGTCAGCGCCTCCGCGACCAGCTCGCCCGCGAATGGCTCCATTCGGGGGAGCAGCCCCTTGCCGCGCACCAGCATGGTCACCTCGGAGCCGAGGGCGGCCCACACCGTCGCCATCTCCACGCCGACGACTCCCCCGCCGACGACGACGAGCCGGCCGGGCACCGCCTTGGCGCTCGTCGCCTCACGGCTGGTCCAGGGGCGGGCGTCCTCGACCCCGGGCAGGCCGGGGACCACGGCCCGGGTGCCCGTGCAGACGGCGACGGCGTGCCGGGCGGTGAGGCGGTGTTCCGTGCCGTCGGGCGCGGTGACGGTGACCTCCTTGGGTCCGGTCAGCCGGCCGTGGCCGCGGAAGACGGCGGCCCCGATCCCGTCGAGCCAGGCGACCTGGCCGTCGTCCTTCCAGTGCGAGGCGTAGTCGTCGCGGTGGGCGAGGACGGCGGCGGAGTCGAGCGGCCCCTGCACGGCGCCGCTGAGGCCGGGGACGCGGCGGGCGTCCGCTCGGGCGACGACCGGGCGCAGCAGGGCCTTGCTGGGCATGCAGGCCCAGTAGGAGCACTCGCCGCCGATCAGCTCGGACTCGACGACGGCGGCGCTCAGCCCGGCGGCCCGCGCCCGGTCCGCCACGTTCTCACCCACCGGACCCGCACCGATGACCACGACGTCGTACACGGCAGGCTCCGCAGCATGTGTCATGCGTCCATGATGTCCGGGGGTGTGGGTCGCGGCCACATGGGCAGGCGGAATAGCGCGAGTCCGGGCACCGTTGTCCGGGACACGTCTCATACGGGCAGAGGAAGAGGTAGCAACGCATGAGCACCGTAGAGCTCACCAAGGAAAACTTCGACCAGGTCGTCAGCGACAACGAGTTCGTACTGATCGACTTCTGGGCTTCCTGGTGCGGCCCGTGCCGGCAGTTCGCCCCGGTCTACGACTCGGCATCCGAGCGTCATACGGATCTGGTCTTCGCCAAGGTGGACACCGAGGCCCAGCAGGAGCTCGCGGCGGCCTTCGAGATCCGGTCGATCCCCACGCTGATGATCGTCCGGGACAACGTGGCGGTCTTCTCCCAGCCCGGCGCGCTGCCGGAGGCGGCGCTCGAGGACGTCATCGGCCAGGCCCGGAAGCTGGACATGGACGAGGTCCGCAAGTCCATCGAGGCCGAGCAGAAGGCGCAGCAGGAGGGGCAGCAGTAACCGCCGCCCCTTCCGGCGTCGCGCGTACCGGCCGGTGAACCGGTCGGTACCGCTCGTGTATCGGCCGGTTCCGGTCGTGGACCGGGACGGCGGACGAGGGGCGGGCGGCCTCAGCCGTCCGTTTCACGCGGGGTGCGGTCGCGTTCCGCGATGCGCGCCGCAAGTCCGTAGGCCAGTTCCGAACCGTCGATGAGCAGGCCTTCCACGGACTGCGTCCTCGGGTCGATGTCCGCGACCATGCCCTCGCCCGCGTAGCGCGGGTAGCCGGTCTCGCCCGTCTCGCCGGTGGCGGTCACGACGGCGGAGCGGATGGCGGCGCCGGGGCCCCCGCCGTCGGAGCCCTTGGCCGCCGCGCCCCGGACGCTGGAGCCGGTGGCGTCGCCCCGGGCTCCCTCGGTCCCGGGGGCCTTGTCGTCGGTGAACTCGGGGACGATGAGGATTTCGTAGCTCTGCGGATGGCTCATGGTCATGACGCTAAGGGCTGTCCCGCGATTACTGGTGGATCAGCGCGCGGCATCGGATGCGGCGCGCTCAAGGCGCAGGGCCGCCCGCGCACAGTGCCGCGCGGGCGCACGCACTCAGCTGGATTCCCGCCGCACCGGCCGCGCCCGCAGCAGGTCGTGGCGCTCGGGCGGGGTCCTCGGATGCCGTACCAGGCGGTCCACCAGGTCCGCCAGCGGCTGCGCCGTCGCCAGTTCCATCCGCACACTGCTGAGCCGGGGCCGCAGCAGCCGCCCGAGCATGGAGTCGTCGGCGCCCACCACGGCGGCGTCGGCCGGCACCCGGACCCCCACGTCCTGCAACGCCCGCATCAGGAGCATCGCGTAGGTGTCGTCGTACGCGAACACGGCGTCCAGGCCGAGTTCGGGCCATCGGGCGGCCAGCGTCGCCGCCGATTCCTCGTCGTAGCGCAGCGAAAGCGCCTCGATCCGGCCGCCCCCGGTCATCGCCGCCGCGCGGGCCCCGGCCAGGCGTGGAGCGGCGAACACGGCGGCGCCCGGGTCGTCGGGCATCACCACGCCGATGCGGCGCCGGCCGCGCTCCAGCAGATGGCGCACCGCGCAGCCGCCGACCTCACGCTGATCCATGATCAGGGCGTGGGCGCCCTCGACCGGCTGGGGCCCCAGGGTGATGACGGCCTTGGCTCCGGAGCGCCGGAGCACGGCTATGCCCTGCGGGGCGAGGGGGACGGATCCCGGCACGATGACGGCGGCCGGGCGGAGTTCGGCCCAGGCGCGGGCCGCGTCGTCGGCGCCGAGCCCGAGGGAGCCGTACTGGACGACCGTGTAGTCGAGGTGCCGCAGCCCCGCCTCCAGTTCGTGCAGGAAGCGCAGATGCAGGGGCCCGGTGGGCATGTTGCCGGTGGGCAGCAGCACCATGCGGGAGTGGCCCGCGCGCAGGGTCCTGGCCGCCGCGTGGGGTACGTAGCCGAGTTCGTCGGCGGCCTCCCGTACCCGGCGGCGGGTCGGCTCGCTGATCCGGACGTGCGCGTTGTTGTTGAGGACGTAGGAGACGGTGGCCCGGGAGACGCCGGCCAGTCGCGCCACATCGGCGCTGGTCGGTACGGGGCCTTCGGTGGGCTGCTCGGATAACTGACTCATGGCAGCGGGCAGTCTCGCAGACCTGGAGATCCCCGGACGCCATGGCCCCGTGCCCGCCCCGCTCCGCACGGACGGCGGGCCAGGTTCTACGGTGTTGCGATGACGATCCAGCACCGCACCGACAGCCATGACGATCCGGCCGCCTTCCCCGGCCGCTCGGGTTCCACCGCCACCGCGGAGGCCGAGCCGCGCGATGTGGGCCCGGTCCGCACCTCCTACGCCCCCGACCGGGACGGCAACCCCGATCCCGGGGAGATCGTCTGGACCTGGGTGCCCTTCGAGGAGAACGACGGGCGCGGCAAGGACCGTCCGGTGCTGGTGGTGGCGCGGGAGGCGGCGGGCACGCTGCTGGCCGTGCAGCTGTCCAGCAAGCAGCACGACCGGGACCGCGAGTGGGTGGCGCTGGGCGCCGGCCCCTGGGACAGCTCGGGGCGCCAGTCGTGGGTGGACCTGGACCGGGTGCTGCGGGTGCACGAGGACGGGATGCGGCGCGAGGCGTGCGCCCTGGACCGGGACAGGTTCGACCTGGTCGTCGGGCGGCTGAGGGAGCGCTACGGCTGGTCGTGACGGTGGCGGCCCTCACCCTGGACGTCAGGGTGAGGGTTCACACCACTGGGCGAAGACGCGCTCGAACGCGGTCTTCGTCGGTGAGGTGTCGTCGCGGCCGAGGATGCCGAACACGATCTGCTCGAAGTGGCCCGCGAACCGGCCCTCCCCGGTGAGCAGCGCGCGGAACGCGCCGGCCACCTCGGCGGGGTCGTTGCGGAAGACGCCGCATCCCCAGGCGCCCAGGACCAGCCGGCGGTAGCCGCGTACGGCCGCGACCTCCAGCACCCGTTCCGCGCGGGCGGCGAGCGCGGCGGGGATGCGGTGCGCCTCCTGCGGGGTCCGGGCGCGGATCACTCCGGCGTTGGGCGCGGGCGAGGTCAGGAAGCCCGCCGCGTACGGGGTGTCGAGCAGCCGGCCGCGGTCGTCGCGGAAGACGGGCACGCCCGGTGAGTGGATGACCCGGTCGGTGTAGAACGCGCCGCGTTCGGCGCGGTGGTGGGCGTAGTACTCGGGGGCCCGCAGCAGCGTGGCGTACAGGGCGGATGCCCGGCACAGGGCCTCTTCCTGCGCCTGGGCGCCGTTGAGGTAGCCGCCGCCGGGGTTGCGGGCGGACGCGTAGTTCAGGACAGCCACCTTGCCGGGCCGCTCGGCGGTCATCCGGGCGGCCGCCCGCAGGCTGCTCTCGCCCGTTACCTCGATGTCCGGGGCCCGGTCGCGGTCGAGCACGGCGACGGGCACCGGCTCGGGGCCGTACAGACGGGTGCCCGAAAGCGCGGCGGTCAGGGCACGTTCGATACTGATGTCGCGGCCCTGTGCGGTGCGGTAGGAACCCGCCCGGACGATGGCTTCGGTCTCCCGCGCGATGCCGCGCAGCCGGGCGCTCACGGCCTCTCCCCCTTAAGGTGCATACGGGGCATGGTCGACGCCCCTCCGCAGGAGACGCAACCCAATATTCGGCGCACAGGGCACTCTTGTGCGATCCCTTTACAGGGGTTTGGGTAGGACGGACGCACCGGAAGAAGGAGGCCCGGCATGTCATCCGACACACCCGGCGGCCACGGTCCGCCCGCTCCGGCCCCGCCCATCGGCGAGGGCGAGGCGGAGGATTTACTGCGCGGCATCTGCTTCAAGACGGGACCGCCGCGCACCGTGGGAGTCGAACTCGAATGGCTTCTGCACGATCGTGAACACCCCCACCGCCCCGTCCCGCCCCACCTGCTGGAGGCGGCCGCAACGGCCGTCCGGGCGCTGCCCCTGAGTGCGGCGCTCACCTTCGAACCCGGCGGACAGCTGGAGCTCAGCTCGCGCCCCGCCGCTTCCCTGATGGCGTGTGTCGATGACACCGCCGCCGATCTCGTCGCCGTACGGGCCGCCCTCGCCCGGCTGGGTCTCGTCCCCGCCGGTATGGGCGTCGATCCGTGGCAGTCACCGCGCCGGGTCCTGCGCGAGCCCCGGTACGAGGCCATGGAGAGCGCGTTCGACCGGCGGGGGCCGGCCGGCCGCGCCATGATGTGCACCACCGCCTCGGTCCAGGTCTGCCTGGACGCCGGGGAGGAGGAGCCGGGGCCGCTCGGGTACGCGCGGCGCTGGCAGCTGGCCCATGTGCTGGGCGCGGTGCTGGTGGCGGCCTTCGCCAACTCGCCGTTCCAGCGGGGCGCGCCGACACCCTGGCGGTCGACGCGCCAGTCCCTGTGGGCCGACCTGGACGCGTCACGGACGCTGGCGCCTTGCGATGCGTTGCCGCCGCGCGACGCCTGGACCGCGCATGTCCTGGACACGCCGGTGCTGTGTGTCCGGGGCGAGGGTCCGTGGGCCGTGCCGGAGGGGCTCGCCTTCCGGGACTGGATCCGCTCGGGGCTGCCCGGACGCCGCCCGGACCGGGGTGACCTCGACTACCACATCACCACGTTGTTCCCGCCGGTCCGGCCGCGCGGACACCTGGAGCTGCGCATGATCGACGCGCAGCCCGGTGACGGCGGCTGGATCGTGCCGCTCGCCGTCACGACCGCCCTGTTCGACGACCCCGAGGCCGCCGAGACCGTCTACCGCGCCGTGAAGCCGCTGGCCGAGACCGCGGGTGCCTCGGCCGCCCCGCGCAATCCGCTCTGGACGGCCGCCGCCCGCGACGGACTGACCGATCCGGAGCTGCGCCAGGCGGCTGCCGTCTGCTTCGCGCTCGCCCTGGAGGCGCTGCCCAGGATCGGCGCGTCCCGGGCGGTGGTGGACGCCGTGGCCGGCTTCCACGACCGCTACGTCGCCCGTGGCAGATGCCCGGCCGACGATCTGCGCGACCTGCTCACCACGGGCCCGGCCCACCGCCCGGACCATCCGAAGGGGACCCTGTCATGACCGAATCCCCCGCTCCCCCGCACACCGGGGACGCCGAGGCGCTGCGCGAGCGGGCTCTCGCCGCGCTGCTCACCGCCCGCAAGCGCACCACGCTCCTCACCGACAGCGTGGACGACCACGAACTGACCGCTCAGCACTCGCCGTTGATGTCCCCGCTGGTGTGGGACCTCGCGCACATCGGCAATCAGGAAGAGCTGTGGCTGCTGCGCGGCGTCGCGGGCCGGGAGGCGATGCGCCCGGAGATCGACGGCCTGTACGACGCCTTCGAGCACCCGCGTGCCACCCGTCCCTCGCTCCCGCTGCTGGCGCCGTCCGAGGCCCGTTCGTACGCCTCGGAGGTACGCGGCAGGGCGCTGGACGTGCTCGAATCCACTCCGCTCGACGGGGGCGCCGCACTGGTGCGGTCCGCCTTCGCCTTCGGGATGATCGCCCAGCACGAACAGCAGCACGACGAAACGATGCTGATCACCCATCAGCTGCGTTCGGGGCCGGTGGCGCTGACGGCGCCCGAGCCGCCCCGCGCGGTGGACGCCCCGGTGCTGTCCGCCGAAGTGCTGGTGCCCGGGGGCCCGTTCACCATGGGTACGTCGACCGAACCGTGGGCGCTCGACAACGAGCGCCCCGCGCACCGCCGGGAGGTCCCCGGCTTCCACATCGACACCGCCCCGGTGACCTGCGGCGCCTACCGGGCGTTCATCGAGGACGGCGGATACGGCGAGCGGCGCTGGTGGGCGCCCGAGGGCTGGGCGATGGTCCGCGAACACGCGCTGGAGGCCCCGCTGTTCTGGCACCGGGAGGCCGGTCAGTGGCTGCGCCGCCGCTTCGGGGTGACCGAGCCGGTGCCGGGCGACGAGCCGGTCCTGCACGTGAGCTGGTACGAGGCCGACGCGTACGCGCGCTGGGCGGGCCGCCGCCTGCCCACGGAGGCGGAATGGGAGAAGGCGGCCCGGCACGACCCCACTTCCGGACGCTCCCGCCGCTATCCGTGGGGCGACGAGGACCCGGCCCCGGTCCACGCCAATCTCGGTCAGCGCCATCTGCGGCCGGCGCCCGCGGGGGCGTATCCGGCCGGGCGGGCGCCGTGCGGGGCGGGGCAGCTGATCGGTGACGTGTGGGAGTGGACGGCGAGCGATTTCCTGCCCTATCCGGGGTTCGCGCCGTTCCCGTACCGCGAGTACTCGGAGGTGTTCTTCGGCCCCGGGCACAAGGTGCTGCGGGGCGGCTCGTTCGCGGTGGACACGGTGGCCTGCCGGGGTACGTTCCGCAACTGGGACCTGCCGGTCAGGCGGCAGATCTTCTCCGGTTTCCGGACCGCGAGGGACCTCTGATGTGCCGCCATATCGCCTACCTGGGGCAGCCGGTGGCCCTGGGCGAGGTGCTGACGCGGCCGGCGCACTCCCTGGTGCGGCAGTCCTGGGCGCCGCGCCGGCAACGGTACGGGACGGTCAACGCCGACGGCTTCGGGGTCGGCTGGTACGCGGACGGCGACCCCGTTCCCGGCCGGTACCGCCGCCGGGGGCCCGTGTGGGGCGACCAGACCTTCGCCGATCTGGCCCGGGTGGTCCGCAGCCACGCCCTGCTCGCCGCGGTCCGGGACGCGACCGCGGCCGACCCGGACGGTGAGGCGGCGGCCGCGCCGTTCGCCGCGGGCGACGTGCTGTTCAGCCACAACGGGGCGCTGAAGGACTGGCCCGGCTCGGCGGCGGCCCTGGCGGCCACCCTGCCCCCGGCCGAGCTGCTGCGGCTCACCGCCCGCAGCGACTCCGCCCTGGTGTGGGCCCTGGTGCGGCACCGGCTCGCGGCGGGCGACGCGCTCCCCCAGGCCGTGGCGGACACCGTCCTGGAGGTCGCGGAGGCCGCCCCCGGCTCCCGGCTCAACCTGCTGCTCACCGACGGCCGCACCATCGTGGCGACCGCCTGGGGCGACACCCTGTGGCATCTGTCCGAGCCCGGCCGGCACACGGTCGTCGCCTCGGAGCCGTACGACGACGATCCGCGCTGGTGCGAGGTCCCCGACCGCACCCTGCTGACCGCGACCAGTGCCGATGTCCTGCTCACCCCCCTGAAGGAGCCCCACGCGTGAGTCCCTTCCTGCTGACCCGCACCCTGCCGGTGGACGCGACGGACGCGGCGCTGCGCGCCGATGTGCTGCACGGCCTGACCCGGCAGCCGAAGACACTGCCGCCCAAGTGGTTCTACGACGCCCGGGGCAGCGAGCTGTTCGAGGAGATCACCCGGCTCCCCGAGTACTACCCGACGCGTGCCGAGCGGGAGATCCTGAGCGGCCGGGCCGCCGAGATCGCCGCCGCGTCCGGGGCCCGCACCCTGGTCGAGCTGGGTTCGGGCTCCTCGGAGAAGACCCGGTTCCTGCTGGACGCGCTGCCCGGCCTGGACACCTACGTGCCGGTCGACGTCAGTGAGAGCGCGCTGCGCGGCGCCGCGGACGCCCTGCTGGCCGAGCGGCCGCAGCTGTCGGTGCACGCGCTGATCGCCGACTTCACCGCCGGGCTCTCGCTGCCCGACACCCCCGGGCCCCGGCTGGTGGCGTTCCTGGGCGGCACGCTCGGCAATCTGCTGCCCGGGGAGCGGGCGGTGTTCCTGGAGTCGGTGCGCTCGCTGCTGGCGCCCGGTGACGCGCTGCTCCTCGGCACGGATCTCGTGAAGGACGAGGAGGTGCTGGTGGCGGCGTACGACGACGCGGCGGGGGTGACCGCCGCGTTCAACCGCAATGTGCTGTCGGTCGTCGACCGGGAGCTGGGGGCGGACTTCTCGCCGGACGACTTCGAGCATGTGGCCCGGTGGAATCCGCGCGAGGAGTGGATCGAGATGCGGCTGCGGGCCCGCCGGGCGCTGACCGTGAAGATCCCGCAGCTGGATCTGGTGGTGCCGTTCGACGCGGGTGAGGAGCTGCGCACGGAGGTGTCCGCGAAGTTCCGTGAGGACGGTGTGCGCCGTGAGCTGGCCGGTGCGGGGCTGCGGCTGACCCACTGGTGGACGGATTCCGGGGACAGGTTCGCGCTGTCGCTGGCGACGGTGGACTGAGCGGGGCGAGGCGCGGGGCGGGACCGGTCGTCCACCCGGTCCCGCCCCGCGCCGCCGGCCGGCTCGCCCGGCCCGGTCAGCTGCCGATGAGCAGCGCGGTGATCTTCTCGGAGGCGTCCTTCGCCTCGGTCCGCAGGTCCCCGCCCTGGAGGACCGCCGTCATGTAGGGCTTGATCGGGTTGTCGGCCTCGACCGCCGCCCATTGCGAGGAGTTCGGGGTCGCGTGGCCCTGCGTGGCACCCTCGGCCATCGCGGCGGTGCTCTCCTCGCCCTCGATGACATGGGCGAGGGAGGGCTTGTTGGGCACGTAGCTCATGGTCTTCGCCAGCTCCTCCTGCCACTTGGCGCCGGCCAGCGCCTTGATCACCTCGTACCCCGCGCTGCGCTGGTCGGCCTTCTGCGGGACGATCAGGTCGGAGCCGCCGGTGAACACCGAGCCGGGCGCCTTCGAGGTCTTGCCCGGAATGGGGAAGTAGCCCAGTTTGCCCTTGAGTTCGGGGTTCGTCTTCTCGATCAGCGTCGCGGTACTGGGGGTTGAGATGATCTGGGCGACATTCCCCTCGGCGAACACATCCGCCTGCGGGGGCTTTTCCTCGTCGGCGTCCTTGGGGCCCTGGCCCAGCGCCTGGAGCTGCGAATAGAACTCCATGCCCTTGAGCGCGGCGGGGCTGTCGAGAGTGCCCTGCCAGTCGCCTTCCTTGTCGGAGGCGAGTTGCCCGCCCTCGTCCCAGATGAACCCGGCCAGCACATACCAGTTCTGCCCCGGCAGATACATGCCCTGGTTTCCGTCGTGGTTGAGTTTTTCGCTGTCCTCGATCCACTCGGCGCGCGTCTTCGGCGGGTTCTTGATGCCCGCGTCCTCGAAGAGGTCCTTGTTGTAGATGACCACGCGGTTGGCCGCGTACCACGGGATTCCGTACTGGACGCCGCCGATGCTCCCCGGCTCGGCGAGACCGGGCAGCCAGTCCTCGCTTCCCAGGTCACGCATGGATTCCAGGGTCAGGTCGCGCAGGTTGCCGCTCGCGGCGTACTGGGCGACCTGGGTGTTGCCGACCTCGATGACATCGGGCGTGTCCTTTCCGCCCAGCGCCTCAAGAACCTTCGGGCCGATGCCGCCCCATTCCTGGATCTTGAATTCCAGCTCGACCGATGAGTGCTCGTCCTCGTACGACTTCTTGAAGCGGTCCAGGAAGTCGGCGGTCACGCTGTCCTTCATCAGCCAGATCGTCACCTTCTTGCTGCCGGAGCCGCCTGATCCCGGGATCATGCCGCACCCGCCCAGCGCAACAGTGGAAATCAGGGCAACAGCTCCGACGAGCATGCGGTTTTTCACGGAGTCACCTTCTGCGGAACGGCAGGACGAAATTGCGGACCCGGTGTGGGGGGACTGCGGGCTGCGCTCGCACGGGCGTGGCTGGATTTTGGTATGGACCAATACTTTGGTCAAGGGCCGTTCCGGACATGCGGGACCTCCGCGACCCCTCGCGAACCGGGCCGAGGTAGGGCACCTTGGTAAGGGCGAGAGGAGACATTCCATGTCAAACCACACGTATCGCGTCACTGAAATCGTAGGAACCTCCCAGGAGGGCGTGGACGAGGCCATCCGCAACGGCGTCGCAAGAGCCTCGGAAACGTTGCACAATCTCGACTGGTTCGAGATCACCCAGGTGCGCGGACAGATCGAAGATGGCCGAATCGCGCACTACCAGGTCGGCCTGAAGGTGGGCTTCCGCCTCGATGACCCGCAGTGACGCGAGCGGGGCGCGCACGGCGACCGGGCGGGTGCGGCGCACTTGGCCGGATCAGGTACGGCCCTCGCGCTCCTGTGCGTCCTTCAGCGCGGGTGACGCCGGCGTCCACCGGGCGCGCACCACGCGGATTCCGGCCAGCTCCGCGGCGTCGCAGACCAGCTCGTCGTCGTCGACCAGCATCCGCACCGTACGGTCGCGGCCGAGCCGCTGAAGGATCTCCAGCTTGGTCCGCCGGGCCGGCCGGCGGTCGTCGTTGCGCCGCATGTGCAGCGCACCCTCGGGCAGCCCCTGCCGCGCCAGCCAGGCGACGGTGTCCTTGCGGCACCGCTCGGGCCGCCCGGTGAGGTAGACGACCTCGCACTCCCGCGCACTGCTCAGCGCCAGCCGTACGCCTTCGGCCAGCGGCGGGTCGTCCACCGCGGCGGCGAAGAAGCCGGCCCAGTCCCGGCGGCGGCCCTCCAGATAGTGCCGGCGGTGGGCGGTGTCGGCGAGCGTACCGTCGAGATCGAATACGGCCAGCGGCCGGGCGTCGTTTCGCATACGGCCAGCAAACCAAGGGGCCGCGGTGTCCGGCGAACCGGCGCGGCACCGGCCGGCACGAACAGTTCGATACCGAGCGTACGGAGACCTCCTCCCCCATGACCTCCCCTCACGATCCGTACGTCCGGGTCCGCGGCGCCCGCGAGCACAACCTGCGCGATGTCGACGTCGACATCCCCCGCGACACCCTGACCGTCTTCACCGGGGTCTCCGGTTCCGGCAAGTCCTCGCTCGCCTTCGGCACGATCTACGCGGAGGCCCAGCGCCGCTACTTCGAGTCCGTCGCCCCGTACGCCAGGCGGCTGATCCACCAGGTCGGCGCGCCCGCGGTCGGCGAGATCACCGGACTGCCGCCCGCCGTCTCGCTGGAGCAGCGCAGGTCGGCGCCCGGCGCGCGGTCCTCCGTGGGTACGGTGACGACGCTGTCCAACTCGCTGCGGATGCTGTTCTCCCGGGCCGGGGACTATCCGAGGGGCGCGGAGCGGCTGGACTCGGACGCGTTCTCCCCGAACACCGCCGCCGGCGCCTGCCCCGAATGCCACGGCCTGGGACGGGTCCACCGCACCAGCGAGGAGCTGCTGGTCCCGGACCCGGACCTGTCGATCCGGGACGGGGCGATCGCCGCCTGGCCGGGCGCCTGGCAGGGCAAGAACCTGCGCGATGTGCTGGACGCCCTCGGTTACGACGTGGACCGGCCGTGGCGCGCGCTCGATCCCGCCGACCGGGAGTGGATCCTGTTCACCGACGAGCAGCCGGTGGTGACCGTGCATCCGGTGCGCGAGGCGGGCCGCATCCAACGCCCCTACCAGGGCACGTACATGAGCGCGCGCCGCTATGTGATGCACACCTTCGCCGATTCCAGGAGCGCCACCCTGCGGGCGAAGGCCGAGCGCTTCCTGACCAGCGAGCCCTGCCCGGCCTGCGGGGGCAGCCGGCTGCGGCCGGAGGCCCTGGCGGTGACCTTCGCGGGCCGTACGATCGCGCAGCTGGCGGGCCTCGCGCTCACCGAACTCGCCGGTGTGCTCACGGCGACGGGCGGTGGGGAGACCGCCCGGGTCCTGACTGCGGACCTGCTGGCCCGGATCGGGACGGTCACCGAGCTCGGGCTCGGCTACCTGAGTCTGGACCGCACGGCTCCCACGCTCTCCTCCGGCGAGCTCCAGCGGCTGCGGCTGGCGACCCAGCTGCGGTCGGGCCTCTTCGGTGTGGTGTACGTCCTGGACGAGCCGTCCGCGGGCCTGCACCCGGCGGACACCGAGTCGCTGCTCGCGGTGCTGGGCCGGCTGAAGGAGGCGGGCAACACGGTCTTCGTGGTGGAGCACCAGATGGACGTGGTGCGGCGGGCGGACTGGCTGGTGGATGTGGGTCCGCTGGCCGGTGAGCACGGCGGCCGGGTGCTGCACAGCGGTCCGCCGGCCGGGCTCGCCGACGTCGCGGAGTCCGCGACCCGGCGCTTCCTCCTCGACGACGGCCCCGCCCCGGTACGTGCGGTGCGCGCGCCCTCGGGGTGGCTGCGGCTGCACGGGGTGGAGCGGCACAACGTGCGCGGGGTGGACGCGGCTTTCCCGCTCGGGGTGTTCACGGCGGTCACCGGGGTGTCCGGGTCCGGCAAGTCGACGCTGGTGGGGCAGGTGCTGGCGGGCGCGGCGGCCGACCGGCGGGCCGCCGGAGCCGAGGAGTCGGAGCCGGAGCAGCCGGTGACGGGGTGCGTCCGGGCGGAGGGGCTGGAGGCGGTGGACCGGCTGGTCCAGGTCGACCAGCGGCCGATCGGCCGTACGCCCCGGTCCAACCTGGCCACGTACACCGGGCTCTTCGACGTGGTGCGCAAGCTGTTCGCGCAGACGCCCCTGGCCCGGGAGCGCGGCTACCGGGCCGGGCGGTTCTCGTTCAACGTGCCGGGCGGGCGGTGCGAGACGTGCCAGGGCGAGGGGTTCGTCTCGGTGGAGCTGCTGTTTCTGCCGAGTACGTACGCCCCCTGCCCGGACTGTCACGGCGCGCGCTACAACCCCGCCACGCTCGACGTCACGCTGCGGGGGCTGGACATCGCCTCCGTGCTCGATCTGACGGTGGAGGCGGCGGCGGACTTCCTCGCGGACACCCCGGCCGCCGCGCGCAGCCTGGGCACGCTGCTGGACGTGGGGCTCGGCTATCTGCGGCTCGGGCAGCCCGCGACGGAGCTGTCCGGCGGCGAGGCGCAGCGGATCAAGCTGGCGGCCGAGCTTCAGCGGGCCCGCCGGGGCCACACGCTGTATCTGCTGGACGAGCCGACGACGGGGCTGCATCCGGCCGATGTCGAGGTGCTGATGCGGCAGTTGCACGGGCTGGTCGACTCGGGCGGCACCGTGGTGGTCGTGGAACACGACATGGCCGTGGTCGCGGGCGCCGACTGGGTGATCGACCTCGGGCCGGGTGGCGGCGACCGGGGCGGCCGGATCGTGGCGGCGGGTCCTCCGGCGGAGGTGGCACGGTCCGAGGAGAGTCGCACGGCCCCGTACCTGCGGGCCGCGCTCCGTCTGGGCTGATCGCCCAATCCTCACCAACTCCCCTATTTGCCGCATGAGTTGTCGGCTCCGGCAAGCGACTGGGCATGAAACAGTAAAGAACGTTGACAGTTATCTGGTCCAGACCAATCATGGGCATGCCTCACGGCAATCCGCCCGTTGTCCCACCCCGCTGGGAGCTGCCCCATGAGACGTCCAAGAACACTCGGCGCCGTCCTGAGCGCCTTGGCCACCACCGTCGCGTCCGCAGGTCTGATCCTCGGATCGGGCGCCGGCGCGCAGGCCGCCACCACCGCCGCCACTCCCCTGCCCGCGCATGTCTTCGCGCCGTACTTCGAGGCGTGGAACGGGGACAGCCCGGCCGCGCTCTCACAGGCGTCCGGTGCCAAGTACCTGACCATGGCCTTCATCCAGACGGACAACCGTGGTTCCTGCACGCCGTACTGGAACGGTGATTCGAGCACGCCGATCACCCAGTCCGAGTTCGGCGCCGACTTCGCCACGATCCGCTCGCGCGGTGGCGATGTGATCCCGTCCTTCGGCGGCTACACCGCCGACAACACCGGCACCGAGATCGCCGACAGCTGCACGAACGTCGACTCGATCGCCGCCGCGTACGAGAAGGTCATCTCGACCTACGACGTGTCCCGCCTCGACATGGACATCGAGGACAACTCGCTGGACAACAGCGCCGGGATCGACCGCCGCAACAAGGCGATCAAGAAGGTCCAGGACTGGGCCGCCGCCGAGGGGCGCCCACTGCAGATCTCGTACACCCTGCCCACCACCACCCGTGGCCTCGCCGAGAGCGGGCTCGCGGTGCTGAGGAACGCGGTGTCCAACGGGGCGAAGGTCGACGTCGTGAACCTCATGACGTTCGACTACTACGACGGCGCCTCGCACGACATGGCCCAGGACACCCAGACGGCCATCACCGGCCTGAAGGGCCAGCTGGCCTCGCTGTACCCGTCGAAGACCGAGGCCCAGCTGTGGGGCATGACGGGGATCATCGAGATGCCCGGCATCGACGACTACGGACCGGCCGAGACCTTCACCACGGCCAACGCGCCCACCGTCTACGACTGGGCCGTCTCCAAGGGCGTCGGCACCCTGTCGTTCTGGGCGCTCCAGCGCGACAACGGCGGCTGCCCCGGTACCGGCGGGAGCGACACCTGCTCGGGCATCGCGCAGGACACCTGGTACTTCAGCCACACCTTCGCCCCGTTCACGAGCGGCGGCAGCGGTCCCGTGACCGACGACTACTCGGTGGCCGTCACCCCCTCGTCGGCGACGGTCGAGCCGGGCAAGTCGGCCACCGCGACCGTGAAGACCGCGGTGACCTCCGGCGCCGCCAAGACGGTCGCGCTGACCACGAGCGGCGCCCCGGCCGGGGTGACCGCGACGCTCAGCCCGACCTCGGTCACGGCCGGCGGCTCCTCGACGCTGACGCTCAGCGCCTCGGCGTCGGCCGCCCCGGGCACGTACACCGTCACGGTGACCGGCACCGCCGGCACGCTCAGCCACTCGGCGGCGTTCACCCTGACGGTGCCCGGACCGGGCGGCGGCACGGGATCGCTGGTCAACGGCGACTTCGAGACGGGTTCGCTGGGCCCCTGGACCTGTGAGTCCGGTGGCTCGGTCGTCTCCACGCCGGTCCACGGCGGTACGCACGCGCTGGCCGTCGCGGCCACCTCCTCGCAGACCGGCGAGTGCGCGCAGACGCTCACCCTCGCCCCCAACACCACGTACACGCTTCAGGGTTACGTGCAGGGGAACTACGCCTACCTCGGTGTCCGGGGCGGCGCGACGGCGAGCACCTGGGGCCTGTCGAGCGGCTACACCAAGCAGTCGGTGTCCTTCACCACGGGCGCGAGCGGCTCGGTGACGGTCTATGTACACGGCTGGTACGGCCAGGGCACGGTCTACGCCGACGACCTCTCCGTCACCCAGTCCTGAGCCGGGACACGTACGGGCCTTCCGGCCCCGGAGGCGGGCGGACTCCGGGGCCGGAAGGCGGTGGCCGGTTCAGCGGCGCGCCTTGCGGGTGGCCCGCAGCCACTCCTTGTTCATGGCCGAGATCGACGGCAGCGGAATGCCCTTCGGGCAGGCGGTGGCGCACTCCCCGGTCAGCGTGCAGCCGCCGAATCCCTCGCTGTCCATCTGCTCCACCATGTCCAGCACCCGGGTCTCCCGCTCGGGGGCGCCCTGCGGCAGCACGTTCAGATGGTTGACCTTCGCCGAGGTGAAGAGCATCGCCGAGCCGTTGGGACAGGCCGCGACGCAGGCGCCGCAGCCGATGCACTCGGCGTGCTCGAAGGCGAAGTCGGCGTCCGGCTTGGGCACGGGCGTGGCGTGCGCGTCGGGAGCCGTACCGGTCGGGGCGGAGATGTAGCCGCCGGCCTGGATGATCCGGTCGAAGGACGAGCGGTCCACGACCAGGTCCTTGACGACGGGGAAGGCCGAGGCGCGCCAGGGCTCGACGTCGATGGTGTCGCCGTCCTGGAAGGCACGCATGTGGAGCTGGCAGGTGGTCGTACTTCCCCCAGCTCTCGAACCCGCTTGAGCAGGGGAGACCCCATCCGGGCCATGGGCATCGCCGTTGATGACGAGGCTGCACGCGCCGCAGATGCCCTCGCGGCAGTCGTGGTCGAAGGCGACGGGATCGTCACCGGCGAGGATCAGCTCCTCGTTGAGGGTGTCGAGCATCTCCAGGAACGACATGTCCTGCGAGATGCCGTCCACCTGGTACGTGGACATGGCTCCGGATGCGTCGGCGTTCTTCTGGCGCCAGACGCGCAGGGTGAGCTTCATGCGTAGCTCCGCTGGGTGGGGTGGACGTACTCGAAGACGAGGTCTTCCTTGTGCAGGACGGGGGCCTCGCCGGTGCCGGTGAACTCCCAGGCGGCGCCGTAGGAGAACTCCTCGTCGCGGCGGGCGGCCTCGCCGTCCGGGGTCTGGGACTCCTCGCGGAAGTGGCCGCCGCAGGACTCGGCGCGGTGCAGGGCGTCGAGGCACATGAGCTCGGCGAGCTCCAGGTAGTCGACGACGCGGTTGGCCTTCTCCAGCGACTGGTTGAACTCGTCGCCGCTGCCGGGGACCTTGATCCGGCGCCAGAACTCCTCGCGGATCAGCGGGATGCGGGCGAGCGCGGTGCGCAGCCCCTCCTCGGTGCGGGCCATCCCGCAGTACTCCCACATGAGTTCGCCGATCTCCCGGTGGAAGGAGTCGGGTGTGCGGTCGCCGTCCACGGCGAGGAGCAGGCTGAGCCGGTCCTCGGTCTCGGCGACAGCCTCCTGGACGACGGGGTGTGAGGCGTCGACCTCCTCCTGCCGCGGGTTGCGGGCGAGGTAGTCGTTGATGGTGGAGGGCAGGACGAAGTAGCCGTCGGCGAGGCCCTGCATCAGCGCGGACGCTCCGAGCCGGTTGGCTCCGTGGTCGGAGAAGTTGGCCTCGCCGATCGCGAACAGGCCCGGAATGGTGGTCTGGAGGTCGTAGTCGACCCAGAGCCCGCCCATCGTGTAGTGCACGGCCGGGTAGATCCGCATCGGCGTCTCGTACGGGTTCTCCGCGGTGATCCGCGCGTACATGTCGAAGAGGTTGCCGTACTTCTCCTCGACCTTCGCCCGGCCCATCCGCCCGATGGCCTCGGCGAAGTCCAGGTAGACGCCCTGGCCGCCGGGCCCGACGCCGCGCCCCTCGTCGCAGACGTTCTTCGCGGCGCGGGAGGCGATGTCGCGGGGCACCAGGTTGCCGAAGGCGGGGTACTGGCGCTCCAGGTAGTAGTCGCGCTCGTCCTCGGGGATCTCGTTGGCCGGGCGGGTGTCGCCCTTGGCCTTCGGCACCCAGATGCGGCCGTCGTTGCGCAGCGATTCGCTCATCAGGGTCAGCTTGGACTGGTGGTCGCCGGTGCGCGGGATGCAGGTGGGGTGGATCTGGGTGAAGCAGGGGTTCGCGAAGTAGGCGCCGCGCCGGTGGGCCCGCCAGATGGCGGTGGCGTTGGAGTTCATCGCGTTGGTCGACAGGTAGAAGACGTTTCCGTAGCCGCCGCTGGCCAGGACGACGGCGTCGGCGAAGTAGGTGTCGGTCTTCCCGGTGACGAGGTCGCGGGCGACGATGCCGCGCGCCCTTCCGCCGACGACGATCAGGTCGAGCATCTCGGTACGGGGGTGCAGCTCGACGTTGCCGGCGGCGATCTGCCGGGACAGCGCCTGGTAGGCGCCGAGGAGCAGTTGCTGTCCGGTCTGACCGCGGGCGTAGAAGGTGCGGGAGACCTGGACGCCGCCGAAGGAGCGGTTGTCGAGGAGGCCGCCGTACTCGCGGGCGAAGGGGACGCCCTGCGCCACGCACTGGTCGATGATCTCGACGGAGATCTGCGCGAGCCGGTGCACGTTGGACTCGCGGGCGCGGAAGTCGCCGCCCTTGACGGTGTCGTAGAAGAGCCGGTGGACCGAGTCGCCGTCGTTGCGGTAGTTCTTGGCCGCGTTGATGCCGCCCTGGGCGGCGACGGAGTGGGCCCGGCGGGGCGAGTCCTGGAAGCAGAACTGGACGACGTGGTAGCCCTGTTCGGCCAGGGTGGCGCCGGCCGAGCCGCCCGCGAGGCCGGTGCCGACGACGATGACGGTGTGCTTGCGGCGGTTGGCGGGGTTGACCAACCTGGCCTCGAAGCGGCGGGTGTCCCAGCGTTCGGCGACGGGGCCTTCGGGGGCCTTGGTGTCGGCGACGGGTTCGCCGGTCGTGTAGTGCGTGTAGTCGTTCATGTCAGCTCACCACTCCGGTCATGACGGCGACGGGTACGGAGACGAAGCCCACCGTCAGCACCAGCGCGAGGACGTTGGCGAGGGTCTTCAGGACGCGGTCACGGCTCGCGCGGCCGGCGCCGAGGGTCTGCGCGGCGCTCCAGAACCCGTGCTGGACGTGGAGTCCGAGGGCGAGCATCGCGACGATGTAGATGGCGTTGCCGTACCAGGTGGAGAAGGTGTCGATGACGTTCTGGTACGGGTGGCCGGACTGGAATCCGCCGGAGTGCACGGTGCCGGTGGTGAGGTCCAGGACGTGCCAGACGATGAACAGGCCCAGGATGACGCCGCCGTAGCGCATGGTGCGGGTGGCGTAGCTCGCGCGCGCCCTCTTGTGCACATAGCGGCTGGGGCGCGCCCTGAGGTCGCGCCGGCTGAGCTGGTACGCGGATACGGCGTGCAGCACCACGGCCGCGACGAGCACCACGCGCACGATCCACAGCGCCCACTCGTGGTGCAGGAACGGCTCGCCCATCACCCGCAGCCAGTGCGCGTAGCCGTTGAACTCGTCGGCCCCGAAGAAGATCTTCAGGTTGCCGATCATGTGGACGACCAGGTAGAGGAGCATGACCAGACCGCTCACGGCCATGATCGCCTTCTTGCCGACGGTCGAGCCCCAGAGCGTGCGCGTCATGGACGGCCGTCGGTCCGTCCGGGTTGCCAATGCCATGGACACGACGCTAGGGCCGAATGGCCCGATCGGTCCAAGACATGGAATGCCTCATGTCCATAGGCTGTACCTATGTGAGGCGGTAGCGTGGGGTGATGCAGTTCCAGCAGCTGACCTATTTCGTGGCCGTCGCCGAGGCCCGGCACTTCACCCGCGCCGCCGAGGAGGTGCACGTCTCGCAGCCCTCGCTCTCCCAGCAGATCAGGGCTCTGGAGAACGAGCTGGGCGCCGAGCTGTTCAGCCGGGCGCGCGGGAACATCACGCTGACGGACGCGGGCGAGGCCCTGCTGCCGCTCGCCCGGCGCATCCTGGCCGACGCCGACACCGCTCGGCACGAGGTCCAGGAGCTGGCCCAGCTGCGTCGCGGCCGGGTCAGGCTGGGCGCGACGCCCAGCGTGTGCACGGGGCTGCTGCCCGAGGTGCTGCGCGCCTTCCACGACCTGCATCCCGGCATCCGGCTGCTGCTGGAGGAGGGCGGCTCGCACGACCTGGTACGGGAGCTGGCGCGCGGGGCGCTCGACCTGGCGCTGGTCGTGCTGCCGCTGCCGGCCGCCTCACCCGCGCTGACCACGGTCGAGGTGCTCCAGGAGGACCTGGTGGTCGTCTCGTCGGCGCACCGCCCCCGGCCCGGGAAGGGCGGCCGGGTCCGGATCGCCGACCTCCAGGGCGAGCCGCTCGTGATGTTCCGGCACGGCTACGACCTGCGGGAGCTGACGGTGGCCGCCTGCCGGGCCGAGGGCTTCGAGCCCTCGTTCACGGTGGAGGGCGGCGAGATGGACGCGGTGCTCGGCTTCGTCCGCGCGGGCCTGGGAATCGCGGTCGTCCCGAGCATGGTCGCCACCCGGGCGGGCGTCGGCCTGCGCACGACACCGCTGGCCCGGCCGGGGCTGCGCCGTACCATCGCGCTGGCGCACCGCAGCGACGTGGCCCCGCCGCGCGCCGCCCGGGAACTGCAACGGGTCCTGCTGGCCGGGCGGGCGGACACGGCCTCTTCGTAGGCCGCGCCCGCCCGGCTCACACCGCGTCGGCCAGCAGCAGCGAGTGGATGCGGTCCGGGGCCCCCGGGCGCGCGTAGTACCAGCCCTGGGCGGTGTCGCAGCCCAGCTGCCGCAGCTGCTCGGCCTGTGCGCCGGTCTCGACGCCCTCCACCGTGACGGCCAGGTCGAGGCTGTGCGCGAGCGACACGATCCCCTCGACGATCTTCAGGTCCACCGGGTCCGCCGGGTGGTGCTGCATGCCCTGGGTGAAGGAGCGGTCCAGCTTCAGCACGCTCACCGGAAGCCGCCGCAGGTTCGCGAGGTTGGAGTATCCGGTGCCGAAGTCGTCGAGCGCGATGTCGACGCCCATCTCGGCCAGCTGGCGCAGCGGCTTCAGCAGGTCCTCGTCGGCGCCGATGAGCGCCGACTCGGTGACCTCCAGGCAGAGCGCGCCCGCTTCCAGGCCCGAGCGTTCCAGGACGTCGATGGTCTCCGCGACCAGCTGCGGGTGGTGCAGCTGGGCCGGTGAGAGGTTGACGTTGATGCGCAGCGGACCGCCGTCGGTGCGCCGCTCCTGCCAGAAGTTGGCCTGGCGGACCGACTCCTCCAGTACCCAGCGGCCGAGCGGCACGATCAGCCCGGTGTGCTCGGCGAGCGCGATGAACCGGTCGGGCCCCAGCACCCCGTGCTGCGGGTGGCACCACCGCACCAGCGCCTCCGCGCCGTGCACCGTCCCGTCGCCGAGGTGCACCAGCGGCTGGTACTCGATGAAGAACTCGCCGCGTTCCAGGGCGGCCGGCAGCGCCGTCGTCAGGCCGTGCCGGGTGATGGCGCGGGCATCGGCCTCGGAGTCGGCCAGCTCGAAGCGGTTGCCGCCGGCCGACTTGGCCCGGTACATGGTGATGTCGGCGCTGCGCAGCACTTCCGCGGCGCTGCGTTCGCCCGCGGGTCCCTCGACGACGCCGATCGACCCGCGGACGGTCAGCTCGCGCCCGTCGAGCCGGATCGGGGTGGCGAGCACGCCGAGGATCCGGCAGGCGAGTTCGTCGACCTCGGCCGGTGAGTCGAAGTTCGTCGTCAGCGCCACGAACTCGTCGCCGCCGAGCCTGGCCACCATCTCGCCCGGGGCCGTGGCGCAGCTCTGGAGCCGGTCCGCGACCTCGACCAGCAGCCGGTCGCCGGCGGCGTGGCCGAGGCTGTCGTTGATCGCCTTGAAGCCGTCCAGGTCCAGGTAGCAGAGGCCGAAGCGGCTGCCGTCACCCGCTGAGAGCGCTTTCTCCAAGCGCTCGAAGAAGAGGGTCCTGTTGGGCAGTCCGGTGAGCGCGTCGTGGGTGGCCTCGTAGCGCAGCCGCAGGTTGAGCAGCCTGCGCTCGGTGGTGTCCTCCAGCAGGGCCAGCTGGTATTCGGGCCGGCCCTCGGAGTCGCGCAGCAGAGACACCGTCAGGTTGGTCCACAGGACGGTGCCGTCGTTGCGGTAGTACGGCTTCTCGACCCGGTAGTGCTCGCGCTCCCCGCGTACCAGCTCGTTGTAGAACCTCCACACGTGCGGGGAGTCCTCGGGGTGGACCCACTCGTTGACGCGGTGGCTGAGGACGTGGTTCTCCAGGCCGCCGAACATCCGGGTGAGGGTGTCGTTGACCTCCAGGACGTTGCCGTCGAGGTCGGCGATCCCGATACCGATGGCCGCGTCCTTGAAGACGGCCCGGAAGCGTGCCTCGGTGGCGTGCAGGGCCTGTTCGGCGTCGGTGCGGGCGGTGAGCGCCGAGCGGGCGATGGCCTCCTGCTCGGCCAGGGTCCGCTCGCGCAGGGCCTGGGTGAAGCCGGCCGCGACCGCGTGCTGGATGCGCGCGCAGCGCGAGCGGCTGTCCTCGGTGGTCAGGGGCGACGGCCCGTTGCTGCCGCAGTACAGCACCAGGTAGGAGTCGACGACGCCGAGCGTGGAGCTGAGGGCGTCCGGATCCGTGCAGTGTGCCGCGACGAGCGCGCCGCCCACCTGGTTCGCCGCGGCCGCGTCGAACGGGCGGGCGTGCAGGGTGTCGCTGAGCGTGCGGGCGAGCGGCAGCAGGTGCCGCTCGAATTCCGGCCGGGTCAGCGAGGTGGCCGTCGACGGGAAGATGGCCCGGCTCCAGATGGTGGCGAACCTGCGGAGCCGGTCCTCGGGGCCGTCGGGTTCCGCGTCCGGTCCTGCGGACGGCTGGGCGGGAGTACTCACGCCTTGCGTCCCACTCCCGCGATGCCCGAGAAGGCGTACGGGTCCTCGTTGTCGGGCGCTGTGGAGTTGTCGGGGCGCCATTCCGGCATCGCGACGAGGCCGGGCTCGACCAGTTCGTAGCCGTCGAAGAAGCGGCTGATCTCCTCGCGCGTACGCATGACGAGCGGATTGCGGATGTTCCGGTAGACCCCGACGGTGCCGCCGGCTTCCTCACGTGTCAGCGGAATGCCTTCGTAGGCGGCGTGGGTGACGACGAGGAGGCTGCCGGGGGCGAGCAGGTCGCGGAGCGCGGCGACGGCGGACCGCGGGTCGTCGGCGTCCTCGATGAAGTGGAGGACGGCCACGAGCAGCAGCGCCACCGGGCGGTCGAAGTCGAGCAGTTGGCCGACTTCGGGGTGTTCAAGGATCTCGGCCGGCCTGCGCAGGTCGGCGGCGGCGATCACCGCGCCGTCATTGCCCTCCAGGACGGCCTGGCTGTGCGCGACGGCGACCGGGTCGTGGTCGACATAGGCGACCTTGGCCGCGGGGTCGATCCCCTGGGCGACCTCGTGGACATTGCCGAAGGTGGGTATCCCGGAACCGATGTCGAGGAACTGGTCGATACCCTCGCCCAGCGCGTAGCGCACCGCGCGGCGCATAAAGGCCCGGTTCGCCTGCATGGCCTTGGGAAGTCCCGGCATGAACTCCATGGCCTTGCGGGCCGCTTCCCGGTCCACCTCGAAATTGTGCGAGCCGCCCAGATAGAAGTCATACATTCGGGACACGCTCGGCACCGAAATGTCAATGCCTTGCGGTGCCCAGGCGGGACGCTCCATCGATGTCTCCAACAAGTCGCCACGGCGATCCGGCCATGTCCATGGTCAGTGTTGACCAGAGGTTACTGATCGACCGCCAGGAGAGCGAGCCGAAACGGAAATTAGCCGTCCGTTATTGGTCACACTCCCGTGGCATGTGCAACCGGTCCGTCGCTGCCAGTTACATTCGGCGAACGGGAAGGGCCAAATAGTTCACTCCCGGACTACTTCGGCGCTCCGGCGAAATCGGACTCGGCCGGGTCCCGGCCTCATGTGCCCCCACCCGCTTGGCCGTTGGTGTCTCCAGGCCCGATGTCCGGAATGCGGGTACGGGGGTTGCGGCGACCGGTCACCTTCCGCTCCCGCTCCTCGCGGCCGTTCGGCGGCGACGAATGCTCGCGACCGGTGACGTCTCCTTTGCGGCCATTGCCGGAGGCAGGGTCGACAATCGGCCATTTCCAGAGAGAGATGGCACCGCGCACCCGTCCCATTTCGCTGCGGCCAAGGGCCCCGGCGCCGCCCGCCCCTTCGGCCGACGGGTCCGAGAGCACTTCCCGGGCCGCAAACCCCCAACGCCCCAGGTCCCCTCCATCAGGCGAATCCGGAAGCCGTCCGGCGTGCCGTCGCACGGCCCGGAACATGCTCCCCGTCGTGTACGGATCACTCTTCTGGCGGCTGACAGCGGCGGTCGCGCTCATCTGGCTGCTGACCGCCCCCGCCCCGGCGATCGCCGACAGCTGCGCGTACGCGTCCATCGGGGACGACGGCGGCGGCTCGGCCGTGGCCATCAGCGGTGACGGCGGCTGCTTCGCCGGGCCGGAGCCCGAGCCCACTCCGACGCCCACGCCGAAACCGGCCCCGCCCCCGCCGCCACCACCCCCGGCACCGTCCCCGCCGCCACCGCCGCCCCCTCCACCGCCGCCCGAGCCGGAGCCCGAACCGGCGCCCCCTCCACCGCCGCCCCCGCCCCCACCCGCGCCCCGGCCCGCGCCTCCGCGCTCGCCGTCGCCCTCGCCGTCGGCGCGACCGCCGTCCCCCGCGCCCGTGGCGCTTCCCTCCTACCGCCGCCCGGTCCGCAAGGCACCGGAGCGCCACACCTCCCTGGTCACGCTCACCCTGATGATCACGGCCCCCGCGGTGTTCGCCGTCGCCGTGCTGCGGCCTCGTTCCCGATGACCCCCGGAGACGCTCATGTCGGAATGGCTCGTCCTCACCATCGCCCTGGTCGCGGCCACCGCCGTCGTCCTGACCATCGCCCTCCTCAACAACCGCCGGCTCCCCGAGGACGACGACCCGTCCCAGACCCCCGATGTCATCGAGTACATGACGATGATGATCGGCGTGGTCTACGCCATCGTGCTGGGCCTCGCCATCGCCGGTGTCTGGGAGGGCCGCAGCGCGGCACAGGAATACGTACGCCAGGAGGCACAGGCCCTGCACGAGGTCAGCGCGCGCTCGTCCGTCTATCCGCAGGAGGTGCGCACCCGCATCCGGGCCGACGTGGACGCCTATGTCAGCTACGTGCTGCACGACGAGTGGCGCACCATGACCGAGCAGGGAAGGCTCAGCGACCGCGGCACCGAACTGCTGGACCGGGTCCGCGCCGATGTGACGGACTACCGGCCGAAGACCGACCACGAGGGAGAGGCCTACCAGCCGCTGGTCGACCAGGTGGCCGCCGCCGACGACGCCCGCAGCTCCCGGGGCCAGAGCGCCGGCGCCACGATGCCGGGTGTCGTGTGGTTCGGTCTGATCATCGGGGCCCTGGTGACCGTGGGACTGATCTTCACGCTCCAGATCCGCCGGACGTTCCGCGAACTCCTGCTGGCGGGCCTCTTCAGCGTGCTGATCGCGTTCCTCCTCTTCCTGATCTGGGACTTCGACTCACCCTTCGGGCGGGGCTTCTCGGCCACCACCGCACCCTTCGTCGATCTGTTCCCCGGGGCCGCCGGCGGGTAGCGGAATTCTCTCCGGGCGGGTCCGCCGCCCGGGGGACAGCGGTGCCCCATTCGCCGGACCCCGATCGCGGGCGAAATGCACCACTTCTAGCGTGGGCCGCATTCGAGGTGCATTTCTGACACTTTGTGGAAATCCGTTCCGCAGTTGCTCCTCGGGGACCCGGAGGATTCACCATGCGCGCAATACGTGTCGCCCCGCTCGCTCTGCTCGGGGCCGCGGCGCTCGCCCTGACCGCCCCGGCCGTCGGCGCGTTCGCCGCGACGGCGGGCGGGCCGTCGGGCGGCGGGAACGGATACACCGTCACACCGTCGGTGGTCGCGCCGGGCGGCAAGGTCACCCTGGCGGCCAGGGGCTGCTCGACCACGGCCACGGCCTCCTCGGGGGTGTTCGACACCGTCACCATCCCGGTGAACGGCAGCGCGTCGGCCACCGTCGACTGGGACGCCAAGCCGGGCGCCGCCTACGAGGTGACGTTCATCTGCAACACCTCGCCCAGTTCCACGGCCAAGGTGAACCTCACGGTCGGCGCGGCCACGAGCACGCCCACCACGAGTTCGACCAGCACCGCGGCTGCCTCGGCCTCACCGGCCGGAGTGCAGGGCGGGCTCGGCGGCAGCATCGACAGCGTGAACTCCGGTGAGATCGTCGCCGGCACCGCGCTGGCCGTGGCCGCCGGGGCCGGTGTCGTGTTCTTCGTGCGACGACGCAGGGAGAGCCGCTCGCACTGACGGGTGCGAGCGATGGGGAACGAGAGTCGCCCCGGGTCCTGTCACAGGGCCCGGGGCGACTTCGGTTATCGGTCCGGCGGGGACGTCCTCGCGGTCAGACCGCCCCATGGCCCGTCCTGCGACGGCGCATGAGGTACATGCCGCCGCCGAGCGCCGCCGAGGCGACCAGGCCCGCTCCGACACCCATCTCGGCCGGGGTCGTGGCCATCGAGCCGCCGAGGCCGCCCTGCGCGCCCCGGCTGTCGAGCACGGTGAAGCGGTGGCCGGCCGTCCGGTCGGTGCCGTCGCACCGCACGGTCAGGTTGTACGAGCCGGGCGTCGCGTCGTTGAGGATGCGGACCCGGGCGTGGCCGATCCGGCCGGCCGAGAGCCGCGTGGTCCGGAACGCGTTGGACGAGACGCTGCCGCCCCGGCCGCAGCCCTCGGCGCTGACCTGCATGGCCGCGCCCTGGTGCACGCGCTCGGGGTCGACGGTCACGTTGTTCGGGCCGTTGTTGCGCCCGTTTCCGTTCCCGTTGTTGTTCCCGTTGCCGTTTCCGTTCCCGTTGTTGTTGCCGTTGTTGTTCCCGTTCCCATTGCCGTTGTTGTTGCCGTTGTTCCAGCCGTCCTGGTCGTTCCAGCCGTTCTGGTTGTTGCCATTGTTCTGGTTGTTCCCGACATCTCCACCGGCGGCCGCCATCGGGGCACCGAGCCCGAGAGCGGCGACGGCGGTCGCGGCGACAACGAGAGCGCGTGTAGCACGCATCGTTCGAACCTCCACCGGGAAGCGCCCCGGGCTCTGTGCGCCCGGGATGGATCGACGAGAACGCCTCCCATGACGAACCCTCACCAGATCCTTGATCCACCGCATGTCGGCACTACTCCACACCAGCGATCCGACACGCCGGGCGCGCGCGCCGCGAACTGATGGACGCGCAGGTCACAGACCGTCAGAACTTTTATCCGCGCGCTACTCCGATAAGCATCCGGGTGCGTCGCCGCCACCCGTTCGCCCTTCTCTGATCGCCGCCCGCCCGCACCGCGCCTAGCGTTCTGCTCGTCGCGACGAAGGGATGACCATGGGCCGGGACAACTGGCGACCCGAACGGATCAGATACTCGCCCTGGGGCGCGCTCGCCCTGGCGATGCTCACCGGTCTGGCACTGATGCGCAACGGTGCCGACCTCTCCCCCGGCCCCCCGCAGCCGGTCGCCGCCGCCTCCGTCGGCCAGCAGAAGAACGCCCCCGCGGCCCCGGTGACGGTCCCGTCGGTCAAGCCCCTGGCGTACGCGCCCGTCGCCCGCGTGGCCATCCCGGCCATCCAGGTCGACGCGCCGGTCATCGATGTGAACCTCGATCCGGACGGCTGGATCGAGACGCCGCCGCCGGAGGACCCCAACCTGGCGGGCTGGTACCAGAACGGCATCGCCCCCGGGCAGCTCGGCACCTCCGTCGTCGTCGGCCACGTCGACAACAAGGCGGGGCCCGCCGTCTTCTACGGCCTCGGTTCGATGAAGAAGGGCGACCGCGTCGAGATCGAGCGCAGCGACGACCGGGTGGCAGTCTTCGAGGTCTACGGCGTCGAGGTCTACGCCAAGAACGACTTCCCCGGCGCCCGCGTCTACGGCGACACCGGACAGGCGGAGCTGCGGGTCATCACCTGCGGCGGCGGATACACCAAGGCCAACGGCTACGACGGCAACGTCGTGGTCTTCGCCCGTCTGGTGGAGACCCGCTGAACCCCCCATCCGCCGACTGCGCCGAACACGCTGTCAGCGGCGGTGCGGCACGGTGAGCCGGTATCCGTCGGCCAGCAGCTCGGGCAGATACCGGCCCAGCGCCGCCACGCTCTGCGAGCGGTTGCCGCCCGCGTCGTGGGAGAGCACCACGACGCCGGGGCCCGCCCCCTGGGTGACCCGGCGCACGATGCTGTCGGTGCCGGGCACGGTCCAGTCGAGGGTGTCCACGGTCCAGGCCATCGGCTCCATGCCCAGCGCGGCGCCGATCTCGAAGGAGTTGCGGTTCCAGGCACCGTAGGGCGCCCGGTACCAGAGCGGCGCGGCGCCGGTGATCTTCTCGATCACGTCGCTGGTGCGGCCCAGCTCGTCGGTGATGCCCGCCCGGGAGAGCTTGGTGACCAGGGGGTGCGTCCACGAGTGGTTGCCCACGGTGTGCCCCTCGTCGGCGATCCGGCGGACGAGGTCCCGGTTGTCGTTCGCCATCTCGCCGCAGAGGAAGAACATCGCCCGGACATCGTGCTCGCGCAGCGTGTCCAGGATGTGCGGGGTGTAGAGCGGATCGGGACCGTCGTCGAAGGTCAGCACCATCGCGTGGCCGATGTCGGTCAGCTTCTCGAACGGCCGGGTGCGCACCGGTGGCGCCGCCGGGCGGTAGCGGGGCGGCGTGTGTCCCGTCATGGGCCGCAGTTTATAGGCGAGCGGTCCGGTCCTGAGGGCGGCGGGCCGTGATCCCGCCGCTCCCGCGGCCTTCGGCGCGGGTCGTGGCGGGGAGCCGACGGGGTCCGCGGCGACGAGGCGCACGGCGGTGGCGGCGCCCAGGCCCGCGGCCAGCCGCAGGAGCGTTCTGCGCAGGGGCAGACTGTGATCACTCTTCATGCCCCACTGCTCGCACGTCTGCTCGGCCGCCGGCTTCAGCGACACCGCCCGCCGGGGGTTTTGCACCCGGATGGAGGGAGTACGTCCGCGCACGTGGCGGCGGGGGCGTCGCCTCCGGGAGGCCGGGGCGGGGGCGCGGGGCCGAGCCGATAGCCTCACTGCCGTGACAGCTCAGCAGCCCCACCAGTTCGAACGTGGCACAGACGGACCCAAGGTGATCGTCGCGGGCCTCGACGGTTCGGAGTCCTCGATGCGTGCCGCGGCCTATGCCGCCGGGCTCGCCCGCCGCCAGGGGGCCAAGCTCGCCCTGGTCTACGTCCAGCCGGTGCTGCCCGCGGGCGCCGCGCTCGGGGCTCCGATCGGTGACGCGACGGCGGAGGTCGCCGAGGGACTGGTGAGCGAGATCCGCGCGGCGACGGAGCGACTGAAGGACATATGGGACGTGCGCTGGGAGTTCCACACCTTCCGCGGTGACCCGTACAACGGTCTGGTGACGGCCGCCGACGAGCTCAAGGCGGACGCCGTCGTGGTGGGCGCCTCGGAGTCGGCGGGCCACCGCTTCATCGGCTCGGTCGCCGTCCGTCTGGTGAAGGCGGGCCGCTGGCCGGTCACCGTGGTCCCGTAACACCCCGCCCGGCAGCCGCCCGACCGCTCACCGCACCATTCGCCGCTCTGTGCGACCGCTCGTCGCACGGGGCGGCGTTTGTCCTGTCCCTCGTGGCCTGAATGCGCTCGTATACGCCAGTCAGCAGCGAGGCGGCAGGGCCTTGGCGGAAAGGGCGTTCACCATGACCACGACGACGACCGATGAGCGGGCCCTCGCGGAGCTCCAGCGTGAACACGGACCCGCCCTGTTCCACTTTCTGCTCGGCCTGACCTTCGGCGACCGGCAGCGGGCCGAGGACCTCCTCCAGGAGACGCTGGTGCGGGCCTGGCAGCACCCGGAGGCCTTCGACGGGCCGTACGAGTCGATGCGACCCTGGCTGTTCACCGTCGGGCGCCGGCTGGCGATCGACGCCCGACGCTCGCGGCTGGCCCGGCCCGCCGAGGTCAGCGACGTGGTCCTGGAGTGCGCCCCGGCCGGGACCGACACCGCCGAGTCCGCGGTCGCCGCGCTCGACGTACGCGAAGCCGTACGCGCTCTGAGCCCGGAGCACCGGTCGGTGCTCGTGCAGATCTACTTCCGCGGGCTGAGCGTGGGCGAGACGGCCCAGGTGCTCGGGATACCGGCGGGCACGGTCAAGTCCCGTTCGTACTACGCGCTGCGGCTGCTTTCCCGCAATCTGCCCGGTTACTCCAGCAGATCCTCCTCCCGCACCAGTGCCAGCAGCTGCGCCGCCTCCGCGACCGCCGCGTAGTCGGCGGCGCAACGGTCGCAGCGGCTCAGGTGACGGGCGACCGTGCGGGCCTCGGCGGCGGGCAGCGCGTCCAGGACGTAGGCGCCGAGCAACTGCCGCATGTGCGGTCCCTCCCCGGGGTCGGCGGTCATCGCAACCTCATGTCTGTGACGGATCGGGTCCGGCGGATCCTGCCCTTCTGGCCACGCGGGGCGCGCTCCCCCGGTTCAATGCTGCGTGGGGAACCGGCCGGGGGCCCGCGGCCGCACGGTCCCCGCACCCGGTGCCGAGAAAAGGAAATGAGGCGATTCGGGATGCGCCCGGAACGTCATGAGGGGTCCGGCGAGGGCGAACTGCCGGTCCCGATGGCCTGGATGTACGCGGAGTACCTCGCCGACGAGCTGCTGCTGACCGGTGACCTGATGGAACCGGCGACGCTGGAGTACCGGGCAGGGCGCGACGCGCTCGCGCTGACCATCTTCCTCCTGGACAGCGCGGTGGCCGAGGCCCTGCCCGCGGCTCGGGTGGACGAGCTGCGCCTGCTCACCGCGTACGGGCCGCCGTGGCGCCGGTGGGTGTGCGACCGGCTCGGTGCTCCCGCACCCGGATGCACGGACGCCGATCTGGCGCTGGCGCGGGCGGCCTGGCGGTGGCTGGAGGAGACCGAGCTGCTGGCTGCCGACCTGGAGGCCATCGGCCCGCTGCCCTGGGAGGAGGACGACGGCGCGGACCCGGTCGCCGAGGACGCCGCCCAGGTGTGGACCCCGGCGTGGCAGCTGGGCCTGCCGCTGGGGCATCTGGCGGTCCACCTGTACTGAGAGGCCGGCCAAAGTGGCGGGCGGTCAGGAACCGTGCACGCCCGCGCGGTACTTCGGCAGCCGTACGGTGATCCGCATCCCGGCGCCGATGCCCGTCTCGATGACGAGGCCGTAGTCGTCCCCGTACACCTGGCGCAGCCGTTCGTCCACGTTGAGCAGGCCGATGCCGGTGGATCTGCCGCCCTCGCCGCGCAGGATGTGGCGCAGCCGCTGGGGGTCCATGCCCGTGCCGTCGTCCTCGATGACGACCTCGGCCTCGGAGCCGGCGTCCAGGGCGCTGATGGTGATGCGGCTGGAGGTGACGGCGCCTTCGAGGCCGTGTTTGACGGCGTTCTCGACGAGCGGCTGGAGGCAGAGGAAGGGCAGGGCGACGGGCAGTACCTCGGGGGCGACCTGGAGGGTGACGGAGAGCCGTTCGCCGAAGCGGGCCCGGACCAGGGCGAGGTACTGGTCGATGGAGTGCAGTTCGTCGGCGAGGGTGGTGAAGTCGCCGTGGCTGCGGAACGAGTAGCGGGTGAAGTCGGCGAATTCCAGGAGCAGTTCGCGGGCCTGTTCCGGGTCGGTGCGGACGAAGGAGGCGATGGCGGCCAGGGAGTTGAAGATGAAGTGCGGGGAGATCTGCGCGCGCAGGGCCCTGATCTCCGCCTCGATGAGCTGGGTGCGCGAGCGGTCGAGTTCGGCGAGTTCCAGCTGGACGCACACCCAGCGGGCGACCTCGCCGGCCGCCCTGGCCAGGACGGCGGACTCGCGCGGGGCGTAGGCGACGAGGGTGCCGAGCACCCGGTGGTCGACGGTGAGGGGCACGGCGACGGCCCACTTCAGCGGGCAGTCCAGGTCCTCGCAGTCGCTGCGGAAGGCGGTGTCGCGGCCGGTCTCCAGGACGCCCGCGACCTGTTCCATGACGTGCCGCCCGTGGTGGTCGCCCTCGCCGTGCCAGACCAGGACCCGGTCGCGGTCGGTGAGGCACAGGGCGTCGGTGCCCAGCAGGGAGCGCAGCCTGCGGGCGGACCTGCGGGCGCTGTCCTCGGTGAGCCCGGCGCGCAGCGGGGGCGCGGCCAGGGAGGCGGTGTGCAGCGTCTCGAAGGTGGCGTGCTCCACGGGCGTGCCCACGTCGCTGGTGCGCACGGGTCGGGCGGTGCGCCGGCCGATCAGGAGGCCGCCGCCGAACAGGAGCAGGGCGAGCAGGACGATGACGGCGTATCCGGCCCCGGTCACCGGTGCCTCCCGGTGGTGAGCGCCTCGGGCAGGTGGAAGCGGGTCATGGCGGCGTTGGTGCCGGGGGGGATGCGGCCCGGGGTGGCGAGCGAGACCAGGATCATGGCGAGGAACCCGACGGGCACGGACCAGACCGCGGGCCAGGCAAGCAGGGCGTGCGGCCAGCCGGGCGGGCGTACCGCGCCGCTGACCGTGATGGCGACGGACAGCAGCGCGGAGCCGCCGCCCAGCAGGAGGCCGGCGACGGCGCCCGGCGGGGTGAGCCGGCGCCACCAGATGCCGAGGACCAGCAGCGGGCAGAAGGAGGACGCGGAGACGGCGAAGGCCATGCCCACGGAGTCGGCGACGGGGACCCGGCTGACCATCAGCGAGCCGGCCAGCGGGACGGAGATGGCGAGGACGGTGGACAGCCGGAAATGCCGTACCCCGCGCGAGGGCAGCACGTCCTGGGTGATGACCCCGGCGACCGCCATGGTCAGTCCGGACGCGGTGGACAGGAACGCGGCGAAGGCGCCCCCGGCGACGAGCGCGCCGAGCAGGTCGCCGCCGAGGCCGCCGATGACCCGGCCCGGCAGCAGCAGCACGGCGGCGTCGGCGTCGCCGCCGTGGATGAGCTCGGGGGCGTACAGCCGGCCGAGCGCGCCGTAGACGGGCGGCAGGAGGTAGAAGACGCCGATCAGTGCGAGGACGGCGACGGTGGTGCGGCGGGCGTCGCGGCCGTTGGGGCTGGTGTAGAAGCGGACGACGACGTGCGGCAGGCCCATGGTGCCGAGGAAGGTGGCGACGATGAGGCCGTAGGTGGCGTACAGCGGGTGGTCGGCGCGGAAGGCGGAGAGATGCTCGTCGAAGGTGATGCGGGGCTGCCCGTCGCCCTGCCAGGCCAGCACCAGGAAGATCGCCGGGACGAGGAGTGCGGTCAGCTTCAGCCAGTACTGGAAGACCTGCACGAAGGTGATCGAGCGCATGCCGCCGGCGGCGACGGCGAGGACGACCCCGGAGGCCACCAGCACGTTGCCGAGCCAGCCGGGCGCCCCGGTGAGGATCTTGAGGGTGAGGCCGGCGCCCTGGAGCTGGGGGACGAGGTAGAGCCAGCCGGCGCCGACGACGAGCACGCTGACGAGTCTGCGTACGTGCAGGGACTCCAGGCGTCCTTCGGCGAAGTCGGGGAGGGTGTACGCCCCCGAGCGGCGCAGCGGGGCCGCGACGAAGACCAGCAGCACCAGATAGCCGGCGGTGTAGCCGACCGGGTACCACAGCATGTCGGGCCCGTGGACGAGGACGAGCCCGGCGATGCCGAGGAAGGAGGCGGCGGAGAGGTATTCGCCGCTGATGGCGGCGGCGTTGAGCCGGGGGCGCACGGTGCGCGAGGCGACGTAGAAGTCGGAGGTGGTGCGGGAGATCCGCAGCCCGAATCCGCCGACGAGGACGGTGGCCAGGACGACGACGGCGACGGCCGCCACCGCGTACGTGCGGCTCACGGGGCGGGGCGGCCTTCCACGAGCCGGGCGAAGTCGCTCTCGTTGCGTTCGGCCCGGCGCACGTACCACCAGGCGAGCAGGGTGAGCGGCGGGTAGGCGGCGAAGCCGAGGACCGCCCAGACCACGGCGGAGCTGTGCAGGGCCTCGAAGACGAGGGGCAGGGTGCCGACGACGGCGGCGAGCACGGCGAAGGCGGTGAGCCCGGCCCGCAGCTGCCCGCGCATCAGCGAGCGTACGTACGCGCCGCCGAGTGCGGTCTGCTCGTCGATCTCCGACTGGGTGCGGTAGCGCGGCAGCGGGCGGACCCGCCGGGGCTCCCCCGTCACCACTTCGCGCCGGGGTGTGGGCTCTGCGGACATGGGGCCGGAGTGTAGGCGGCACCCGGCCCCGCTGGGAAGGGGTTTCGGGCCCGGTCGGCGCTGGTCAGCGGCCGGTGCGGCGCATCAGCAGATCGCGCAGCGCGCGGGTGTGGCGGCGGCTGACGGCCAGCTCGGCGGTGCCGATGCGCACGCTCATGCTGCCGGCGTCCAGGCGCAGTTCGTCGATCCTGTCGAGCGCCACGAGGTGGCGGCGGTGGATGCGGACGAAGCCGCGGGCGCGCCAGCGCTCCTCCAGAGTGGTCAGGGGGACGCGCACGAGGTGGCTGCCGGTGTCGGTGTGCAGCCGGGCGTAGTCGCCCTGGGCCTCGGCGTAGGCGATGTCGTCGATGGGGACGAAGCGGATGACGCCGCCCAGTTCGACGGGGATCTGGTCGTGGGCGGTGTCGTGGACGGGCGCGGTGCGGTCGCCGACCTGTTCGGCCACGCGCCGCACGGCCTCGGCGAGCCGTTCGCGGCGCACGGGCTTGAGTACGTAGTCGACGGCCTTGAGGTCGAAGGCGTGGACGGCGAAGCCCTCGTGGGCGGTGACGAAGACGATGAGCGGGGGCGCGGCGAAGCCGGCCAGCAGCTGGGCGACGTCGAGTCCGGTCAGGCCCGCCATGTGGATGTCGAGGAAGACGACGTCGATGGCGGACGGGTCGTCGGGGCCGGCGTCGACGGCGCCGCCGATGCGGCGCAGCGCCTCGGTGGCGCCGGTGGCTCCTTCGGCGCTGCGGATGCGGGGGTCGGCGCGCAGGAGGTAGAGGAGTTCCTCCAGTGCGGGTTCTTCGTCGTCGACGGCGAGTACGCGGAGCATGGGCGGGAGTGTAGGGCCTGCTCCTGACGTATGGGTGTCGCTACTTGAGCAGTCTGGACAGGCGGCGGTCCGCGAGGGGTTTCCCGCCGGTCTGGCAGGTCGGGCAGTACTGGAGCGAGGAGTCGCTGAAGGACACCTCGCGGATGGTGTCCCCGCAGACCGGGCAGGCCTGGCCGGTGCGCCCGTGGACGCGCATCGCGCTCTTCTTCTCGGCCTTGAGACGGCCGGCCTCCACCCCGCCGGAGCGGGCGACGGCATCCTCCAGCGTGGTGCGCAGGGCCGTGTACAGCCGGGTGATCTCCTCATCGGTGAGGCGGGCGGTGAGCTTGAACGGCGACATCTTCGCGACGTGCAGGATCTCGTCGCTGTAGGCGTTGCCGATGCCGGCGATGAGCGACTGGTCGCGCAGGGCGCCCTTGATCTGGCGGCGTTCCCCTTCGAGCAGTGCGGCGAACGCGTCCCGGCCGAAGGAGGGCACGAGCGGGTCGGGCCCGAGCCGGGCGATTCCGGGCACATCGGCGGGGTCGCGCACGAGGTGGACGGCGAGGCGTTTGGTGGTGCCGGCCTCGGTCAGGTCGAAGCCGTCGCCGCCGGTGAGGACGGTGCGCAGGGCGAGTGGGCCCTTGCCGGGGCGGGGCGGGGCCTCGGGGAAGCCGTCCTTCCAGCGGAGCCAGCCGGCCCGGGCGAGGTGGGTGATCAGGTGCAGCGGGCCGACGCCGATGTCGAGGAACTTGCCGTGCCGCGTCACGTCCGTGACCGTGCCGCCGTGCAGCGCGGTGAGGGGCGGGTCGTACGTCTTCAGGACGCTGATGGCGAGCGGGAGGACGCGGTCGATCTCCCTGCCGACGAGATGGTCGTCGAGGAAGAGCCGCAGGGCTTCGACTTCCGGCAGTTCGGGCATGGTTCCAGCCTGCCGCAGCCGCGACCCGGGCGCCTACCGGAGGCCGTACACCCGCTCGGCGGTGGTGGCGAGCACGGCGTCGCGCTCGTGGTCGTCCAGTTCCCCGATCAGGGTGCGGGCGGTGTCCAGGACCTCGGTGTAGGTCGCGGCGAGCCGGCACACCGGCCAGTCGGAGCCGAACATGAGGCGGTCGGGGCCGAAGGCGTCGATGACGGTCCCGGCGTACGGGCGCAGGTCCGCCGCGCTCCAGGTGCGCCGGTCGGCCTCGGTGACGAGCCCGGACAGTTTGCAGACGGTGTTGGGGAGCGCGGCGAACGCCCTGAGGTCGTCGGCCCAGGGGTGGGTGAGGCCCGCGGCGACGGGCGGTTTGCCGGCGTGGTCGAGGACGAGGACGAGTCCGGGCAGCAGGGCGGCCGCCCGGGTGGCGGCGGGCAGCTGGTGCGGGAGGACCACCAGGTCGTAGACGAGCCCGGCGTCGGCCACGGCGGCCAGGCCGCGCAGCACGTCGGGCCGCAGCAGCCAGTCGGGGTCGGGTTCGCCCTGGACCTGGTGGCGCAGGCCGACGAGCCGGTCGCCGCCCGGGAGTTCACGCAGGGCGGCCAGCGTGTCGGCGATGTCCGGGGCGGTGAGGTCGCTCCAGCCGACGACACCGGACACGAGGTCGCTGCCGTCGGCGAGCGCCAGGAGTTCGGGGGTCTCCTCGGCCACCGTGACGGTCTGGACCAGCACCGTCGCGCAGACCCCCGCCGTCCGGGCCTCCGGCTCCAGGTCGGCGAGGGTGAAGTCGCGGCGCAGGGGCGCCAGCTCCTCGCCCGTGATCCAGTCCTGGTCGCGCACCGCGAGGTCCCACACGTGGTGGTGGGCGTCGACGACGCGCGGCCGGGCGGTCATCTCACAGCTCCCAGACGACGGGGAGACCCGCCTCGGCGCCGTCGGCGGAGTAGTCGTGCGCGACGTCCAGGAGCCCGTCCATCCTGGCCTGCCAGGCGACGTTGACGGGCAGGTCCTCCAGTTCGGCGAGGAGGCGGGCGTAGTCGTCGCACTCGATGAGGTGGAACAGGTCGGTGCCGCTGCGCCAGATCGTCCAGGAGCCGGCGCCCGCGGCCCGGATCGCGCGGGTCAGCTCGGGCGGGACCTCGCGGTGCGCGGCCTCGTAGGCGGCGACGCGGTCGGCGCGGACCTTGGTGTGCAGGGCTATACGCATGTCAGTGTCCGTTCCCGGGCAGCAGGCCCTGGTCGCGCAGGTCGTCCCAGAGTTCGTCGGGGATCTCCCGGTTCAGCTGTTCGGCGGCGTCGCGCACCTCGTCCGGGGAGCGGGTGCCGACGAGCACCCCGGCGACGGCCGGGTGGGTGAGCGGGTAGTGCAGGGCGGCGGCGCGCAGGGGCACGCCGTGCGCCTCGGTGACGCTCTTCAGGTGCAGGGCCCGGTCCAGCAGGTTGAGCGGGGCGGTGGTGTAGTCGTAGGTCGCGCCGGGGCGGGGGTCAGCGAGGAGGCCGGAGTTGAACACCCCGCCGACGACGACGCTGCGGCCGCGTGCGGCGGCGGCGGGGAGCAGGCCGGTGAGCGCGGACTGGTCGAGGAGGGTGTGGCGGCCCGCGCAGAGGACCACGTCGACGTCGGTGTCCAGGACGAAGCGGGTGAGCATCGCGGTCTGGTTCATGCCGGCGCCGATCGCCCCGACGACCCCTTCCGCGCGCAGCCGCTCCAGTTCCGGGTACGCCTCGTGGAAGGCGGCTTCCGGGTGGTCGTCGGGGTCGTGGAGGTAGGCGATGTCGATGCGGTCGAGGCCGAGGCGTTCGAGGCTGTCCTCGATGCTGCGGCGGACCCCGGCGGCGCTGAAGTCCCAGCGGCGGCGGTGCGTGGCGCGTACGGCGAAGCCCTCGGAGAGCCCTTCGGGGGCGGTTTCCCCGGCGGGCAGCGGGTCGAGCACGCGGCCGACCTTGGTGGAGAGGGTGTAGGCGTCGCGCGGGCGGCTTCGCAGGGCTTCGCCCAGACGCCGTTCGGAGAGGCCGAGCCCGTAGTGCGGCGCGGTGTCGAAGTAGCGGATGCCGGCGTCCCAGGCGGCGTCGACCGCCGCCGCGGCGCGCTCCGGCTGCACCGCGCTGAAGAGGTTGCCGATGGCGGCCGCGCCGAAGGAGAGCGCGGTGACTTCGACCGTGCTGCTTCCCAGCCTGTTGCGCTGCATTCCTTCGCCGCCCTGCCCGATGATCGCTGCCACACAGCGAATATTCATCGGATCACTTGGGCGCGTCAACACCCCTGCAACGATCGAATACGACAACAGGGCGGTGATCTGTCCGATCTATGGCCGGGCTCAGGGCCTCTCCCCCACCACCGAGAGGAGTTCGGCCGCCTCCTGTTCGACGCACCGCGCCAGCCGCTCCAGATCCGGGAGCGCCTTGCCGTCGGCGACCAGACCGATGTGCACGCGCGAGCCGTACGTGGTCAGCGCGACGGCCATGGACTGCCCCCGGGCCAGCGGGGCCATCGGATAGAGGGCGCTCAGGGGGCAGCCGGCCAGCGAGAGCCGCGAGCGCGGCAGAGGCACGCTGGTGACCAGGACATCGAAGAGCATCCGGGCCGCGTTCCCGGCGAGCGGGGCGCCGAAACGGTGGGCCAGCGAGGGGAGCTGATCGGCCAGTACGGCGACCGCTCCGGCTCCCCGCAGCGGCCCCGCCGCCTTGTTGCGGTCCATCGCCTCGCGTACCGCCCGCAGCCGCTCCCAGGGGTCGCCCTCGGAGACGGGGAGGCCGAGGAGGTAGGCGGAGAGGCGGTTGCCGGTCGCGGCCGCACGGCCCGGCCGGCGGCGGGAGACGGGGACCAGAGCGCGCGGATCGTCGCCGGGCAGCGACTCGCCGCGCTCCAGCATCCAGCGGCGCAGCCCGCCCGCCACGACCGTGAGCAGCACGTCGTTGCCCGTGCCGCCGGAGATCCGGCGGATGCGCCGCACGGTTTCGAGGCCGAGGTCGGCCGTGGCCAGCCGCCGGGTCCCGCTGGAGCCGGCCCTGAGCGCCGGTGCGCCGCGCGGGTCGAGGCGGCCCGCCCGTACCAGTGACGCCCCGACACCGAAGGCCCGGCCGAGGTCCTCGATCCGGCCCAGGGCGAGCCCGGCGACCTGGCGCGGGCCCGGCATCCAGGAGCGGGGCGGCACCGGGCGCGGCCGGGCGGACGGGGCGGCGGACCGGGGACGGGCGGTGGCCGAGGCGATCTCGTCGAAGATCCCGGCCCCGATGGCGACCGCCCGCATGCCGTCGGCCAGCGCGTGGTGGAGCTTGACGAGTACGGCGAAGGGGCCGCCGGCGGGGCCGTCGATGAGGTACATCTCCCAGGGCGGCAGCCCCCGCCGCAGCGGCCGCTCCATCAGCTCGCCCGCCAGCCGGGTCGCCGCGGGCATGAAGCCCCCGTCCCGGGGAGCCGCCTCCTCCACGGGCAGCCGTACCCGGGTGAGATGGCGGTCCACGTCGAAGTCCTTGTCGGCGAACCAGGCCGCGCCGCCGACGGGCAGCAGCACGTCGCGTACCCGCATGCGCAGCCGGGGAATCGCCGAGGCCCTGGCGCCGAGCAGCCCGAGGAGCGCGTCGGGGCCGGGGGCGCCGCCCGGAGGCGGGGCGAACACGGCGAGCGCGCCGAGGTGCATGGGGTGGGCGGCGGACTCAAGGTGCCAGAAAGCCAGGTCGAGGGGTGCCAGCAGCTCAGTGCCCAACGGGTCCTCATGTCATCGAAGACGGAGACCGACCACGGCCAGCCAATCTCTCGCGGTCCATTACGGTCAAGTACGGTCATGTTACGTTGCGTTACATCCCTGTTCCGCTCAAATCGCGCTCCGTTCGGGCGACGCGCGGGCCGGTCAGCCGCGTGGCGGAATGACGAACTCGCACCAGACGCACTTGCCGGTTCCCCGGGACTCGACACCCCAGGCGTCCGCCAGCTGGTCGACCAGCATCAGTCCGCGCCCGGAGACCCCCGACTCGCCGGCGTCCCGGCGGCGCGGCAGCGCGCTCGACCGGTCCTCGACGTCGACCCGCAGCCGCCGCTCGGGGCCCGTGAGCACCCGGATGGTGACGATCGCGCCGCCGTCGGTGTGCATCAGGGCATTGGTGGTCAGCTCGTCGGCGGCCAGTTCGATCTCGTCGGCCCGGTCCTTCGCCCCCCAGGCCCGCACCGCCGCGCGGATCATGTGGCGGGCCGAGCTGAGCGCCTCCGGGTCGTTCTGTGCGACGTGCTGCTGGAGCCGGCCGCCCGGCTGCGGGGCCTGCGCGGCCTTCCGGCGCAGGAGCAGGATCGCCACGTCGTCCTCGCCGCCGTGCTCGTCCACCGATGTGCAGAGCCGGTCGGCCAGCTGCTGGAGGTCCTGCGGGCCGCTCCTGATCAGTTCGGTGAGCCGCTGCGTGCCCTCGTCCAGATCGGAGCCGGGCAGCTCCACCAGGCCGTCGGTGAACAGCACCATGGTCTGTCCCGGGTCCAGCTCGACCGTGCCGACCGGATACTCGAGCCGCCCGAACTCGGCGGAGAGCCCCAGCGGCAGCCCGCCCTCCGACGGCACCCTGCGGCAGCTGCCGTCGGTGTCGCGCAGCAGCGGGTCCACATGGCCGGCCCGGACCAGCTGGACCACCCCGGTGGTCAGGTCGGTCTCGGCGTAGGTGCAGGTCGCGAAGCGGTCGGTGTCGAGTTCGTGCAGGAAGACGGAGGCCCGCGCCATGACCGTGGCGGGACTGTGCCCCTCGGCGGCGTACGCCCGCAGGACGATGCGCAGCTGCCCCATCACGGCGGCCGCGTGCGTGTCATGGCCCTGGACGTCACCGATGACGGCGCCGACCCGGCCGCCGGGCAGCGGGATGACGTCGTACCAGTCGCCGCCGATGTCCCGGCCCAGCCGGGCCGAGCGGTAGCGCACGGCGATCTGGGCGCCCGGCACGTCGGGAATCCGGCGCGGCAGCATGGCCTGCTGGAGCCCCTCGGCGAGGTCGTGCTCCTGTTCGTAGAGCATGGCGCGCTGGAGGCTCTGGGCGATGGAGCTGCCGAGAGCGAGCAGGAGGTTGCGTTCGTCGGCGCTGAAGCCGTCCTTGCCGCTGTAGAGCAGGCCGAGCGCGCCGATGGGGCGGGCCTGGGCGATCAGCGGCAGATAGGCGGCGGAGGTGATGCCGAGGTGGCTGATGTGGGGCCACAGTCCGGGGTAGGAGGCGGCGAAGTCGTCGGCCGACTCGATGAAGCGGGGGCCGAGCGTGCGGACGACCTCGCTCATCGGGTACTGCTCGTCCGTGCGGGTGTAGCGGGTTCCCGGAACGAACGAACCCTCGGGCCCGTCGGCCACCAGGTGGATGCGGCCGGCCTCGATCAGTCCCATGACCAGGCTGGTCGCGCCGAGCAGGGCGAGCCCCTCGGAGTTCTTCAGGACCTCGATGACGTCCTTGACCGTACGGGCGTGGGCCAGCGCCGCCGTGGTGGCGTCCACGAGGCTGGTCCGGTGGCGCAGCCCTTCGTCCAGTCCGCGGCGGGCGGCGGATTCGGCGAGCTCCTGGGTGGCGTCCCTGACGATGCCGATGATCCGGCGCGGCCGTCCGGTGCCGTCGCGCCGCACGAAGCCCTGGGTGTGCGTCCAGCGCAGCGTCCCGTCGCGCCGCTGCACGCGGAAATAGGCGCCGTAGTTGCTCCGGCCGCTCTTGAGCGCCTGCGACACCATGGCGTCCAGCCGGACCGCCTCATCGGGCGGCACCCGCCGCCCGAGCGACTCCGGCCGGTTGTCGTACTCGTCGTCCCTCAGGTCGAACACGTCGAGGGCATAACGGTCCATGTGCATGAGGCCACTGTCGAGATCCCAGTCGAAGCTGCCCATTCGGTTCAGGGCGAGGCTGAGATCCGGGTGGGCGGGCCAGTCGTCCGGGAGTGACAGGGCACCCGCTACCCGATCATCCATGTGCGTCACTCTGCCACCATTTGTCCGAATCTTCGACCGAACCGTCCACCTGGTGAATGTGCAATGGAACACATTTACGGAAGGTCCGGAAGGGCCGGTTTCCAAGGAATTACGGCATCGGCCGACCGGGACGGAGGCCGGATACCACCTGGTAACACGGCACCCGCCCCGAAACCGGGCCGAAGCAGCGGCTAACGTGTCCGGCGGGGTCGACTAAGCCTTGCCTTACCAACCCGGCCCCGCTTCTGCTCATCCGTTCGAAGGAACAGCTCGCCATGACACGCCCCGTCCGCGTCGCCATCGTCGGAGCCGGTCCCGCCGGCATCTACGCAGCGGACGCGCTGCTCAAATCCGACGCCGCCGCCGACCCGGGCGTCTCCATCGACCTGTTCGAGCGGATGCCCGCGCCCTTCGGCCTGATCCGCTACGGCGTGGCCCCCGACCACCCGCGTATCAAGGGCATCGTGCAGGCGCTGCACCAGGTGCTGGACAAGCCGCAGCTGCGGCTCTTCGGCAACGTCGACTACCCGAACGACCTGGGCCTCGACGAGCTGCGGACCTTCTACGACGCGGTGATCTTCTCGACCGGTGCCGACGCGGACCGCGCCCTGGACATCCCGGGCAACGAACTGGACGGTTCCTACGGGGCCGCCGACTTCGTCTCCTGGTACGACGGCCACCCGGACGTGCCGCGCACCTGGCCGCTGGAGGCCGAGAAGGTCGCCGTGCTGGGCGTCGGCAACGTCGCCCTGGACGTGGCCCGCATCCTGGCCAAGACGGCCGACGAGCTGCTGCCCACGGAGATCCCCGCCAACGTCTACGACGGCCTCAAGGCGAACAAGGCCCTGGAGGTGCACGTCTTCGGGCGGCGCGGTCCGGCGCAGGCCAAGTTCAGCCCGATGGAGCTGCGGGAGCTGGACCACTCGCCGAACATCGAGGTCATCGTCAACCCCGAGGACATCGACTACGACGCGGGTTCGATCGAGACCCGGCGCGGGAACAAGCAGGCCAACATGGTCGCCTCCACGCTGGAGAACTGGGCGATCCGCGATGTCGGCGACCGGCCGCACAAGCTGTTCCTGCACTTCTTCGAGTCCCCGGTGGAGATCCTCGGCGAGGACGGCCGCGTCGCCGGCCTGCGCACCGAGCGCACCGAGCTGGACGGCACCGGCAATGTGCGCGGCACCGGCACCTTCCACGACTGGGACGTGCGCAGCGTCTACCGGGCGGTGGGCTACTACTCGCAGGAGCTGCCGAAGCTGCCGTTCGACGTCGCGTCCGGCACCGTGCCGCACGCCGCGGGCCGGGTGCTGGCGGGCGGGGAGCCGATGGAGTCCGTGTACGTCACCGGCTGGATCAAGCGGGGACCGATCGGCCTGATCGGGCACACCAAGGGCGACGCCAACGAGACGGTCGCCTGCCTGCTGGAGGACCACGCCGCGGGCCGGCTGCCCGCCCCGGCGCAGCCCGAGCCGGACGCGGTCACCGACTTCCTCCAGGCGCGCGGCATCCGCTACACGACCCGCGAGGGCTGGTACCGCCTGGACGCGCACGAGCGGGCCCTGGGCGCGGAGCAGGACCGCGAGCGGATCAAGGTCGTGGAGCGCGGGGCCATGCTGGACGCCTCGGAGTCCGGCAGCTGACGCGTACGGCGAGGGCCCCGCACGACCCGGACCGGGTCGTGCGGGGCCCTCGCCGTACGCGGGGCGGGCGTCAGCGTCCCTGGAGCGCCTTCACGTTGTCGCCGAAGGTCCAGTTCTTGGAGCCGTCCCAGTTCAGCGACCAGGTCATCAGTCCCTTGAGGCTGTCGCCGTAGTGGTTCCATGCCTGCGAGACGAGGCCGGGCGCCATGTAGCCGCCGCCTGCGCCTGCCTGGGCGGGCAGTCCGGGGACCTGCTTGTCGTAGGGGACCCTGATCGTGGTGCCCTGGATGACGAGTCCCTTGTCCAGGCAGTCCGTCTGCGCGGTGAAGCCCTCCACGGTGCCGGCGGAGTAGGAGTCGCCGGAGCAGCCGTACATGCTGCCGTTGTAGTACTGCATGTTCAGCCACCAGAGCCGGCCGTTGTCCGCGTATTTCTTCACGATGGGCAGGTAGGCGCCCCAGATCGAGCCGTAGACGACGCTGCCGCCCGTGACGTACGCCGTCTCGGGCGCCATCGTCAGGCCGAAGTCGGACGGCATCCGCGCGAGCACACCGTCGATGATGCGGATCAGGTTGGACTGCGAGGGGGACAGCTGGTTGATGTCGCCCGTGCCGCTGAGACCGGTCTCGATGTCGATGTCGATGCCGTCGAAGTTGTACTTCTTCAGGATCGGCACCACCGTGTCGACGAAGCGGTCGGCGACGGCGCTGGAGCTGAGGTCGATGCCCGCGGTGGCGCCGCCGATCGACATCAGGGTGGTGAGCCCGGACGCCTTCGCCTCGCACATCTCGGCCGGGGTCGGGACCTTGACGGTCGAGTCCATCCCGTCCTCCCACTGGACGGTGCCGTCCGAGAGGATGACCGGGAAGGCCGCGTTGATCACGTTGTAGCCGTGCTCCGTGATGCGGCTGTCGGTGACCGGGATCCAGCCCAGTGGCGGGTGCACCCCGTTGGACGCGCCGTCCCAGTTCTCCCAGTACCCCTGGAGCACCTTGCCCGCGGGCTTCGGCTTGACCGCGCAGGTATCCTCCTGCGCCACGGCGCCCGGCTTGGCCGCGACGAGCATCGGTACGATGCACGCCGCCGCGAGGCCGACCCCCAGCAGACGTGATGTGCGACCGAACATGGCGCTCCCTCTTCCTGGTTTGGCATGCCCCTGACAACAAGCAACCGGATCTCGAACGCCGCCCAACGTAAAGTGGTCCAGACCTTCCGTCAATAGGTCTGGACCAAAGTGGGGCCGCTGGGCTCATGGGGAGGCGTGCGCTTCACGGGCCCGCTCGCGCACGTGGTCCGGGTAGCGCTCGGTGAACCGGACGGCGAAGACCAGCAGGACGACGGGGATGATCCAGTTGTACCAGTCGGCGCCGGACGAGGTGTGCAGCGCCAGGAGGCCCAGCAGGGCCGTGACGGCGAAGACCGCGCCCCAGAGCAGCGTCAGCACCCTGTTGACATGGCGGAACACGGGCGAGCCCCACACCTCGCGGGGCGTGGACTGGCGGGCGTACTGCTCCGTGAACGGGACGAAGGCCAGCGAGCCTAGCGCCACCACCGCGATCACGCCGCTGGACAGGACCTGGGCGTATCTCTCCACCCAGTACAGGTCGTGCCGGTCCAGGAACAGCGCCAGGACGCTGAGGACCGCGAAGAAGACGATCCCGGTGACTTCCAGGATCTTGAAGGAACCCCGGCGCATGTCCGGCAGGTTGAGGACCACGGCGGCCACCAGGGCGGCCAGCGCGGCGTACTCCCAGGTGCTGGGAGAGGCGATGACGATGAAGAGGATCCACGGGGCGAACGCGAAGAACAGATTCCCGGTCCGCCGTCCCGGACGGGCTTGGTTCACCGGACACCTCCGGGGGTGTGGCCGCGCGGCGACCTGCCGCGTCTTCCATGGTGGGCCCGGGGCCGGGCCGCCGCATCCCGCGCGGACGGCCCCCGTTCCGCGTTGCGACGCGTCGGGGCCGGGGATTCAATTGAGGGTCAGCCCGGCCCGCGGCCGGGTGCGTACAGCCCCCGGCGAGGGAGGCCCGCCATGGCCGCACATGCCGCACACCCCTTCGACCCGAGCCGCGTCGTCCATCTCTCCGGCCGCTTCGCCCCGGTCACCGAGGAGGTCGACGAGGCGGACCTCCGGGTGACGGGCGTGCTGCCGGACGAACTGGACGGGGTCTTCCTGCGCAACGGCCCCAACCCCCGCTTCACCCCGATCGGTTCGTACCTCTACCCCATCGACGGGGACGGCATGCTGCACGGGGTGTGGATCTCCGGCGGCCGGGCCCGCTACCGCAACCGGTTCGTGCGGACACCGGCCGTGGTCGCCGAGGAACGGGCCGGGCGGGCGCTGTGGGGCGGGATCGAGTCGATGATCCTGCCCCGGGAACCCGACGTCGGGCCGGAACTGGCCGGCACCTTCCGCGACATGCCCGACATCAACGTGGTGCGCCACGCGGGACGGCTGCTGGCCCTCGCCGAGTCCGACTGCCCGTTCCTGATGACACCGGAGCTGGAGACCGCCGGGAAGGAGACGTTCGGCGGGGCGCTGCCGGCCGGGATCACCGCGCATCCGAAGACCGACCCGGTCACCGGCGAGATGCTCGTCTTCTGCTACGGCCTGGAGCCGCCCTACCTCACCTGGTCCGCGATCGGCCGCACCGGTGACGTGGTGCGCGGCCCGACCACGGTCGACGGGGTGGACGAGCCGATGATGATCCACGACATGGCGCTGACACCGCGCTTCCTGGTGATCGTGCTGGCGCCCGTGTTCTTCGACATCGACGCGGCCATGCACGGCGGCTCCATGATCGACTGGCGGCCCGAGCACGGCACCCGGGTCGCCCTGGTCCCCCGCGACGGCGGCCCCGTGCGCTGGGCGTCCGACGACGCCTTCTGGCTGTGGCACACGGTCAACGCCTTCGACACCGAGCCCGACGGCGGGAACGTGGTGCTCGACTACGTGCAGTGGACGCGCCTGGCCATGGGCACACCCGACGAGGGCGGCCGGCCCAACCACGCGGGCCTGGTGCGCGCGGTCATCGACCCCGAGGCGGGCACCATGCGCCGCACCGTGCTGGACGACGCCAGGATGGAGCTCCCCCGCACCGACGACCGGCTGATCGGCCGGCGCCACCGCCAGCTGGCCGTGGCCGCGGATTCGGGCAACCCGGATCTGCTGCCGGGCGAGTTCGACGAACTGCGCTGGTACGACGGCAGCGATCCCTCGGGCCGGCACCTCGCGTGGCGGGCCGGAAACCTGTCGGTGGGCGAGCCGGTCTTCGCCCCCGTCCCGGGCACCGGACCCGGCGAGGGCGGCTACTGGATGACGTACGCCACCGACCGCACCGATGCGAGCAGCTGGCTGCTCGTCATCCCGTCCGAGGACCCGACGGCGGGCCCGGTGGCCCGGGTGCGCATCCCGGTACGGGTCCCGCTGGGCCTCCACGGGAACTGGCTGCCCACCGAGGAGTGAACCCGCCGCCCCTCACCGCCGCCGCGCCGCGCCGCCGTCCACCGGCCGCTCGTGCCGGGGCAGCCGGATGGACGTCTGCGGCTCGCCGGTCATGGACGGCACGGGATCGCGCGGCGGCTCGTCCGGCTCGGGCTCATCGGACCGGGGTTCATCCGGCCGGGGCTCGGTGGGAGCCCCGGTGGGCGTGGGACAGTTCGTCTCCCCCGGCGATCTGGCGGGTGCGCCGGTGGCGCCCGCCGGCTCGCCGGGCGGCGTCGGCCCGGCGGACGGCGGGCAGTCGCCGGGCGGCCGGGAGCGGGACGGCGTCGGCTCCGCCGGCTCCTCGGGCCGCTCGGACCTCTTCGGCGGCCGGGGTTCCTTCGTACCGGCCGGCGGCAGCTCGGGGAGCGGGCCCGTGATGTCGGTGCCGGGGCCGTAGGGCGGCGGCACCGCGGGGGCCCGGTCCCCGGCACCCTCATCGCCCGAGGGCCGCGCGATCCACGCCCGGCGCTCCACATCGACGATCACCAGCTCGGCCACGGGCCGGGCGGCGGGCTCGATCACCACCGTCCGCGCCGGGTCGAACCCCGCCCAGCGCTCCCCCTTGCCGGCCGCCACGTCCGCCACGCCCGGCGGGTCCAGGGGGTTGCCGCAGGCGCAGCGGACGCGCGGGAGGCCGCGGCCGTCGACCATGACCGCGGTGCCCGCCTGGAGCACCGACCGGAACGCGGTGACCGAGCCCGCGCGGTAACCGTGGCCGGTGACCAGGGTGTCGGCGCGCAGCAGGACGGGGGTCAGGGCGCGCAGGAAGGCGGGGACCCGGGCGGGGCCGACGGACACGGTGCGCGCGAAGGCCGCTTCCCTGGCCGGGTCCGCGGCGAGCATGCGGATCTGGGTCTCGACGTCGCAGGACGGGACGGCGCGCGTTCCGCCGTAGAGGCCGGGCGTCGATCCGGTGCGGGTGAGCGGCTTCCCGCCGCCGGGCGGTGCCGGGGAGCGGCTGTCGGGGTGCGTGCCCGGCGCCGCAACGGGCGCGCCGGCCGAGGAGCCGGTGAACGGGGACGGGCCGGGGTCGGCGGCCGCCTGGAGCAGGACGTCCGCTGCGGCCGTCCTCGCGGGCCGGGAGGTCTCCTGTGCGCAGCCCGCGGCGAGGAGGAGGCCGGCGGAGAGAAGGGCGGGCGCGGTGCGTCGCAGACGTATGCGTGAGTGCACGAAGGGGTCTCCTGCCTGGTCACCGGTCTCCCGGTCGCTCCCCTCATGTCTGCCGCACTTCCCGGCCCGCCGCAAACGGACGGCGCCCCGGGCCTGTTCGGCGCGCGGAGGCTGGGGGCCCGATACTGGTAGCGATGGAGTGGTTCACCGCGGACGGGTACTGGCTCGGCCGGCTGGTCTTTCAGAAGGCCCTCGCCGTCGTCTATCTGGCCGCGTTCCTCGGCGCGGCGCTCCAGTTCCGGGCGCTGATCGGTGAACGCGGCATGCTGCCCGCCCCGGAGGTCCTGCGGCGCACCGACTGGCGCGGCGCGCCCGGCCTCTTCCGCCTCCACTACTCCGACCGCTTCTTCGCCGTGGTCGCCTGGACCGGCTGCGCGGTCGCCGTCGCGCTGATCGTGGGCGTGGACAACCGGGTGCCGCTGGGGGCCGCGATGGCGCTCTGGGCCCTGCCGTGGCTGCTGTATCTGTCGATCGTGCAGGTCGGCGGCGTCTGGTACGGCTTCGGCTGGGAGTCGCTGCTCCTCGAAACGGGATTCCTCGCCGTCTTCCTGGGCAACGCGGACACGGCGCCACCGGTGCTCGTGCTGTGGCTGCTGCGGTGGGTGCTGTTCCGGCTGGAGTTCGGCGCCGGGCTCATCAAGTGGCGCGGCGACGCCTGCTGGCGGAATCTGACGTGCCTGTACTTCCACCACGAGACCCAGCCGATGCCGGGGCCCCTGAGCTGGTTCTTCCACCGTCTCCCCCGGCCCGTGCACCGGGCGGAGGCGGCGGCCAACCATGTGACCCAGCTGCTCGTCCCGGTCCTGCTCCTCACCCCGCAGCCGGTGGCGAGCGTGGCGGCCGGGCTGATGATCGTCACGCAGTTGTGGCTGGTGCTCTCGGGGAACTTCGCCTGGCTGAACTGGCTGACCATCACGCTCGCCCTGCCGGTCATCGACTGGTCGCCGCTGACCGAGCCGCCGGCCCAGCGGGGCGCGCCCGTATGGTACGAGGCCGTGGTGATCGCGGTGACCGTGCTGATCCTCGCCCTCAGCTACCACCCGGCCCGCAATCTGGTCTCCCGCCGTCAGGTGATGAACCGGTCCTTCGACCCGTTGCACCTGGTCAACACGTACGGCGCGTTCGGCAGCGTCAGCCGGGTCCGGCTGGAGGTGGTGGTCGAGGGCACCGACGACGCGGTGGTGCACCCGGGCACGGTGTGGAAGGAATACGGCTTTCGGGGCAAGCCGGGCGACCCGCGCAGGCTGCCGCGCCAGTTCGCCCCGTACCATCTGCGGCTGGACTGGCTGATGTGGTTCGCGGCGCTGTCGCCCGCGTACGCCCGTGCCTGGTTCGGCCCGTTCGTGGAACGGCTGCTGGAGAACGACCGGGACACGCTGCGGCTGCTGCGGCACAACCCGTTCCCCGGCGCCCCGCCGGCCCAGGTGCGGGCCAGGGTCTTCCGCTACCGGTTCACCACGTGGCGCGAGCTGCGGGCCACCGGCTGCTGGTGGCACCGCACCTTCGTCCGCGACTTCCTGCGCCCGACCAGGAGGTAGTGGGGCTCGTCAGCGGTCCTCGCGGGCGCGCAGCAGGCGGCTGATCTGCTTGACCAGCTCGTCGTCGCTCGCCACCCGCTTGCCGGAGACCAGCGCGCCGAGGCGCTCGGCGGTCTGGAAGTCGTAGGCCCGCTCCGCCTCCGCGCCCGGAACGTTCCCGTACTCCTCCTTGGCCCGGAAGCCGACGGTCAGGTCGACCACCTTGGCGATGATCCAGGTGAGGATGAACGAGAAGGCGATCATGGAGACGATCGCGACGAGCTGCTTGCCGAGCAGGCCCCAGCCGCCGCCGTAGAAGAGGCCCTCCTTGCCGCTGACGCGCGCGGTGGCGAAGAGGCCGACCATGATCAGGCCGACCAGCCCGCCGACGCCGTGCACCCCGACCACGTCGAGCGTGTCGTCCACGCCGAACCGGAACTTGAGTGTGATCGCGAAGGCGCACACGGCGCCGACGACGAGACCGGTGATCACCGCGCCGAGCGTGTTGATCTCACCGCACGCCGGGGTGATGGCGACCATGCCCGCGACGGCGGACGAGACGACGCCCGTGGTGGTGACCCGCCCGGTGCGCCACTTCTCGACCAGCGGCCAGGTCACCATGGCGCCCGCGGCCCCGAGCTGGGTGTTGATGAACGCGGCGGCGGCCGTGCCCTGGTCGGTCAGCGCGGAGCCGGAGTTGAAGCCGAACCAGCCGAACCACAGCAGCCCGACACCGACGACCACGAGCGGGATGTTGTTGGGGCGCTCCTCGCGGCGGGCGAAGTCGCGCGGTGCCCGTAGCACGAGGGCTACGGCGAGTCCGGCGACCCCGGAGTTGAGCTCCACCGGCAGGCCCCCGGCGAAGTCCAGGGCACCGAGGTGCTTCACGATCCAGCCGTCCTTGTCGAACACCCAGTGCGCGGCGGGGACGTAGACGATCAGCAGCCACAGCACGACGAAGACGAGCCAGCCCCGCATCGTGGCGCGGTCGGCGATCGAACCGCTGATCAGCGCCACGGTGATGATGGCGAAGCCCATCTGGAAGGTGCTGTAGATGTACGTGGGGATGGCGCCGCTCAGCGTGTTCAGCTGGATGCCCTTCATGAACACGTGGTCGAGGTTCCCGATGAGCCCGGCCCCTCCCACGTCGGGCCCGAACGCCAGGGTGTATCCGATGACCCACCAGAGCAGGGTGCCGAAGGCGAGCGCGGCGAAGCTCATCTTGATCATCATGAGCACGTGCCGGGTGCGCACCATGCCGCCGTAGAAGAACGCGAGGCCGGGCGTCATGAGCAGGACCATGGCGGTGGCGGCGAGCAGCCAGGCGGTGTCCCCGGAGTCGTACGCGGCCGGCATGGGCGCGGGAGCGGTGATCATCGGCGGTCCCTCGTGTGGGGGTGGTGGGCGGGAGGGTCTACGGCTTGCGCAGGTCCGGCGCCGGGTGGCCGGTGAGCTGCCGGCGTACGGCGTGCCAGGCGGCCCGGTGCGCCGCGGCGACCCGGATCGGGCTGTCGTCGATGAGCCGCATCCAGGCGCCGCAGTCCCGGGGCAGCACGCTGACCCCGTACAGGACACCGAGGGGGGCGAGCGCCTCGTGCAGGGTGTCGGCCAGGCCGGAGGCCGGGACGCGGTCGGTGACGACGAAGAGCGAGGCGACGTGGTCGTGCCCGGCGAACACCCCGGGCCCGAGGACGCCCTGACCGGCCGTGCCGGGGGCCAGGCGCAGGGTGTCGACGGCGAGGAGGGTGCCGTCGGGCCTGCTGACGCGCAGGTCCGTCGCGAGTGTGCGGTAGACATGGCGTTCGCCCCGGGCGAGCCGGCCCGCGGTGAGGGTGTCGCCGATGAGGACCGTGGCACCGGGTGCGACGGTGACCTCGGTGCGCTGGTAGAAACGCGCGTCCTCGAACGGGATCAGCGGGTCGGGCAGGTATTCGACGTAGCTGCCGGCCTCTGCCGTCAGGTGCACGCGCTGGCTCGCGTAGTCGTGCTCCATCTTGAAGACCTTGGTGGCGGCCTGGGTGGTCAGGTGGACCTGGGTGTCCGGGCCGCAGTGGAAGTCCATCCGGTAGCGGTCGGCCTGGGCGATGCCGCCGCCGGTCGCCATCAGGTAGACGTAGCTCATACCGGGCAGCGCGGGGTCGATCCACAGCGGCCGCATGATCTGCAGGGGTGTCTTCTGGTAGCGCCCGACGAGTTCGGTGCGCTCGCCCCGCACGGCGAAGGCGAGGTCGAGGATGCCGACCTTGGCCGGCGATCCGGGGGCCAGCGTGTCCGGGACGGAGGCCAGGGCCGCGACGTCCGGGGGCACGCGGACCGCGGTGTAGTACTCCTCGGCGAGCCGGCCGGCCGTCGGCCGCTGCGGGGCGAGCGGCATGTCAGATCAGCACCTTGCGGCGCGATTCGAGGTAGCCCGCGATCTCGTCGATGCCGATTCCGGTCAGGCAGTCGGTGAGGACGACGGGGCCCTCTCCCCTGACCCGGTGGGCGTCGGACTCCATGATGCCGATGTCCGTGCGCACGTACTTCGCGATGTCGATCTTGTTGATGACGAGGAGGTCGGATTCGGTGATGCCGGGGCCGCGCTTGCGGGGCATCTTCTCGCCCTCGGCGGTGTCCAGCACGAAGAGGAACAGGTCGACCAGGGCCGGGCTGAACGTCAGGGTGAGGTTGTCGCCGCCGGACTCGTACAGCAGGGTGTCGACGTCCGGGTAGCGTTCCAGCATCTCGGCGCCGGCCGCCAGGTTCATCGTGGGGTCGTCGCGCACGGCGGTGTGCGGGCAGGCGCCCGTCTCGACGCCGACGACGCGCTCGGGTTCGAGGACGCCGGCCAGCGTGCGGCGCACGTGCTGGGCGTCCTCCTGGGTGTAGATGTCGTTGGTGATGACGGCGGGGCGGTGGCCGCGTTCGATCAGTACGGGTACCAGCGCCTCGATGAGCGCGGTCTTGCCGGAACCGACGGGTCCGCCGATGCCGACCCGCAGTACGTTGTCGTCCATGGTGCTCCCTGGTGTGGCGGGGTGTGTGGGTGTTCAGCTGGCGAAGAGCCGGGCCTCGGCGCGTTCGTGACGGCCCGACATGACGTCCGACGCGAAGACGGTGGCGCCGACGTCGTCGAGTTCCCTGCGCAGTGCCGCGTCGACGGTCGTCTCGATGACCGGCGCCGCTCCTCTGATCAGGGTCTGCGCCGTGCGGTGGTCGGTCAGCCGGAGCCGCAGGGCGGCGCCCGCGAAGCTGACACAGAACGCGAACAGGTCGGCGGCGACGGCCTGTCGGACCGGGACGCCGGTCGCCGCGTAGACGACCCCGGCCGCCACCGCCTGGGTGCCGGGGGCCTCGCGGCGTACGACCCGGCCGAAGTAGTCGCCGATCTCCGGGCGGCCGAAGACCTCCTGGCCGAGGTCCAGGAGCTGGCGCCCGGTCCGGGTGGCGGCCTGGCGCATCTCCCGGCCCAGCTTCGTGGCGAACAGGTGCTCGTCGATCCTGACGACGGTCTCCGGGTCGCCCGCCGCGGTCGCCCGGTGCGCGAGGGCGAGGGCGGTGGCGTCGGCGGGGCCGACGCCGTGCAGCAGCAGGTCCTGGAGCAGCAGCGGCAGGCTCGCGGCGTCCACGGCGCCCGCCTGGGCGAAGCCCTCCAGGCTGTGCGAGAGCGTGTAGAAGCCGCTCGGGAACGCGGAGTCGGTCAGCTGGAGGCTGACCAGCAGCGGTCCCAGTCCCACGGCGGGCGTGGTCCGCGTCGGGCCGGGTTCGCCCGCGATGTCGCCCTCCTTGCGGTACATCGGCCCTAGACCAGGAAGTAGAGGTGGTTGAGGGGCAGCGTCTCGGCCGGGTCGATGGTGGCGACCTTGCCGTTCAGCGTCACCTTGAACGTCTCCGGGTCGACCTGGACGTCCGGCAGGGCGTCGTTGCGGACCATGTTGTGCTTGCCGATGGTGCGGGTACGGCGCACGGGCAGGACCTTGCGTTCCAGGCCGAGCGTCTCCGGTACGCCCGCGGCGATGCCCGCCTGCGACATGAACGTGGCGTGGGTGGCCTGGAGCGCCTTGCCGTACTGGCCGAACATGGGCCGGTAGGTGACCGGCTGCGGGGTCGGCAGCGAGGCGTTGGGGTCGCCCATCTGGGCCCAGGAGACGAGGCCGCCCTTGATGATCATCTTCGGCTTGGCCGCGAAGGAGTGGATGGGCCACAGCACGATGTCGGCGAGCTTGCCCTTCTCGATCGAGCCCACGTAGTCGGAGATGCCCGTGGCGATGGCGGGGTTGATGGTGACCTTGGCGAGGTAGCGCAGCACCCGCTGGTTGTCGTTGCGCTCCGAGTCGCCCTCCAGCACACCGAGCTTGTCCTTGCAGTGGTGCGCGGTCTGGAAGGCCCGGGTCACGGACTCCCCGATCCGGCCCATGGCCTGGGAGTCGGAGGAGAACATGCTGATCACGCCGAGGTCGTGCAGCACGGATTCGGCGGCGATCGTCTCGGCCCTGACCCGGCTGTCGGCGAAGGACACGTCCTCGGGGATGTCATGGCTGAGGTGGTGGCAGACCATCACCATGTCGAGGAGTTCGTCCACCGAGTTCTTGGTGTAGGGCAGCGTCGGGTTGGTGGAGGACGGCAGGACGTTCGGCTCGCCGGTGACCCGCAGGATGTCGGGGGCGTGGCCGCCGCCCGCGCCCTCGCTGTGGAAGGTGTGGATGGCGCGGCCGTCGATCGCCGAGCGGGTGTCCTCGAAGAACCCGCCCTCGTTCAGGCTGTCGGTGTGGATGGCCACCTGGACGTCGTGCTCGTCCGCGACGTTGAGCGCGTTGTCGATGACGGCCGGGGTGGAGCCCCAGTCCTCGTGCACCTTGAGCGCGCAGGCACCCGCGACGACCTGCTCCTCAAGCGCCCCCGGCAGGCTGCCGTTGCCCTTGCCCATGATGCCGAGGTTGACCGGAAGGGTCTCCGCCGCCTGGAGCAGCAGGCCGATGTTGTACGGCCCGGGGGTACAGGTCGTGCCGTTGGAGCCGTCCGTCGGGCCGGTGCCGCCGCCGATGAGCGTGGTGATGCCGTTGGTCAGCGCCTGCTCGGCCTGCTGCGGGGCGATCAGGTGGACGTGGCTGTCGATGGCACCTGCGGTGGCGATCAGGTGCTCGCCGGCGATGGCCTCCGTACCGGGGCCGATGACCAGGTCCGGGTCGACGTTGTTCTGCGTCTGCGGGTTGCCGGACTTGCCGATGCCGACGATGAAGCCGTCCTTGATGCCGATGTCGCACTTGACGACGCCCACCATCGGGTCGATGACGACCACGTTGGTGATGACGGTGTCGAGCGCGCCCTGGGCCGCGGTGGCCTGGGGGTCGGACGCCATGCCGTCCCGCATGGTCTTGCCACCGCCGTAGACGACCTCGTCGCCGTACAGGCCCTCGCTGTAGTCCTTCTCGACCTCGACGACGAGGTTGGTGTCGGCGAGGTAGAAGCGGTCGCCGACCGTCGGGCCGAACATGTCGGTGTACTGCTTGCGCGGCAGGATGGGCATCAGCGCGAACCCTTCTTCTTGTCCTTGGCGGCCTTGGAATCCTTGGATCCGCCCTTGCCCGCGCTCCTGGACTCTCCCTTGGAGCCGTCCTTGGCGCTCTTGGCGGCGGGCGCGGCGCCCTGGTAGCCGCGCTCGATCGCCTTGCGGACGGCTTCGACGCGGGCGGGGTGGGAGGCGAGGCTGCCGTTGAGCAGCCCGCTGAAGCCGGTGAGCCGGCCGGTTCCGGCGTACGCGCAGAGCTCGACCTCGCGCGAGCCGCCGGGCTCGAACCGTACGGAGGTGCCGGCGGCGATGTTGAGGTGCATGCCGAGCGTCGCCTCGCGGTCGAAGGAGAGCGCCGAGTTGACCTCGAAGAAGTGGTAGTGCGACCCGACCTGCACGGCCCGGTCTCCGGTGTTGCTCACGGTGACCTTCAGTGTGCGGCGGCCCGCGTTGAGTTCGACGGGGTCCTTGCCGTACAGATAGTTCTGACGGAACGTCATGCGATGCTCCTGATGGCTCGGTCCGCCCCATCGGCGGACGGGTGGTGGTGCCGGTGCCCGGTGGCGGGGCCGTGGTCGTGGGCGTGTCCGTGCGTGTGGCCGTGCGTGTGGCCGTGGTCATGGCCCTCGCCCGGTGGGTGGGTATGGGCGTGGCCGTGGTGGTCGGCGGCCACGAGCCCGGTCGCGACGCCGTCGTCGCCGTGCTCGGCCCAGCGCCGCCGGGCGTCGGCCACCCGCTCGTCCAGCACCCGGCGCAGCGCCGAGGCCGGCATGAGGGGTCCCGCGCTCTCGGCGGGCACGGGCGGGGCGCCGCCCGCGTCCACGGGTGCGAACGAGGCTGGCAGCAGCGCCACGCGCTCCGCGCCGAGCAGGGCGCAGCGCCGCACGCCGTCGGCCGGGTCCGGGTCGCCGCCGCCGAACGCGACCTCGACCAGATCGTGCCGGCCGTAGCGGCGTACGAGCGCGGCGACGCGGTACAGCTCGGCGTCCTCGAAGGGGTCGCCGGAGGGGGCGGTGACGAGGAGCGCGGAGCTTGCGGGCACCCGGCCGGCCGCTGCGCGGAGATGGGCGACGAGGTGCTGTGTGGTGCCGAAGGGCTCGGCGAGCAGTGCGGCGCCGGGCCCGCCCGCGGGAAGCGCGCGCAGCGTGCGGGCGGTGTCGGCGACGAGGCCGGGTTCGCGGCCCAGCGTCATGGGGACGACCACGCTGTCCTCGCCGCGGCGGCGGTGTGCGGCCACGGCCCGGAACAGTGCGCGCCCGTTGGGGACCACACTCACGTGCGGGCCGAGCCGCCCGTCGAGCGCACGTCCGTAGTCGGCCTCGTGGCCGCACACGGCGATGACGGCCCCGCTCACGGTCATCGGTCAGCCACCGATGGGGTCGTGGCAGGAGACGAGCTTGGTGCCGTCCACGAAGGACGCCTCGACCTGGAGCAGGCCGAGCATCTCCCGTACGCCGGGCATGGTGTCTCCCTCGCCCACGACGTGGCGGCCCAGTTCCATGCAGTCCGCGACGCTCTTGCCGTCGCGGGCGGCTTCGAGGATCGCCTCGGTGATCAGCGCGACCGACTCGCTGTAGTTGAGCTTGAGGCCGCGGCCCTGGCGCTTGCGGGCCAGGTCGGCCACGACGTAGACCAGCAGTTTGTCGATCTCGCGAGGGGCGAGGTTCATCGTGGGTACCTTCCTCGGGATGGTGCGGTGGGAGAGCGGGAGGGACGGTGGCCGGGCCTTGTCAGTCGCTGCGGCGCAGGCGTGGCAGCAGGGGAACGGCCGCCATCAGAACCCAGGTGGTGAGGATGAACGGCCACGTGAAGGTGTGACCGCCGAACGGTTTGAAGAATGACGTCAGCGACGCGGTGAGACCGGTGGTCGCCGCCGCGCCGAACAGGGCGTAGACCCCGTTCCAGACCGTGTTGGCCATGAAGACGGCGCCGATGGCGATAGCCACGAGGACGGCGTTGTATCCGTAGATCCCGCTGGCGATCAACGCCGTGGGGGCGCCCAGGGCCCACGCGGCGAAGACTCCGACCACGCTGCCGGCCGCCGCGTACAGGACCACGCGGAGGCCGGCCAGGGCCAGTCCCACAAGCATGATCAGTCCGACGTACCAGGATTCGACCAGGAAGATCTGCGAGACGTTGTTGAAGAACGCGTGCCACAGGTCGTTCCAGGACAGCCCGGTGTCGCCCCTCGTCGTACTGGAGACGGCGGACGGGGCGCCGTGCCAGACGCGGTCGAAGGCCGGAGCTCCCACCACCATCACACCGGAGACCAGGCAGAAGGGCGCGGTCAGCGGTGTGAGTCCGTAGGGGGTGAGGAAGGTTCCCAGAGTCGCCATCAGAAGGGTGCACATGATGGCGCCGACCACCGTCAACACGTAGGTCGCGACGTGGTTGCCCAGCGAGGAGACGAGCGCGACGCCGGTGAGGCATCCCGAATACCCCTGAAGCCCCAGGGCAATGCTCGTCCGGTCAACGGCGAGTGCGTACGCGGTCGCGGTGGCGATCAGCGTGCCGAGTGTGGCGAACAGGCCCGTTTCCCAGCCCGCCGCCCACAGGGCGGCAAGGATCGCCACGCCTGTGAGCAGCGCGGGCTGGAGATCCACCTGCCCAACGCCCCGCACACTCGCCAGGAGGTAGGCGAACGGTTGGCGCTTTTCCAGCCGCCGCACAATTTCCGGCTCGGCAAAAGACAAGGCTGACTCCAACGACTCAGCGAAATGAGGACCTTCTGGAATGCGCATCGCATTCACACGTCACCATCAATACACAGAGCGATAGAATGGGCGCTCTGAGCGACGGGGGCAGTGGCCCAAGCGGGTGGCACCGTTCCCCCACCAGCGCGCTCCGCCCCTGCCCGGGGGTCGAATACGTAGGTTCGCCGCATGTCGATCAGAATGCAGCTGCACCGCCACAGTCACCCCGACCACCATCCCGGGGTCCAGCTTCCAGTCGTGGTCGTCGTCGCGATCGGCGGTGCCGCCGGAGCCGCAGCCCGCTTCGGCGCCGAGCGCCTCTGGCCGAACGGCACGTCGGCGTTCCCCTGGACGATCCTGCTGGTCAACACGGTCGGGTGTTTCCTGATGGGGGTCCTGATGGTCACCCTGAAGCTGCGTTTCCCCGGGGCGCCACGGCTGATCAGCCCGCTGCTGGGCACGGGCGTGCTCGGCGGGTTCACCTCGTTCTCGCACTACACGGACAACGTGCGGCAGCTGTTCGAGAACCACGAGCCGGGCTACGCCGTCGGCTGCCTGGTGCTGACCGTGGCCGCGGCGCTGGCGGCCGTGACGGCCGGGGCGTTCGTCGCGCACTTCTCGTTCGGCCGCTCCTACGGTTCGCAGGGCGAGGCGTCATGACCGACTGGCTGCTCGTCCTGGCCGGCGGACTGGTGGGCGCGCCGTTGCGCTATCTCCTCGGGGTGGACGCGAAGTTCCGCCTGCACAGCGTCTTCCCGTGGGGCACCTTCGCGGCCAACGCGGGGGCCGCCCTGTTCCTCGGTTTCATCGCGGAGGCGGCGATGAACGGTGATCTGAGCACCCGGCTGAATCTGCTGCTGGCCACCGGCTTCTGCGGGGCGCTGTCGACCTGGTCGACATTCTCCTACGAACTGCTGACCCTGAATTCGGCCCGCCGGCTCGGCCTGGCGGCGGGCTATCTCCTGCTCACCGTCGGCGCCGGAGTCGGACTCTCCTTCGGCGGTGCGGCGGTGGCGCGCGCGGTGTTCTGAGCACTCCGCCGCACGAGCGCGCCGCCGCATGAGAACGGGCCCCGGCCCGCCCCGCTGGGGGGCAGGGCCGGGGCCCGTGGAAGCACTCAGTCGATGCCTTGCAGGATGTGCGGCTCGGCGAGGTCTTCCTCGTAGCCGGCCAGCCGGATCGGCGCGGACCTGGCCCAGACCTCGATGTTCCGGAGCTTCTCGCTGCCGGAGCCCGGCTTTCCGGGCCGTTCGGCCGGCCGTTCCTCGTGCTTCGTCATTTCCGGTGTCGTCACCGCGCACTCCTTTGTGTCGCGTAGCCCCGGGCGTCGCCGACGCTCCGGATCTCATTGCCGGGAATCAGCCGCCCATACGGGGCAGGGGCAGAAACAGATCGGTCGCGGTGGCGCCGGGTACGGGGCGGGACGGCGACTTGGTTGACAAGCCTGTCCCAGGACGGTCGAGGAAGGTTTGTGGACTCCTCGATGACGTCCGTTCACATCAGAGTAACCAAATGAGCGCGTCCACGCTCGATGGAACGTGTGCCATGGGTCACTTTCAGCCACTGCGCACGGAAAAGACCCGGCCAGGAAAGCGTCCGGCCGGGTCTTCACGGGGCGCGGGTGCCGCGCTCCGGTCCTGCTACCAGTTGGCGGGGGCGTAGTCCTTGAGGAAGCAGCCGTACAGGGCCTCGCCCGCCTCGCCGCGCACGATCGGGTCGTAGACGCGGGCGGCGCCGTCGACCAGGTCGAGCGGGGCGTGGAAGCCCTCCTCCGCCAGCCGCATCTTGTCCGGGTGCGGGCGCTCGTCGGTGATCCAGCCGGTGTCGACGGCGGTCATCAGGATGCCGTCCTTCTCGAACATCTCCTGGGCGCTGGTGCGGGTCAGCATGTTCAGCGCGGCCTTGGCCATGTTGGTGTGCGGGTGGCCGGCGCCCTTGTAGCCGCGGCCGAACACGCCTTCCATCGCCGAGACGTTGACCACGTAGGAGTGCTTGGCCGCCGTCGCCGCCATGGCCGGACGGAGCCGGCTGATCAGGATGAACGGCGCGGTGGAGTTGCAGAGCTGGACTTCCAGCAGCTCGATGGGCCCGACCTCGTCGACTGTCTGGATCCAGCTGTTGGTGTCGTGCAGGTCCGGGACGAGCCCGCCCGCGTCGATCGCGGTGCCGGCGGCGATCCGGGCCGGTGAGGCGGAGCCCGTGACCAGGGCCAGATCCGTGACGTCCTGCGCGCTCAGCTGCTCCTTGCGGGCGGCGGGCAGTGCGGCGACCCGGTCGACACTGCCGCTGCCGAAGGTGCCGATCACCTCGGCGGCCGGCAGTTCACCGGCGGGCAGCGGCGCCGACTCGGCGCCGAGCAGCTCGCTGTAGGCCTGCGGCGAGCGGCGGACCGTCTGCGCCGCGTTGTTGATCAGGATGTCGAGCGGGCCCTCGGCCGCCACCGACTCGGCGAGGGCGACGACCTGGGCGGGGTCGCGCAGGTCGATGCCCACGATCTTCAGACGGTGGATCCACTCGTCGCTGTCCTCCATCGCCTTGAAGCGGCGGATCGCGTCGTTGGGGAAGCGCGTGGTGATCGTGGTGTGGGCGCCGTCGCGCAGCAGCCGCAGCGCGATGTACATGCCGATCTTGGCGCGGCCGCCGGTCAGCAGCGCCCGGCGCCCCGTCAGGTCGGTGCGGGCATCGCGGCGGGCGCGGTTCTCGGCGGCGCAGTCCTGGCAGAGCTGGTGGTAGAACGCGTCGACCTCGACGTACCGCGTCTTGCACACGTAGCAGGACCGGGGCCGCTGGAGGATCCCGGCGATCTCCGCCGAGGCGGAGGAGGACGGCAGGACGCCCTGGGTCTCGTCGTCGATGCGCTCCGCCGAACCGGTGGCGGTGGCCTCGGTCACCGCCTTGTCGTGCGCGGTCTTGGCGGCCCGGCGCTCCTGGCGGCGGCGCTGCTTCACGGTCCGGTAGATCCCCGCCGTGGCGCGTCGCACCGCGACCGCGTCCGGGTGGTCGACCTCGATGGTGTCGAGTTCGTCGAGCACGCTCAGGCAGACGGCCAGCCGCTCCGGGTCGATACCGGGACCGAATTCCTCGGTTCCGGCCACGATCTCGGGGCCGTTCTCTGTCACCGTCATTGCCGTTCCTCTGTACTCGTGCCGCTGGCCTTACTGCGGGCCGAACGCCCCGGTCAAGTCTGCCATGGTTCCCGAGCTGCTCCATTCGGGTGGGCGGGCCGGGTGGAGGGGGCGGCGGAGAAAATTCCGTACCGGCCGCGCATGCCCTCGCCGATTCGGGGCAGGCGGTGTGCGAAGCACTTGGCGACAAGGAGGGGTCACACACCATGGCGACCACGACGGAGCGGACCGGCGAAGTCTTCGGCGACACACACACGCTTGTAGAGCAGGACGGGACGCCGCAGGGCGCGGGGACTGCGGAGCTGCCGTGGATCGAGGACACCGGGAAGGTCGCCCCGAAGGACGCCCGCGCCCTGTCGAAGATGTTCCTGGACCGGCTTCAGACGCTGGAGGAGGGCACGCACGAGTACCAGTACGCGCGCAACACCCTCATCGAGATGAATCTCTCGCTCGTGCGGTACGCCGCGTCGCGCTTCCGCAACCGCGGTGGCGACGACGTCGAGGACATCATCCAGGTGGGGACGATCGGTCTGATCAAGGCCATCGACCGCTTCGACCTCACGCGTGAGGTCGAGTTCGCCACCTTCGCGGTCCCCTACATCGTCGGGGAGATCAAGCGCTTCTTCCGCGACACCACCTGGGCGGTGCACGTGCCGCGCCGGCTCCAGGAGCTGCGGGTCGACCTGGCGAAGGCGAAGGAGGAGCTGTCGTCGCGGCTGGACCGCGATCCGACGGTCGCCGAGCTCTCCGCCCACCTCGACCTGCCCGAGGAGGAGATCATCGAGGGCCTGGTCGCGGCCAACGGATACTCGGCCGGCTCCCTGGACACTCCCAGCGCCGAGACCGACTCCGGCAACGAGCAGCGGTCGTACGCCGATGTGATCGGTGAGGCCGACCCCGGCATGGAGACCGTGGAGAACCTCCACACCCTGGCGCCGCTGCTGGAGAAGCTCGACGCCCGCGAGCGCCGCATCGTCCAGATGCGCTTCGGCGAGGAGATGACGCAGTCCCAGATCGGGGCGGAGCTGGGCGTCTCCCAGATGCATGTGTCCCGGCTGCTCGCCCGCATCGTCAAGCGGCTGCGGGCGGGGATGTCCGTCGAAGCCTGAAACGGGCACCGGGGCGGGTGAGGACACCCGCCCCGGCCGCTCCCCCACCCTCTCGAATCGGCCACGCACCGGCAGGCTGTGGCCGAAGACGCAGCGGACGACGCCCTACGGCAGAGCGGAGGGCGTCGTTCACATATGCTGCGGGGCACACCGGCGGGCGGCCCGCTCGGTGGCAACGAGAGGGTGAAGCGTGGCTGAGATGCGCATGAGCGCCCCCGCTCGGCCTCCCGTCCCCGCCTCCTTCCCGCTCCAGACGGCCCACGAGGCCGACGGCGGGGGCTCCGTCTGGGACGTCACCGGTTCCATCCTGCTCGTCGAGGACGACGCGGGCGACGCGCTGCTCGTCGAGGAGATGCTCGCCGACGGTGAGCTGGACTCGGCGCTGACCTGGTGCAAGACCCTGTCCGAGGCACTGGCGTATCTGCGCTCGCACCGGGCGCCCGTCTGCGTCCTGCTCGACCTGCATCTGCCCGACGTCCACGGACTGCGGGCCGTCACACAGATCGTCGACACGTCCCAGGACGCCGCGATCGTGGTCCTGACCGGTCTCGCGGAGGCCGACGCGGGTCTGAAGGCCGTGGCGACCGGGGCGCAGGACTACCTCGTCAAGGGCCGGCTCGATCCGCAGGCGCTGTCGCGCGCGATCCGCTACGCCCTCCAGCGCAAGCAGGTCGAGCGGGCCGCCTCCGCCCTGCGGGCCAACCAGCTGATGGCGCAGGAGAACGCGCGCCTCGAACGCGGCCTGCTGCCCATACCGCTGCTGAACGACGACAGCTTCCAGGCCGTCGCCCGCTACGAACCGGGCCGCGCCCACGGCCTGCTCAGCGGTGACTTCTACGACGTGGTGCAGACGGCCGACGGCACGGTCCGGGCGGTCATCGGCGATGTGTCGGGGCACGGTGCGGCGGAGGCGGCGCTCGGCGTATGCCTGCGCGTGGCCTGGCGCACGGCCGTGCTGTGCGGAACCGATCCGCTGGAGCAGCTCGGGCTGCTGGAGTCGATCCTGGTCGCCGAGCGTTCCGATCCCCATGTCTTCGCGACCGTCACCTCGCTGGTCTTTCCGCCCGAAGGGGACCGGGTCCGCGTCGTCCGGGCCGGCCATCCGGGGCTGCTGCTGCGGCAGGGCGGAGACGTCGAGTGGGTGGAGCCCGAGGGCGGAATGGCGCTCGGGCTGCTTCCCGGGCACGGCCAGTGGCCGGTCAACGACGTGGAACTCACGCCCGGCGCCGCGCTCGTCCTGTTCACCGACGGCCTCTTCGAGGGGCGCAACGGTCCGGACACCCGGCTGGGCGAGGAAGGACTCCTCGACATGGCCCGGGGCCAGGCCCGCCTCGCCGCCCGCCCGTTCGTCGACGCACTCGTCGCGGGCGCCTCTCAGGCGGCGGCGCCGCACGGGGGGCTCGCCGACGACGTGGCCGTCCTGCACCTCGGCTGGAGCACCACCCATGAGCGGTGACATACCCGACACCACCGCGAAGCCGGCCGGATTCCGGGCTCGTCTGTCCGTCCAGAACTGGGTCCATCTGATCCTGGGCTGTTTCGTACTCGTCGTCTGCGGCTGTCTGGTGGTCGGCGGGCTGGTCCTGTCCCGGATCTCCGACCGGACCACCGAGCTGGTGGACCGTATCCAGCCGGCCCGCTCCGCCTCCTTCCAGCTGCAGAACGCGCTGCTCGACCAGGAGACGGGCGTACGCGGCTACGCGCTGACCGGTGACGCCTCGTTCCTGGAGCCGTTCGCCGCGGGCAAGGAGGCCGAACAGGACCGGCTGGCCCGGGTGCGCGCCGCGATGGGTGACAGCGCGCCGTACAACCGCGACCTGGACCGGATCGCCGCGGCCTCCGCACAGTGGCGCAGGGTGCACGCCGACCCGCTGATCGCGGTCGTCCGCCGCGACGGACCCGGGGGCCGCTCCTCGGAGCGGACCACGCAGAGCAAGGCCGCCTTCGACCGGCTGCGGCAGCTCTACGGCACCCAGCAGGCGCATCTCGATGCTGCCCGGGACCGGGCACGCACCCAGCTGGACGACGCGCGCCACACCCGCGACCGGGTGCTGATCGCCCTGGTGATCGGCTTCGTGGTGTGCGTGATCTCGCTCAGCGTGCTGCTGCAACGCATGGTGGGGCGCCCGTTGAACGCCCTGGCCGAGGCATCCGGGAGAGTCCGCTCGGGCAGCTTCCGCCGGCGCCGCATCGAGGTGCGCGGGCCGTCCGACGTACGGGCGGTGGCCGCGGCGGTCGAGGACATGCGCGGCCGGCTGGTGGCGGAGGTCGACGCCGCGCAGGAGCGGGAGGAACTGCTCGCACAGCAGACGGTGGAGCTGCGCAGGTCCAACTCCGAACTGGAGCAGTTCGCCTACGTCGCCTCGCACGACCTCCAGGAGCCGCTGCGCAAGGTGGCGTCGTTCTGCCAACTGCTGGAGAAGCGGTACGGCACGGAGCTGGACGGCCGGGGCAAGCAGTACATCGACTTCGCGGTCGACGGCGCCAAGCGCATGCAGGTGCTCATCAACGACCTGCTCACGTTCTCCCGGGTCGGGCGCGTCCACGACCGGTGGAACCCTGTCGACCTGGACGGGGCGCTGGACCGGGCGCTGGCCAATCTGGCGCTGGTGATCGAGGAGTCGGGGACCACGGTCGTCCGTGCCGCGCCCCTCCCCCCGGTCACCGGGGACCCCACGACGCTCACCATGATCTGGCAGAACCTGGTCGGGAACGCCGTGAAGTTCCGCCGCCCGGACGAGCCGTGCGTGATCACGGTCGGCTGCGAGCGGGAGGGCGACGACTGGCACTTCACCATGACGGACAACGGCATCGGCATCGCGCCCGAGTTCGCGGAGAAGGTCTTCGTCATCTTCCAGCGGCTGCACCCCCGCGACGAGTACGAGGGCACGGGCATCGGCCTCGCCCTGTGCCGCAAGATCATCGAGTTCCACGGCGGCCGGATCTGGCTCGATCCGGAGTCCCGCCAGGGCGCCCGCATCCACTTCCTCCTGCCCGCCGACGCCCCCGCGGAGCCGGCCGGCCCGACCCTCCCAGCCGAGATCTCCGGAGAGACCGCGTGAACACCTCCGTACTGCCCATCGAGATCCTTCTCGTCGAGGACGACCCCGGCGACGAGCTGATGACGCGCGAGGCGTTCCAGGACAACAAGATCCGCAACACGCTCCACGTGGCGCGGGACGGCGAGGAGGCGCTCGACTTCCTCTACCGCCGGGGCGCGCACGCCGAGGCGCCCCGCCCCGATCTGATCCTGCTCGACCTCAACCTCCCCAAGTACGACGGCCGCCAGGTCCTGGAGCAGATCAAGCAGGACCCCGTGCTCTCCCTCATCCCGGTCGTCGTGCTGACCACGTCCTCCGCCGAGGAGGACATCCTGCGCAGCTACAAACTGCACGCCAACGCCTATGTCACCAAGCCGGTCGACCTCGACCAGTTCATGGCGGCCGTGCGCCAGATCGACGAGTTCTTCCTCACCGTGGTACGGCTTCCCGGCCGCGCGTAATATTCGCTGAAGATGCTTGGGAGTGGGATCTCCCGACGCGGGTACACGATCAGCAGAAAGAGGTCTTCGACCTCCCCGCTGCGCCCTGGCTGGAGCACATGAACGAACAGGCGATCTCCCGGCCGGACGACTCCCCCCGGAGCTGTCCGCCCACGGAGGCATTGCACAGCGCCGAGGTGTTCGACGGCGAGCCGGGGTGCATTTCCCAGGCACGGGCGCTGGCCGACCGTTTCCTGGTCAGGCTGGTGTCCGAGTGGATGGCGGTGCTCGGCACCCACACCCGCAATGACCTGATGCTGGCGGTGAGTGAGCTGGTCACCAACGCCGAGCGCTACAGCCACGGCCCGTACCTGCTGGAGCTGGAGGGCACCGCGGAGCGGATCAGCATCACGGTGTACGACAGCAGCAGCGCGCTGCCGGTGTTCTACGCCCCCGATCCGAGCCGCCTGGGCGGTCACGGCATGGAGATCGTGGTGGCCCTGTGCGACCGGGTCACCGCCGAGCGGGTGCCGGTCGGCAAGCGCATCCGGGCCGAGTTCACGCTCAGCAGCTGAGCGGGCCCGCGGCGCCCGTCGCGGGCTCAGCCCCGGGCGTCCTGCCGGCCGAACCAGTCGATGCACATGACCAGCGCGTCGTCGAGCGTGTCCGACGAGCGGTGCTCCGCGAGTTCCCGCAGCACCGCCCCCGGCACCGCGGCGGCCGACAGCAGACGGGTGGCGAGGACCGCCCTGGCCAGGCCGCGTTCCGCGTACTTCTCACCGAGCGGTGACACCGCGTCGTAGACCCCGTCGCTGACGAGCAGCAGCCGGTCCCCCGGGCGGGCCTGGAGGTGCTGGACGACGTACTGCGACTCCTCGAACATGCCCAGCGGCAACTGGGCGTCCAGCGCCACCCGCGTCACCGTGCGGCCGCGCAGCCGCCACAGCTGCGGAGAGCCCGCGTCCACGGCGTCGACCGCCCCGGTGGCCAGGTCGAAGCGGAGCAGCAGGGTGGACACGTGGGCGGCGCCGCGGTGCTGGTCGTAGATGGCCTGGTCGGCGAGGGCCGCCTGGTCCGCGATGCCGATCCCGGCTCTCCTGGCGTTGCGCAGCGCGTTCACGGCGAGGTTGGTGAGCAGGGAGGCGCGGATGCCTTCGCCCAGGCCGTTGGTCACGGCCACGCTGAGCTGGTCGCCCTCCGCCGCCCAGTCGAAGTTGTCGCCGTGGATGGCGTAGGCGGGTTCGAGCTGGGCCCCTATGGCGTACTCCGGGGCGGCGAACGACCGGGCGGGAAGCAGCTGCCACTGCATTTCGGCGGCGAGGGTCAGGCGCGTGGTGCGGCGGGCCCGCTGGTAGTGGTCGGTCTCCCGCTCGGCGACGACCAGCTCGTGCCCCAGGAGTTCGGCCACATGCGTGAGGTCGTCCATGACGTGCGGGGTGGAGCGCGCGGACGGCAGCCGGACGGTGAGGATGCCGAGGCGCTCGCCCCGGACGGTGACCGGAAAGTAGTGGTCGGCCGCGTCGTCGGGTCCGGTCCGTCCCTCGTGCGGGCGCTGGCTGCCGAAGGCGCGGCCCTGGGGGCTGTTGTACACCGAGAGCGGCTGGCCGAGGCCGTCGGAGGGGTCGACCGGGTTGAGCACGGTCATTCCGTAGTCCGCCAGCAGCAGCTGCACCGAGCGTGCGCCGTATTTTTCCGCGAGGAAGTCGCGCACCGTCCCGACCAGGGCGTACGGTGCCGCCGCGCGTAGCGCTCGTTCGATCTCCGTGTGGGCATTCACGCTGTTTCGCCCATTCTTCGGTGGGTGGCGGGGACGGAGCCAGGCTGACAGGAGCACGTTACGGGTGACAGAGTGGAAGAATGCCCCACCGCACCGGACTTCCTCACCGCCCTGAACAGGTGTCCGAGGACGTCTGTGCCGCGTCCGAGCTTCTGGAGGTGTTGTGGGGCCGGGGCCAGGAGGCCGCCGCGCTCGGCGTGGTCTCCCCCTCCCAGCTTCGCGCGCTGCTCGTCATCGAGCAGCAGGAGGGGAGCAACCTCCGCTCGCTCGGTGAGGCGCTGGGCTCGCGGGCGCCCTCGGTGAGCCGGCTCTGCGACCGGATGGAGGCCATGGGCCTGGTCCAGCGGGACCCGAGCCCGACGAGCCGCCGGGAGGTCGAGCTGCGCCTGACCCGCAGGGGCCGGGAGCTGCTGGAGGAGTACCGGGCGATCCGTACCCGGGAGCTCACCGCCGTACTGGAGAGAATGCAGCCCTCCGAGGTGGCGGCTCTGGCCGCGGGGCTCACCGCCTTCCGCTCGGCGGCATCGCAGCGGCTCACCGGCGACCGGAGTCCGGCCGCGCGGCTTCGCGACGACGTCGCGGACAGCGCCTAGCTTCATGCAGCCCTGCTTCCGCGTTTCTGAGGCGCTCCCCGGACGGGCGACTCGTTGATCGTTCGGTACAGATTGTTGCCCGATGAAGAATGTTGTCAAATGGCAACTGTTACTTTTATCGTTGAGCATTCCCGCCGCGAGCAGGCACGGGGCAGAATCGGACCGTCCGCCTGATCCGGTGTTTTCCCACCGTCCAGTGCATCACGAGGTGAACGTGCTTCCACCCCCCAGCGCCGGCCGCGCCATGCAGATCGTCCCACGTCACGAACGGGGAGCGCTGGTGCTCGCGGTAACCGGCGACCTCGACATCGACAACGTCGCGCCTCTCGGCGCGGCGTTGGAGAACGCGTCGCTGGAGGGCACCGGGCCGGTCGTCGTCGACCTCTCGGACGTGAGTTTCGCCGACTCCACCACGGTGAACGTGCTCCTTCAGGGGCAGACCGCGCTCGGCCCCAGGCTGCGGCTGGCCGCGCCCTCCGTCTTCATGGAGCGGCTGATCGGCGTGCTGGGACTCGACTCCGCGCTCCCGGTCTTCCCGAGCGTCGCCGAGGCAATCGACCCGGGTCTTCCCGGCTAGGGCCTGTCCGAACCACGCGTACCGAGCGCCCTCCTTCCCGTCCGGACGGGAAGGAGGGCGCTCGGCCGTGCCGCCGCCGGGTCAGCCCAGGGCGGGCGGGGCGTCCTCGGGTGAGGTTCCCCACGCCGACGGCTCGGCGCCCACCGTGAAGGAGAGCGAGCGGGCCGAGCGGATGTCGTCCGTGGTGAGGTACGTACGCGCCCGGGGTGCGCCGTCGAGCCGGGCGGACTGGATGTAGCGGTCGGTGCCGGAGGTGCCGGGGGCGCTGACGGTCAGCGCGCCGCGCGGGTAGTAGCGGCGGTCGAGCCTGATGTCGACGCGCTCGAACGCCGGCGTGGACAGACCCCAGGTGTCGGTGCCGGGCTGGACCGGGAAGACCCCGATGGACGACAGCACCATCCAGGCGGACATCGTGCCCAGGTCGTCGTTGCCCGTCATGCCGGTCGGGCCGTTGGTGAAGAGCGTCAGGGCCGCGTGCACCACATCGGTCGTCTTCCACGGCTGACCGGTGGACAGGTAGGTGTACGGGGCGATGAGGTCGGGCTCGTTCTGCGGGTTGTACTTGTCGGCGTTGTAGTACGCGTACGGGCCGTTCACCCATACCTCACGGGCCGTCTTCGCCGGATCGGCGAGGAGTTGGTCGTACGCGAAGAACGAGTCGAGCCGTTCGTTCGCGGCGTCCTTCCCGCCGATCAGGCCGACCATGCCGGGGATGTCCTGCGGGACCATCCACTGGTACTGCCAGGACGTGCCCTCGTGGAAGCCCTCGCTCTCGGCCGGGTCGGCGGGGCCGGTGAACGCGCCGGAGGTGTCGCGGGCTCGGAAGAAGCCGGTCGAGGGGTCGAAGATCTTCCGGTAGTTCTGGGCGCGGGCCTCGTAGCGCGCGGCGTCGGCGTCGTGGCCGAGGTCGCGGGCCATCTCGGCGAGCATGCCGTCGGCCAGGGCGTATTCCAGGGTGGCGGAGGCGCCGTGGTCGAAGTCCGAGTCGCCCGGCTTGGCGTGCTCACGGTCCTTGATGTACGGAGCGAAGCCGTCCGCCAGGTACTGGACGTTGGCCTCCCGGCCGACCGGCGCGGAGCCGGCGGGCGGCACCCCGTCCGCGTTCTTCCTCAGCGCCCGGTACGCCTCCTCCTCGTACCCCTTCAGCAGTCCCTGCTGGTAGGCGTTGGTGAGGAAGGGGGTGACCGGGTCACCCGTCATGATGTTCGTCTCGACCGTGCCGTAGCCCCACTTCGGCAGCCAGCCGCTCTCCGCGTCGATGCGCAGGACGGATATCGCCATGTCGCGGGACTCGCGCGGGGCGAGCAGCGAGAGGAGCTGGGCCTGGGTGCGGTAGGTGTCCCAGAGCGACCAGTTCTGGTAGTAGGTGAAGCCCTTCGCGCGGTGCTTCTTCTGGTCCCAGCCGGTGTAGCGGCCGTCCACGTCGCTGCCCACGTTGGGCGCGAGGAAGGACCGGTAGAGGGAGGAGTAGAAGGTACGGCGCAGTTCGTCGCTGCCGCCCGTGGCCTTCACACCTTCGAGCCGGTCCTCCCAGGTGCGCTGCGCGGCCCGCTGGACGCGGTCGAAGCTGCGGCCGCCCTCGGCACGGAGGTTGAGCGCGGCGCCCTTGGCGTCGACGTAGCTCAGGGCGGTGGTGGCCTCGACCGTGCGGTCCTCGGTGGTGTCGAACCGCAGCCAGGCGCCGTTGCGGGCGTCGGCGGCCGTGGACTTCTTCGAGCCCTCGGTGACGGTGCCGCCGTTCCAGGTGCCGGAGGTGGTGAACGGCCGGTCGAAGCGGGTGACCGTGTAGAGGGTGTACTGCTTGGTGTCCTGGCAGAAGCCGCTGCCGGTGATGGCGGTCCGCACGGTGCGGCTGTCCAGGATCTCCACCTCGGAGGAGATCGTCCGGTGCAGCGACTGGCCCGCGTTGAGCAGCACGTTGGCCTTGTCGGTGGCCGGGAAGGTGTAGCGCTGCACCCCGGTGCGCGGGGTGGCGGTCAGCTCGGCCTCGATGCCGGTGCCCAGCCCGACCTTGTAGTAGCCGGGGCTCGCCTTCTCGTCGTCGTGGCTGAACTCCGCCGCGTACTTCGCGTAGTCGGTCTCGGTGACGTCCCCGGTGGTGGGCAGCGTCGGCAGGTCGCCGCCCAGCCCGCAGCCGACGCCGGAGAGGTGGACGGAGGAGAAACCGCGGATGTGGTCCTCCCCGTAGTCGTAGCCGGTGTTGTGGCCGGTGTCCGGGGAGAGCTGCACCATGCCGAAGGGCACGGAGGCGCCGGGATAGGTGTTGCCCTCGTTCTGGGTGCCGATGAACGGGTTGACCAGGTCGGTCAGCCGGCCGTCGCTCCTCGGGGCGGCCTCGGCCGTGGCCCCGGGGAGGAGGACACCGCCCAGGAGTGCGGCGGCGGCGAGTGCGGCCGCCGGGCCGCGCAGTCTCGGCCGTGGGGTCCGATGCATGGGGTTACTCCTTAGGACAACGTTGTCAGAGCGCGCTCATTCTTCGAGTCCGCCGTGATCCGCGTCAAGGGGTCCGACCGTCCCCTTCCGGCCGATGACGTGAAGGTACGGTGCGCGACCGCGCGTGCCACCACGGGTGGAGCCGGGTTGATCGTTCTGACGTGCGCCGCGAGGAGGACTACCGTCAGGAGGAGGACACCCTGACTGTTCCCGTACTACCAAAGCAGTACGCCGGATCGCCGCCTCAGGGACGACGACGCGGCGGCTGAAAAAGGGGATCGTGGTGTACATGAGTTCCCTCGCGCTGTCCGTGCTGCTGTCACTGGTCTCCGCGGTCGCCTACGCGGCCGGGGCGATCGTCCAGGAGCGCGTGGCCACTGCCTCCGACGGCCGCTCTCTCGCACCGCTGCGCGACCGTGTCTGGTGGGTGGCGGTCTCGCTGAACGGCGTGGGCGCGGTCCTGCACGTGGTGGCGCTGGCGTACGGCCCGCTCAGCCTCGTCCAGCCGCTGGGAGCGTTGACGATCGTCTTCGCGCTGCCGATGGCGGCCCTGTTCGTGGGGCGCAGGGCCGGGGCCACGGCCTGGCGCGGCGCGGTCATGGCGACGGTGGGGCTTGCCGGACTGCTCGCGCTGACCGGCAGTTCCGACGCGCACTCCCTGGGCCGTCCGCAGCAGTTGATGCTGGCCGTCGTGACCTTCGGCGCGGTGGCGGCGCTCGTCCTGCTCTCCCGGGCGATGCGCCGGCCGGTGATGCGCAGTGTGGTGCTGGCGGGGGCGGCGGGTGTCGCGTTCGGTATCGCGTCGGTGTACACGAAGACGGTGGCCATGGAGTGGACGGCCGGTTCCGTGGGATCGGGGCTGCCGACCCTGCTGGTGATCGCGGCGCTCGCCGGCGCCGGTCTGCTGCTGTGCCAGGCGGCCTACCGGGGCGCGGGGCTCACGGCTCCGCTGGCCACGGTGACCGTGGTGAACCCGGTGGTGGCCGCGGCGGTCGGCATCACGCTGTTCGGCGAGCAGTTCCGGCACGGCACCACGGGCACGGTGCTCGCCCTGGCCTGCGGGGTGGTCGCGGCCGGCGGGCTGATCATGCTGACCAGGGAGCGCATGGGCGCGGAGCGTCTGGATCCGGCGCCGAAGGACCCGGGAGGGCTCTCGGCCGCCACCGCGCCCGCCGACGGCGGGCCTTCGGCCGTGAGTGAGGAGGCCGGGGATTTCGACGGGCCCGCCGCCGGTTCACCGGCTCCGGCGGGCACTTTGCCGGTGCCGGCCGCCGCCTCCCTTCCCGAACCCGCGGGTCCGCGGCCGGTGACGGCTCCCCCGGCGCTTCCGCTGCCCGTGCGGATGCCGCTGGACCGGCTGGGCAGGCGGGTGGAGTTCGCCCCGCCTGCCGGCGGCGGGCACAGGACCGGGCCGCCCGCAGGGGCCGCCGGCCCGGAGGCCGGTGACCACCGCAAGGGCGTTCAGACCTTGACGCCGCCCGCCCTGAGGTAGGCCAGCGGGTCGATGTCGGAGCCGTAGTCGGGGCCGGTACGGACCTCGAAGTGCAGGTGCGGTCCGGTGACGTTGCCGGTGGCGCCGGAGCGGGCGATCCGCTGCCCGCCGCCGACGTGCTGCCCACCGCGCACCAGTAACGAGGACAGGTGCGCGTACTGGCTGTACTTGCCGTCGCTGTGACGGATGACGACCTGGTAGCCGTACGGTCCCGCCCAGCCCGCCGACACGACGGTGCCGGCCGCCACCGACTTCACCGAGGTGCCGGTGGGCACGGGGAAGTCGACCCCCGTGTGGTAGCCGCTGGACCAGGAACCGGCCTGGTGGTACTGCGTGCCGGTGCGGGCCGCGACCGGGGCGGTGAGCGAGGTGTGCTTCTGCGCCTGGGTCTTGTGGGTCTCGGTCTTGTGCGCCTGGGTCTTCGGCGTCTCGGTCTTCTTCGGCTGCGGCCTGGCCTGCTGCGTCTTCTGCTGCGGCTTCGGGGCCGTCGTCGGAGCTGATTTCGGGGCTGTCGTCGGGGCGGCCTTCGGGGTTGTCCTCGCCGCGGCCTCGGGTTCGGCCTTCGTGGCTGTCCTCGGCTCGGCCTTCGTGGCCGTCCTCGGTGTCCCGGCCAGGTCCAGGCTCAGGCGCTGGCCCGGGAAGATCAGGTCCGGGTTGTCACCGACGACCTTGCGGTTCGCCGCGTAGAGCCGCTGCCAGCCGCCTTCGAGGTGCCGTTCGACGGCGATCCCGGACAGCGAGTCGCCCGGCGTCACGGTGTACGAGTCCCGCTTGCCCGGCACGTGCGTCGGCGTCGCCGCGGCCGGCTTCGTCTGCGCCTTGCGCGGGGGCGAGGAGGCGCTGTCCGGCTTCTTCGGCGTCGTGACCCGCGCCGTGCGCTCGCTCTGCGGGCTGACGTCGGGCGAGTCGCCGCCCTGGGTCAGACCGGCCTTCCCGGAGCAGACCGGCCAGGCGCCCGGCCCCTGGCCCTCCAGGACCTTCTCCGCGATGGCGATCTGCTGTTCCCGGGTGGCCAGGTCGGCGCGTGCCGCGTAGACCGTTCCGCCGTACGCCGCCCAGGTGGAGCGGGTGAACTGGAGCCCGCCGAAGTAGCCGTTGCCGGAGTTTATGTGCCAGTTGCCCGTGGACTCGCACGCGGCGACCTTGTCCCACACGTCCGCCGACGCCGCGCCGGCCGACGCGGCCGCGATGAGCGGGAGCGCGAGCCCCGCACCCCCGGCCGTGACCGTGAGCGAAACGCGGTTGATGCGGCTCGGCTGATATCTGCGGTGCCGTCCGTTCACGGCCATGACTTGGCTCCCCCACTGGCTGTAGGACATGTCGCAAGCGGTCAACTTATGTGCAAACAGCGGGTGATGACAAGGCCACCGTACGTTCCGGCCACCGTCCCGGAGGGCGTGCGCGGGGCGTGCGGGGCGCGCCCGGTCAGCGCACGGCGAAGGTGAGCGGCGAGCGATGCCCAGGGAGCGTTCGGACGCGCCGGCGGCCTTCGCGTTGACCCGGGCTGTGATCGTGAGCAGGCGCGCGTCGCCGTCGAGTTGCTCACTCCCGGCGCATCCGAGCCTGAACCTCCGGGAGGAGTCCGCGGGCAGCGCACCGAGCGGCGCGGCCGGCGTCTCGGCGAGCGGGAAGCCCTCGCGAGGGGCGGACACCTCCTTCCGGCCGGCACCGCCGTACCACTGGGCGCGCGGGGCCGTGGTCGCGGCGGCGCGTGCCCCGGAGTCCGCCGCGGCCCGCCCCTGCCCCCATTGACACGGTCGGCGTCGGCCAGCAACGCTGGGCACCACAGCCCGGGAGAGCGCTCTCCAGCATAGGGGGGCGCTGTGCACGAAGGAGCATGGCCGCCATGACGGACGAAGAGACCGATCCGCTGCTCGACAAGCTCGACGCGGCCCAGAAGGTCCGTCTGCTGACGGGGGCCAGCACCTGGCGCACGTACGGCGAAGGGGCTGTCGGGCTGCGGCCGCTCACCCTCTCGGACGGGCCGGCCGGGGTGCGCGGCGAGGCCTGGGACGAACGGGAGACCTCGCTCGTCCTCCCCTCCCCCACCGCGCTCGCCGCCTCCTGGGACGAGCGGCTGCTGACCGATCTCGGCGCCCTGCTCGCCTCGGAGGCGAGACGCAAGGGCGTCGACGTGCTGCTGGCCCCCACCCTGAATCTGCACCGCTCACCGCTGGGCGGCCGGCACTTCGAGTGCTTCTCCGAGGACCCTCTGCTCACCGGGCGGACCGGTGCGGCCCTCATCAGGGGCATCCAGTCGGGCGGGGTCGCGGCCACCGCCAAGCACTTCGTCGGCAACGACGCCGAGACGGACCGCCTGAACGTCGACGTCCACATGGACGAGCGGACGCTGCACGAGGTCTATCTCGCCCCGTTCGAGGAGGCGGTCGCGGCCGGGGTCTGGGCGGTCATGTCCGCGTACAACAAGGTCGGCGGCGTCACGATGTCCGCCTCCCCGCTCCTGGAGCACCCCCTCAAGGACGACTGGGGGTTCGACGGGCTCGTGGTCTCCGACTGGGGTGGCGTGCGCACCCTCCTGGACGCCGCGCGCTCCGGCCAGGACCTGGCGATGCCGGGCCCGGACAGCCCCTGGGCGGCCGGTCTGCTCGCCGCGCTGGACCAGGGCCTGGTGTCCGCCGGCGCGGTCGACGACAAGGTGCGAAGGCTGCTGAGGCTGGCGGGGCGGGTGGGTGCGCTGGGCCCGGCCCGGCCGGTGCGGCGGCCCGTGCTGGCGCCGGACGCGCGGCGGGCGCTGCTGCGGCGCGCCGTCTCGGCCGGTGCGGTGCTGCTGCGCAACGAGGGCGGGGTGCTGCCGCTGGATCCGGCGGGTCTGGGCTCGGTCGCCGTCATCGGGCCGCACGCCACGGCGGTACGCGTCCAGGGCGGGGGCAGCGCGGAAGTGTTCCCGGAGCAGGTGGTGACCCCGCTCGCCGGAATCGAAAGGGCGCTGGACGGGGTGGCCGATGTGATCCACCGGCCGGGTCTGCCGCCGTCGGACCGGCCGGAGCCGCTCGGCCGCGACCGGACGCGCGACCCGCGCAACGGCGAGCCGGGGGTGCTCGTGCGGCTGCTCGACGGGCAGGGGGCCGAACTGCACGCCGAGCACCGGCTGTCCGGGCGGATCGTCGAGCCCTCGGTGCCGGCGGGTGACGCCGCCCTGGTCGAGATCCGGGCCCTGTACCGGCCGGCCGCGAGCGGGGTGTGGACCTGGGCGGTGGGCGGCTGGGGGGACATCGCGCTGTCCGTGGACGGCGTGGAGGTGCTGTCCGGCACGTTCCCGCTGGACAGCGACGACCCGACCCGGGTACACGTCGCCCCGCCCCTGCACACCGGCCCGGCCGAGCTGGCCGCCGGGCGGGAGGTGGAGGTGGTGGCGCGGCGCTCGCTCGCCCCGGGGTCGGGTGTCGCGACGGTCCTCGCGGCCGCCCCGCCCGCCGGTGACGCGGCCGCCGCGCTCGCCGACGCGGTGTCCGCCGCGCGGGCGGCCGACGTCGCGGTGGTGGTCGTGGGCACGACGGAGCAGAGCGAGTCGGAGGGACACGACCGCGAGAGCCTGGACCTGCCGGAGGGTCAGGACGCACTGGTGCGGGCGGTGGCGCGGGCCAACCCGCGCACCGTCGTCGTGGTCAACGCGGGCGGCCCGGTCGCCCTGCCCTGGCACACCCGGGTGCCCGCGCTGCTGCTCGCCTGGTTCCCGGGCCAGGAGGCCGGGGACGGGCTGGCGGACGTCCTGTTCGGCCGGACCGAGCCGGGTGGCCGGCTACCGACGACCTGGGCCGCCGCCCAGCACGACGTACCGGTGCTCGGAACCGCGCCCGGCGCCGACGGGCGGCTGCGCTACGAGGAGGGCCCGCACATCGGCTACCGCGCCTGGCTGCGGTCCGGGGCGGAGCCGGCGTACTGGTTCGGCCACGGTCTCGGGTACACCGGCTGGACGTACGAGGAGCTGACGGCCCCCGCGTCGGTGCGGGCCGGGGAACCCTTCGACGTGCGGGTGCGGGTGCGCAACTCCGGGCGGCGGCGCGGCCGGGAGGTGGTTCAGGTCTATCTGGCCCGCACCGACTCGGCGGTCGAGCGGCCGGTGCGCCGGCTCATCGGGTACGCGGCGGTCGAGGCGGACCCCGGGCAGAGCGCGGTCGCGGTGGTCCGGGTGAGCGGGCGCGCGCTGGCCCACTGGGCTCCCCGGCGGGGCGGCTGGGAGACGGAGCCGGGCGGGTTCACGCTGCTCGGCGGGGGTTCGGCGGGCGATCTGCCGCTCACCGCCGGGCTCACGGCGCAGGCGGGCCCGGACTCGGCCGGGAAAGGATCCGATAACGGTTCGGAGCACAATGGAGAGCGCTCTCCGCTGATGCTATAAATGCGCTCATGACGGATGATCTGCGACCGGCCGGAACACCCACCCTTGAGGACGTGGCGAAGGCGGCCGGCGTGTCCCGCGCCACCGTCTCCCGGGTGATCAACGGCGTACGGAATGTCGACCCGGTGATCCAGGAGGCGGTGCGCCGGGCCGTCGCCCTCACCGGCTACGCCCCCAACCGCGCGGCCCGCTCCCTGGTGACCCGGCGCACCGACGCCATCGCGCTGGTGGTCTCGGGCGCGGGTGTCGAACCGGAACCGGAAGCGGAGGAGACCGCGCCACCGGCCGATGCGGACGGGGCCGAGGCGGGCGGCGGGGCGTCGTTCACGGGACAGGTCTTCGCCGACCCTTTCTTCGGCCGGGTGGTGACCGGGGTCGTCAACTACCTGCGCCCGCGCGGTATGCACCCGGTGCTGATGTTCGCCGAGACGTCACGGGCCCGGGAGGACGTGGTGTCGTTCCTGCGGCAGGGCAGCGCGGACGGCGCCCTGGTCGTCTCGACGCACGCGGAGGACCCGCTGCCGGGGATGCTCACGGACGCGGGGCTGCCGGCCGTGCTCTACGCCCGCCCCGCCCGCGCCGCCCGGATCAGCTATGTCGACGTCGCCCACCAGGACGGGGCGCGGCTCGCCGCCGAGCATCTGCTCGCCCGGGGCTGCCGCCGCATCGCGACCATCACCGGCCCGCTCGACGTACCCGCCGTGCAGGAGCGGCTGGCCGGCTTCCGCGACACGATGGCGCGCAACGGCCACCCGTACATCGCGATCGCCGAGGGGCGGTTCACCCAGGAGAGCGGTGAGGCGGCGATGGAACGGCTGCTGACCGAGCACCCGGACCTGGACGGCGTCTTCGCGGCCAACGACCTGATGGCGACGGGCGCCTGCCATGTCCTGCGGGAGCGCGGCAAGCGGGTGCCGGAGGACGTCGCGGTGATCGGCTTCGACGACAGCAGCGCGGCCTCCGCCTGCCGTCCGCCACTGACCACGGTCCGCCAGCCGGTGGAGGCGATGGCCGCCGAGATGGCCCGGCTCCTGATCGAGCGGCTGTCGAAGCCGGAGGGGGCCGCGACGTCCGTGATCTTCGAGCCGTCGCTGGTGGTGCGGGAGTCGGCGTAGGCGGGGCGGCCACCGGGCAGCACGGCCCGGAAGCCGCCGGCCGGGCGCGCGGGACCGGGACGCGGCACGGGGGACGCGGCACCGGGCGCGCGACGCCCGGACGCCGGGGCCGGGCCGTGCGGACCGTGCGCGGGACGGAAAGGCGGGGCACCCCGCCCACGACGCCCGGACGCCGCGGCCGCGCCGTGCGGACCGCGCGCGGGACGGGAGGGCGGGGCCGCCCGGGAGCCCTGGGCCGGGTCCCGAGGCCCGGAGCCGCGCGTACCCGGAAGCACGCGCCCCGCGCGGCAAGGCGCACGGCTCCCCCTCAGCCCGCCTCCGACGCGGTCCGGGAGCGCTCCCTTCTCCGTACGGCGTCCGCCGGGGTGCGCGGCGCCGCGGCCGAGGCGTCGGCCCGGGGCGCGGGTGACGGGCGGCTGCCGCCGCGGGCCAGGAAGTCGGCCAGGGGGAGCGTCGCCGCGCCGACCGTGACCGCGTCGGGCCCGAGGCGGCCCATCTCGATGGTGGTGCGGGCCGCCGCGTGCTTCAGCGCGTACTCCTGGGCGTACCTGCGGATGTCCGGCAGCAGATGGGGGCCGATCAGCAGCCCCGCCCAGCCGCCGAGCAGGATGCGCTCGGGCAGGAAGAGGTTGATCAGGTCGCCCAGCGCCGCGCCCAGGCACTCGGCCGTCTCGTCCAGCAGCGCGACCGCCACGGGGTCGGGTTCGTCCCCGGTGTCCGGGTAGGCGGCGGCGAGCAGCGCGGCGAGCGCGGTCTCGTCGTCGGCGTCGGCGGGCAGCGGGCCGCCCGCCTCGTGCCAGCGCTCGCGCATCGCCTCGGCGCCCGCGTACGCCTCCAGGCAGCCGATCGATCCGCAGCGGCAGCGCCGGCCGCGCAGCTGCACCGTGCTGTGGCCCCACTCCAGGGCCTGGCTGCTGCGGTCCTCGTCGAGGAGGTCGCCGTGGTTCACGCAGGCACCGACACCGGAGCCGATCAGCGCGATGGCCGAGGCGCCCGCGCCGCGCCCGCCGCCGAACCACATCTCGGCCTGCCCGAGCGTCTTGGCGCCGTTGTCGATGAAGAAGGGGACCTCGGGCGGGACCCGCACGGCACCCCGGAGCAGCCGCTCGAAGGGCACGGCGCTCCAGTCGATGGTCTGCCCGTGCACGACGGAGCCCACGTCGCCGATGACGCCGTCCGGCGCGTCGCGCTCGATGATGCCGGGGACGCCGATCCCGATGCCGAGCAGCCGGTGCGGGTCGGCGCCGGCGTCCCGCAGCACGTCGGCGACGCCGCTGCGGACATGGCCGACGATGCGGGCGACGTCGTAGCCGTGCTGGGCGAGCAGCCTCTCGGTGCGGGCGAGTTCGGTCAGGGAGAGGTCGAAGAGCTCCACCCTGATCCGGGTCTCACCGATGTCGATGCCGATGAGGAGGCCGCCGCCGGGGGCGACACGCAGCAAGGTGCGCGGGCGGCCGCCGTCGGAATCGACGACACCGGCCTCCTCCAGGAGGCTCTCGGCGGCGAGTTCCGCAACGACGTTGCTGATGGAACCCGAGCTCAGCCCGGTGGCGGGACCCAGCTCCTGGCGGCTCAGCGGGCCGTCGAAATACAACCGTTGCAATACCCTCGCCCGGTTGCCCCGTCGCAGGTCACGCACGGTCCGTCTGTTGCGCTCAGCCATGTGGCTCCTTCCCTGCCCGCAACATACCGCGACCCCGGGACTTGACGCGACCTTCTCTCACCTCTTAAATCACGTCATAAATTAAGCCCTGAAGGTCGCCCGGCTCCCGGACCGGCCTTCTCCCCCGGAAAGGGGCCACCCAGCATGCGCAACATCAGAGCCGCGGCAGCCGTCACCCTCGCGATCTCCATAGCCGCCGGAGTCACCGGCTGCGGAGGGGGTTCCACGAGCGGCGGCAGCAACGATTCGCCGAAGACCCTCACGTACTGGGCCTCCAACCAGGGCCCCAGCATCGAGGCCGACAAGAAGATCCTGGCGCCCGAGCTGAAGAAGTTCGAGGAGCAGACGGGCATCAAGGTCAAGCTGGAGGTCGTGCCGTGGGCCGACCTGCTCAACCGGATCCTCGCCGCCACCACGTCCGGTCAGGGCCCGGACGTGCTGAACATCGGCAACACCTGGTCGGCCTCGCTCCAGGCGACGGGCGCGCTGCTCCCCTGGAGCAAGGAGAACTTCGACGCGATCGGCGGCCGTGACCGCTTCGTCGACTCGGCGGTGGCCTCGGCCGGCGCGGAGGGCCAGGACCCCGCCGCGGTGCCGCTGTACTCGCTCGCGTACGCCCTCTACTACAACAAGAAGAGCTTCGCCGAGGCCGGCATCGAGAAGCCCCCGGCCACCTGGGACGAGCTGGTCGCGGACGGCAAGAAGCTGTCCAAGGACGGCAAGTGGGGGCTCGGTGCCGAAGGCGCCAACCTCTCCAACAACATCCACCAGACCTTCGTCCTGGGCCAGCAGCACGGCGCGGACTTCTTCGACGCCGACGGCAAGCCGACCTTCACGTCGGACGGCGCGGTCGCGGCCGTGAAGCAGTACATCGACTTCATGGCCAAGGACAAGATCATCGCTCCGGGCAACGCGGAGTACGCCCAGAACCAGTCCCTCACGGACTTCGCCAAGGGCAAGACCGCGATGGTGCTGTGGCAGGCCGCCGCCTCCACCTTCGCCTCCCAGGGCATGAAGCCCGAGGACTGGGGCGCGGCCCCCGTCCCCGTCGCCTCCGGCACGCCCGGCGAGGGCAAGAACGTCAACTCCATGGTCGCCGGCATCAACATGGCGGTGTTCAAGAACACCAAGAACATCGACGGCGCCAAGAAGTTCGTGAAGTTCATGACGAGCGACGCCGAGCAGAAGCTGCTCAACAAGACCTACGGGTCGATCCCGCCGGTCAAGACCGCCCAGGCGGACGAGGCGTTCTCGGCGCCCGACCTCGCGGTCCTGCGCGACACGCTGGCCAAGAGCGCGGCCCCGCTGCCGCAGGTGCCGAACGAGTCGCAGTTCGAGACGGCCGTCGGTACGGCGGTCAAGGAGCTGTGGGCCGACGCCGCGGCAGGACGCCCCGTGACCACCGAATCCGTCAAGGCGCGCCTGGAAAAGGCCCAGCAGACGATGCAGCAGTAAGGCACCCTTCATGACCGCCACCGTGACCACCGACAGCCTGACGGAAAAGTCGGACAGGGTGACGAGCCGGGGCAGCGGGGGTGCGCGCAGGAGACTGCCGCGCATCCCCGACCGGATCCGCCAGGGCGGACTGCCCTATCTCCTGCTCCTGCCGGCCGTCCTGCTCGAACTCCTCGTCCATGTGATTCCGATGATCATCGGAATCGTGATGAGCTTCCGCCAGTTCACGCAGTTCTACATCAACAACTGGGGCGGGGCGCCCTGGAGCGGCTTCGACAACTACAAGATCGCCGTCGACTTCAACGCCCCGATCGGCGAGGCACTGCTCCACTCGTTCCTCGTCACTTGCGTCTTCACGTTCTTCGCCGTCGGCCTGGCGTGGCTGTTCGGGGTCGCGGCGGCGATCATGCTCCAGGAGAACTTCCGCGGCAGGGGCTTCCTGCGGGCGATCTTCCTCGTCCCGTACGCCCTGCCGGTCTACGCGGCCGTCATCACCTGGGCCTTCATGTTCCAGCGGGACAACGGCCTGATCAACCACGTGCTGCACGACCAGCTAGGCATCACCGACCAGCCGTCGTTCTGGCTGATCGGCGACAACAGCATCTACGCGCTGATCATCGTCTCGGTCTGGAAGGGCTGGCCCTTCGCCTTCCTGATCGTGATGGCGGGGCTGCAGAACATCCCGCGCGAACTGTACGAGGCCGCCTCGATCGACGGCGCCGGCATCTGGCAGCAGATCCGCAAGATCACGCTGCCTTCGCTGCGCCCGGTCAACCAGGTGCTGGTGCTGGTGCTGTTCCTCTGGACGTTCAACGACTTCAACACGCCGTACGTGCTGTTCGGGAAGGCCGCCCCGGAGAACGCGGACCTCATCTCGATCCACATCTACCAGTCCTCGTTCGTCACCTGGAACTTCGGCACCGGCTCCGCGATGTCCGTGCTCCTGCTGCTGTTCCTGCTCGTCGTGACGGCCGTCTACCTGCTCATCACCTCACGCGGAAGGAAGGGTGCCGATGCCTAGCCATGCCCAGCCGTCCGCGCTGCCGGCGAAGACGGGAGGGCGTTCGCGCTCCCGTTCCCCGATGGCCGCGCCGCAGTCCTTCCTCTGGACCCGCCGCGTCATCCTGACGTTCCTGGCCGTGTTCGCCCTGCTGCCCGTCTATGTGATGGTCAGCAGCTCGCTCAAGCCGCTCCAGGACGTCTCGGGGAAGTTCCACTGGATACCCTCAGGGCTGACCATCAAGCCCTACTTCGACATCTGGGACACCGTCCCGCTCGCCCGATACTTCGTGAACTCGCTGATCGTGGCGGGTACGGCGACGGTCCTCTCGGTGATCATCGCGGTGTTCTCGGCCTACGCGGTGAGCCGCTACAAGTTCCGCGGCAAGCGGGTCTTCACCGTCACGGTGCTCTCCACGCAGATGTTCCCGGGCATCCTCTTCCTGCTCCCGCTGTTCCTCATCTTCGTCAACATCGGCAACAGCACGGGCATCGCCCTGTACGGCTCGCGCGGCGGGCTGATCCTCACCTATCTGACGTTCTCGCTGCCGTTCTCCATCTGGATGCTGATCGGCTACTTCGACTCGATCCCCCGGGACCTGGACGAGGCAGCCCTCGTCGACGGCTGCGGACCGATCGGCGCCCTGTTCCGGGTCGTCGTGCCGGCCGCGGTGCCCGGCATCGTCGCCGTCGCGGTGTACGCGTTCATGACGGCCTGGGGCGAGGTGCTCTTCGCCTCGGTCATGACCAACGACACCACCCGCACGCTGGCCGTCGGCCTCCAGGGCTACGCCACACAGAACGACGTCTACTGGAACCAGGTCATGGCCGCCTCCCTCGTCGTCAGCGTCCCGATCGTCGCCGGCTTCCTGCTCCTGCAGCGCTATCTGGTCGCCGGCCTCACCGCGGGAGCCGTCAAGTGACCGCCAAGGAAAGGAAGTCCGTGAACGACCTCAGCGCCCTCCCGGCCGACTTCACCTGGGGCGTCGCCACAGCCGCGTACCAGATCGAGGGAGCCGTGGCCGAGGACGGCCGCGCCCCCTCCATCTGGGACACGTTCTCCCACACCCCGGGCAAGGTGGCCGGCGGCGACACCGGTGACGTGGCCTGCGACCACTACCACCGGGTGCCGGAGGACATCGGCCTGATCAAGGAGGTCGGTGCGAACGCGTACCGCTTCTCGCTCGCCTGGCCGCGGATCGTGCCCGGCGGCGACGGGCCGGTCAACGCGGCCGGCCTCGACTTCTACGACCGGCTGGTCGACGGTCTCCTGGACGCCGGGATCACCCCGTTCGCCACGCTCTACCACTGGGACCTCCCGCAGGCCCTCCAGGACCGGGGCGGCTGGACCGTACGGGAGACCGCGGAGCACTTCGCCGCGTACACCTCGGTGGTCGTGGAACGGCTCGGCGACCGGGTCAAGGACTGGGCGACCCTGAACGAGCCCCTCTGCTCGGCCTGGATCGGCCATCTGGAGGGCACGATGGCGCCGGGTCTCACCGACCTGACCGCCGCCGTGCGGGCCTCCTACCACCTGCACCTCGGGCACGGCCTCGCCGTCCGGGCGATCCGGAGCCTCTCCCCCGACGCCCGCGTCGGCATCGTCAACAACCTGAGCCCGGTGGAGGCGGCCACCGACCGCGAGGCCGACCGGGCGGCCGCGGTGCGCGGCGACGGGCACATCAACCGCTGGTGGCTCGACCCGATCCTGGGGCGCGGCTACCCGCAGGACATGGTCGACCTGTACGGGGTCGAACTCCCCGTGCGGGACGGCGACATGGAGCTGATCGCGGCGCCGCTGGACTGGCTGGGCGTGAACTACTACTTCCGCCAGGTCGTCACCGCCGACCCGGCCGGCCCCGTCCCGCACACCAAGCAGGTCTACCTGCCCGGCTCCCGCCACACCCACATGGACTGGGAGGTGCACGCCCAGGGCCTGGAGCAGCTGCTCCTGCGCCTGACCGAGGAGTACGGCGTCGAGCGCATATACGTCACCGAGAACGGCTCGGCCTACCAGGACGTCGTACTCGCCGACGGGTCGGTGCACGACCCCGAGCGGACCCAGTACCTGGAGGAACACCTCGCGGCCTGCGCCCGCGCCGTCCGCAAGGGCGCCCCGCTGGCCGGTTACTTCGCCTGGTCCCTCCTGGACAACTTCGAGTGGGCGTACGGCTACGACAAGCGGTTCGGCCTGGTCCACGTCGACTACGCGACCCAGCGCCGCACGGTCAAGAGCAGCGGCCGGCGCTACGCCGAGCTGATCCGCGAAGCGGCGGCCGACCGCGACGGCAAGGCCGCCTGACCCGGCGCCCTGCCCCCAGCAGCCTCCGGCCGCGGCGGACTACCGCCGCCGCCGGAGGTTTCGCGCCGTGTACTCACTGTCCGCCGGTCGCCGACGCCCAGTTCGTCAGAAGGAAGTGCAGCCCCTCCACCGCATGCTCCCAGGAGGTCTGCACGGGCCGCGGCGCCTCGAAGCCGCCGTCGGCCTCCAGGGCGGTGAACCCGTGGAAGGTGCTGCGCAGCAGCCGTACCGCGTCGGTGAGGGCGGGTTCGGTCAGACCGTACGCGCGCAGCATCGCCGACGTGGTGCGCAGGGTGCGGTGGTACGCGGGTGCCTCGGCGACGATCGCGGGGTCGACCCGCATCCGCGTGGCCTCGTACCGGCCGGGGCACTCCAGCGCGAAGGTGCGGTAGGCGTCGGCGAACGCGATCAGCGCGTCCTTTCCGGCCCGGCCGGCCACCGCCGCCTCGATCCGGTCGATGAACTCCTCGGCGGCCAGCAGCGCGACCCGGGTCCGCAGGTCGTTCAGGTTCTTGACGTGGGAGTAGAGGCTGGCGTCCTTGACGCCGAAGCCGCGGGCCAGCGCCGAGATGGTGACCTTGCCGAAGCCGGCCGAGTCAGCCAGGTCGGCCGCCGCCGCCACGACACGCTCGGTGGTGAGCCCCGCGCGAACCATCCCCACCCCCGCCGTCGCATTTCCTAGGACCCTTAGCTTTCCCGAATATACACAGGAGCCCGCAGTGGTCACGGATCACCGTGACCACTGCGGGCTTCCGTACCGTGCCGACAGCGGGGAGTGGGCCGGCACGGTGGTCCGGAACAGCCGGGAGAGCGCTCTCCCATGTGCGTTGTCAGTGTTGCGCCGCTGTCGACGGAGTGTCAAGAGTTGGCGTGGAACGGCCTTGCTCAGACGTGCACCGGGAAGGACGCCTGGTGGGCCGGACGCGGTTCGGCACCGTCACCGATCCCGCCGAGGATGTCGTCCAGGGCCAGGAACTCCTCCCACGGCTCCCGGCCACTCGCACGCACCAGGTGCGTGACGACGAGGTCCGGGCAGGAGCGGCGGGGCGCCCTCGTCGTACAGGGCGCGGGACAGCGGATCGCGGTACGGCGGCACCGCGACAGGCCGGCGGGACGCGGGCGCCCGGCCCCACCGGTCCAGCCCGGTTCCAAGGGGGAGCCGTTACCGTCCGCCCGTTGAACAGGCCGTCCCCCGCCCCCGTATCCATACTGGACAACGCCGGCTGCCGCAGCCCCGGCTCCCGGCTTCCCCCGCCTACCGCAGGAGCAGACAGATGAGCGCAACCGCGCAGATCGGCGTCACCGGGCTAGCGGTGATGGGCCGCAACCTGGCTCGCAACTTCGCCCGCAACGGCTTCACGGTCGCCGTGCACAACCGCACGGAGAGCAGGACCGACGCCCTGGTCGAGGAGTTCGGCGGCGAGGGTTCCTTCGTCGCCGCGCACAGCCCCGAGGAGTTCGTCCGGTCCCTGGAACGCCCGCGCCGCCTGGTCGTCATGGTGAAGGCGGGCGAGCCGACGGACGCGGTCATCCAGGAGTTCGCCGCGCTGCTCGACGAGGGCGACGTCATCATCGACGGCGGCAACGCCCACTTCGAGGACACCCGGCGCCGGGAGAAGGAGCTGCGCGAGCGCGGCATCCACTTCGTGGGCGCGGGCATTTCCGGCGGTGAGGAGGGCGCGCTGAACGGCCCGAGCATCATGCCGGGCGGCTCCTCCGAGTCGTACGAGTCGCTGGGTCCGATGCTGGAGAGGATCGCGGCGAAGGCCGAGGACGGCACGCCCTGTACGGCGCACATCGGGCCGGACGGCGCCGGCCACTTCGTCAAGATGGTGCACAACGGCATCGAGTACGCCGACATGCAGCTGATCGCCGAGGCGTACGACCTGCTGCGCACGGTGGCCGGCTACTCCCCGGCGAGGATCGCCGAAACGTTCCGCGGCTGGAACACCGGCCGCCTCGACTCGTATCTGATCGAGATCACGGCCGAGGTCCTGGCCCACACCGACGCGGCCACCGGCAGGCCGTTCGTGGACATCGTGCAGGACCGGGCGGAGCAGAAGGGCACCGGGCGCTGGACGGTGCAGATCGCCCTCGATCTGGGTGTGCCCGTCTCCGGCATCGCGGAGGCGGTCTTCGCCCGTTCGCTGTCCGGGCACAGCGATCTGCGCGAGGCGGCGCGGGGTCTGGCGGGCCCCACGGCCACCCCGCTCGGCGAGCGTGAGGCCGCCGCCTTCGCGGACCGGGTCGAGCAGGCGCTGTACGCGTCCAAGATCGTCTCGTACACGCAGGGGTTCCACCAGATCCGGGCGGGCAGCGAGGCGTACGGCTGGAACATCGATCTGGGCTCGGTGGCCTCGATCTGGCGGGCCGGCTGCATCATCCGGGCGGCGTTCCTCGACCGCATCCGCGCGGCCTACGACGCACAGCCGGGGCTGCTGAGCCTGCTGTCCGACGAGCAGTTCGCCGAGGAGATCGGCGCGGCGCAGGACGACTGGCGCTCGGTGGTGGCCGAGGCGGTGCGGCAGGGGGTGCCGACCCCCGGGTTCGCCGCGGCCCTCTCGTACTACGACGGCCTGCGCGCCGACCGGCTGCCGGCGGCGCTCACCCAGGGGCAGCGGGACTTCTTCGGCGCGCACACCTACCGGCGGACCGACCGCGAGGGCTCCTTCCACACCCTCTGGGGCGGGGACAGGAGCGAGGTCGAGGCCGGCTGAGCGGGTCGCCCGGGGCCCTGCGGCGGTCCCTCAGCGCAGTCGTTTGAGCAGTTCACCGGCGAGCGGAGCGGCCGACGCAGGGTTCTGGCCGGTGACCAGACTGCGGTCCACGACCACGTGCGGGGCCCACGGCTCGCCCTCCTGGAAATCGGCCCCGATCTCCACGAGGCGGTCCTGGAGCAGCCACTTGGCCTTGTCGGCGAATCCCGCCTGGCTCTCCTCCGTGTTGGTGAAACCGGTGAGCCGGTATCCGGCGAAGGTGTGGCCGCCGTCGTCGTCGGTTGCCGCGAGCAGGGCGGCCGGGGCGTGGCAGACGATGCCCAGGGGCATGCCCGACTCCAGGGCCCGGTTCAGCAGCCGGCCGGAGTCGGCGTTCACCGCCAGGTCCTCCATGGGGCCGTGTCCGCCGGGGTAGAACACCGCCGCGTAATCCGTGGGATCGATGTCCTCCACCCTGAGCGGGTGTTCGAGTTCGGTCATGCCGGCGACGGCCGCGGCCATCCGGTCGGCGTTCTCCTGGCCGTCGTTGAACTCGGGAGCAAGGCTGCCCCGGTCGACAGTGGGCACCACACCGCCGGGGGTGGCGACGACGATCTCGTGCCCCGCCGCCTCGAACGCCTCGTAGGGGGCGACGATCTCCTCCGCCCAGAAGCCGGTCGGATGTTCGGTCCCGTCGGCGAGCGTCCAATGGTCGGCGCCGGTCACAACGAACAGAATCTTTGCCACGTCATATCTTCCGCAGAGCCGGGTCGTCACCGCCCGGGAGGGTTTCGCGTGACGGCGATCCGGAAAGGGGGCGCCGTCACGCCGGGAGGCAGACCGTACGACCGCTGCCGTGCGAGGCATACGCGGGCCGCCGCGTGGGAACGGCGGTGCATCCCATGGGATGACGGCGATGAAGCAGACGGCGGTCCCCGGCCCCGCTGACGCCTTCCCTGGCCGGGCGGGGTGAAACCACGTCATCCCCCGGCGGCCCCGGTGCGGGAGTCACCGCCGTCGGTACGGGTACGGTGGTGATCGCGCCGCCGCACCAGCGCACCGCCCGGCCCGGTGGAGCCCCGGCGCTTCCCCTTCCGGGGGCCGGCCGCCCGGGAGGACGAGGGGTGGCCGTCCGGCACGACGCGCCGGACCGGCCCGACGGGCATCGGAGGTCTCGTGACACTCGACATCAACGAACCGTTCGGTCAGAACTGGACGCACGCGGCGCAGTTCGGCATCGCGTTCGTCCTGTCGTGTGCGATCGGTATCGAGCGTGAGATCCGCCAGAAGGCGGCAGGGCTGCGCACGTACACGATCGTCGGCCTCGGCGCCGCGCTCTTCACACTGGTCAGCAAATTCGGCTTCTCCGACGTCGTGGTCACGGGGCAGGTCGAGCTGGACCCGTCCCGGGTCGCGGCGCAGATCGTCTCCGGGCTCGGGTTCATCGGCGGCGGCGTCATCTTCGTCCACCGCGGCTCGGTGCGCGGCCTGACCACGGCGGCCTCGATCTGGCTCACCGCCGCCGTGGGCTGCGCGGCCGGAGCCGGGCTGCCCGTCCTCGCGACGCTGGCCACCCTCGCGTACTTCCTCGTGTCCTACGGCGTCCGCCCCCTCGCCCACCGGCTCCCCGCCCTGCGCAACGCCTCGATCGGCTACCGGATCACCTATACCGAGGGCGTCGGCGCGCTGCGGGAACTCGTCAACCACTGCACGGAGACCGGGTTCGCCGTCTCGGAGCTGACCACGCTCTCCGCCGACGGCTCGGGTCTGTTCCGGCGCCGCCGCTCGCAGCCGGACGCCGAGCGGACCGTCGAAGTCGCGCTGAGCGTGCAGGGACGCGGCGACCCGGACGCCCTGACGGCACGGCTGGCGGGCACGGTGGGGGTCCTGGCGTGCAACCGCAGCGACCTCGCCGACGAGTGAGCGGGGACCGGCCGCGCGAGGGACGGTCCCGCCTGCCCGTGCGCTCGTATGCTCGGCTGCCATGACGAGCCGTACGCCCGCCCCGGCGCAGCCGTCCGTCGCGCTGCGCGAGATCCTCGCCTTCGACGACGGCGGGAGCCTGCGGCTGCTGCTGGCACCGGCCGGGCACGACGTCGGTGTACGGGGTGTGGCCGTGGGCGACGAGGGCCCGGCCCGGCCGCTCGACGGCTGTCTGGTGCTGCTGACCGGCCCGCCCTCCGCGTCCCCCGGCGCCGCCGACCCGGTACGGGCGGCGGCCGACCGCGGCGCGTCCGGTGTGGTGCTGCGGGAGGTGGAAGGGGTGGCCGCCGCCCCGCAGGTGCTCGCCGCGGCCGAGGAGGCGGGGGTCGCCCTGCTGACCCGCGCGGAGTGGGCCGACTGGACGGACACCGCGGCGCTGCTGCGGTCCGCGCTGGCCTGCGCGCGGGCGGGCCGGGGCGACGAGGGCCCGGGGCCAGCGGCCGGCGGCGCGGAGAGCCTGTCCGAACTCGCCGCGGCCGTGGCCGAGTACACCGGCGGTTCGATCACTATCGAGGACACGCGGCTGCGGGTGCTGGCCCACTCCGCCACCGGGCCGGACGCCGACGTGCTGCGCCGGTCCACCATCCTGGGCGGCCGGGTGCCGGACTGGCGGGTCGCGGAGCTGCGCCGCAGCGGCATGCTCCGGGCGCTGTGGACGTCCCGGGACGTGATCCACCGGGCGGCCGACGCCGAGGGACCCGAGCGCCTGATCATCGCGGTCCGCAGCGGCCCCGAAGTGCTCGGCTCGATCTGGGTGGCGGGTGACGGGCGCCCCCTGCGCGCGGGCGCTGCGGACGCGCTGCGCCGGGCCGCCGATGTCGCCGCTCCCCTGCTGGTGCGGCACCGGCTGCGCGAGAGCGGGGCAGCCCGCCGCAGCGAACTCGCGCTGCGCGGCCTGCTGTACGGGGACGGCGACGCCCGCACCCATGCCTGGTCGCTCGGCCTGTCCCCCGACGCGGCGTGCGCGGTCGTGGTCGCCGAACGCCGCGCGGCCGCCCCGGCCCCGGGCGACCGCACCCTCGATGTGCTCGCGCTCCAGGCGGTCACCTACCGGCCGTCGGTCCGGGTGCTGCGCGACGGTGAGCGGCTGCTGGTGCTGCTGCCCGTGGAGGCCGGGCCGGAGCGCGGCGCCCTCGCGCTGGCCCGGGAACTGGCGGTCTCGGCGGCGCCCGGGGGCGCCGGGGTGCTGGCGGGCGCCGGTCCGGTGGTCTCCGGCGCCCCCGGGGCGCGGGCCTCGTGCGAGGAGGCGCTGCTGATCGTGCGGGTGCTGCGCGAACGGGCGGGCGCGGAGACGGAGCCCGACGGCACGCGGGCCGGCAAGCCCTACGCGGATGCCGCGGGCGTGGGTCCCTCGCTGGACGTCGCCCGTGTCCTGGACGCCGCCCGCCCGGTCTGGGAGGCGGGAAACGGTCCCGTCCACGACCTCGTGCGCGCCGATCTGGCGGCGGGCGGTGAGCTGGTCCGTTCACTGGCGGCCTACCTCGACTCATCGGGCGACGTCGCCCGCGCGGCGGCCCGGCTGGTCGTCCACCCGAACACGCTGCGCTACCGGCTGCGGCGCGCCCGGGAGCGGTTCGGCGTGGACCTGGACGACCCCGACACCCGGCTGCTGGTGACCCTCGCCGTCCGGCTCAGCGGGTAGGTTGCCGTCTGTTCGCGCGGCTGCGGCGGGCAGGCCGCGTCCGTCGTCCCGTACGGCTCCCGACCACCGGGGCCATTGGCTGCCCGGCCAAGGTCGTGCGCCATTGTTGGCCGCCCAGACAGAGACCTGGGGGCACCCATCAACGAATCTGGCTCCATGAGCCCCTCATCGTCGCCTTCCGCCCTGTCCCCCTCCGCCTCCGTCCCGCCGGCGCCGGCCTCGTCCGCGCGGGTCGCGGCAGCGGTCCGGCAGGCCGTGGCCACCGGGCTGCTCGGCGAATCCAGCCCGGTCGCCGGCTTCATCGACACGGACGGCGTGCGCGCGTCGGTCGCCGCCCTGCACGAGGCGTTCCCCGGGGTGCCGTCCGTGCTGCACACCTTCGCCGCGAAGGCCTCCTCGCTGGTGCCCGTGCTGCGGCTGCTCGCCCGGTGCGGAATGGGCTGCGAGGTCGCGAGCCCGGGTGAGCTGAGGCTCGCGCTGGACGCCGGGTTCGCGCCGTCGAAGATCGTGCTGGACTCCCCCGCCAAGACCCGGGACGAGATCCGCCGCGCCCTGGCGGTCGGTGTGGCGATCAACGCCGACAACCTCGACGAGGTGGACCGGATCGCGTCGCTGCGCCCGTCCGACGCGGTGTCCGCCATCGGCCTGCGGGTCAACCCGCAGGTCGGCGGCGGCTCCATCGGCGCGATGAGCACGGCGACGGCCACGTCGAAGTTCGGCGTGGCGCTGCGTGACCCCGGCGCGCGCGAGCGGGTCGTGAAGGCGTTCGCCGCGCACCCGTGGCTGACCCGCCTGCACGCGCACGTCGGTTCGCAGGGCTGCTCCCTGGAGCTGATCGCGGCCGGGATCGGCGAGACGTACCGGCTGGCCGAGGAGATCAACGCCGCGCTCGGCCGCCGGCAGATCACCGGTCTCGACATCGGCGGCGGGCTCCCGGTCAACTTCGCCGACGACGAGGTCCGCCCCAGCTTCGCCGCGTACGCGGCGGCCCTGCGGGCGGCGGTGCCCGGCCTCTTCGACGGCCGGTACGAACTGGTCACCGAGTTCGGCCGCTCGCTCCTCGCGAAGAACGGGTTCATCGGGGCGCTGGTCGAGTACACGAAGGACGCGGGCGGTCGCCGCATAGCGCTCACCCACGCGGGCGCCCAGACCGCCACCCGTACCGTTTTCATGCCGGAGGCGTGGCCGCTGCGGGTCGGCGCCTTCGACGCCGAGGGGCGGCCCAAGGACGGGCCCGCGCTGGTCCAGGACGTCGCCGGCCCGTGCTGCTTCGCCGGGGACGTCGTCGCGCACGCCAGGGAACTGCCCGAACTGCGGGCCGGGGACTATGTGGTGCTGTACGACACGGGCGCGTACTACTTCTCCACGCCGTGGTCGTACAACAGCCTGCCGCGCCCGGCGGTGTACGGGTTCGACGTGGCGGAACGGGCCGGGCAGGAGGAGCCCGCGGTCCGCTTCGCGCCCGTGCGCGACGCCCAGACGCTCGACTCGGTCTCCGCCGAGAGCGGCCTCGCACACGCGGACGCGCTGCTCGCCCTGCGCGACTGAGGCGGCACGCACCGGCCCTGGGGGGACGCGACCGATGGCGGGCCGGGGAACGGACAGAATTTAGTAGCCATGTACATAGTAGCTATGTACGGTATCCATCATGAGCAACGCGATCGAAGGCGCGACGCCGGGTTTCCTGGTCTGGCGCCTGTCCATGAAATGGCGAGTGGCACTCGACCGGGCGCTGGCTCCGGTCGGCCTGACCCACGCGCAGTACTCGCTGGTGGCGTCCCTGCTGGGGATGGAGCGGGCGGGGCTGCGGCCGAGTCAGCGCGCACTCGCCGAGCACACCGGACTCGAAGCGCTCTACGTCTCGAAACTGGCCCGTGGCCTGGCGGCCGCGGGGCTTGTCGAGCGCGCCGCCGACCCCTCGGACAGCAGGGCGGTCCAGCTGTCGCTGACCGAGGAGGGCCGCGCGGCGGCGAGCCGCGCGGTCGAGGTGGTGCGGCAGCTGATCGATGAGCTACTGGCACCCCTGGGCGGGCTCGACGGACCGGCCACCGAGGCGTTCACCCAGGCGCTGACGGCACTGCTCGACGTGCCCGTTCCCGCCCTCACCAGTTCTCCCGAGGAGTGACCATGGCTACCGCACCCCCTGTCAACGGCCAGATCATCGGAATGGCGCACTACGCCACCCGGGCCGTCCTGGAACAGCTGCTCGCGACCACCGGCACCACCTTCCACCAGTCCGTCGCGCTGACCGCGACCGCCGACAGGGGCGGGACCGTCGAGCGCCGGCAGCTGGTCGAGCGCATGACCAGGGCGGTGAAGCTGGACGTGGCAGTGGTGGAGCGGACCCTGTCGGAGCTGACGTCGGCCGGACTGCTGGAGGAGCGGCCCGGCGAGCGCCCCCTGCTGGCCCTGACCGCCGAGGGCGAGGCGCTGGAGCGTTCGCACCGGGCAGGCGTCGCCGCGGTCACGGCCACGCTGTACGGGGACCTGCCGGCCGAGGACCTGGCCGCGGCGGGCCGGGTACTGACCGAGGTGACCGCGCGGGCCGACGCGGTGCTGGCCGCGGGCTGACCGCTCGCAGGCCGTGCCCGGAAGGTCCCGTCGTACGCTCGAAGAACGCGACCCGGCGGCTCAGCCGACCGGTGACGGCTCCGGCTCGGGCGGCGGCACCGGCTCGGGGTCCGGCGCCGGCGGCTGCGGGATCGGGTCGGGCGCGGGCCCCGGCGGGGTGGGCGAGGGCGGGGTGGGCGCGGGTCCCGGCGGGGTCGGCGTCGGCTCGGGCAGCGGCTGCGGCGGTCCCGGAATCGGCCCGGGGGTGGGCGGCGTCGGTACGGGGTCGGGGAACGGATGAGTCATCTCGGGCCTCCGAACGGTCGGGGGTGGCTCTCTTCCACCGTCTCCCGGAGCGGCTTCCCCCGCCCGGCGAGCCCATACGTACCAACCAAGGACGCTGCCCCGGCCGGCTCAGCGCCCGGCCGCCGCCACGGCGGCGGCCAGCCCGGGGCGCGGGCTGGACAGCACCGGGACCCGGGTCGCCGTACGGTCGGCCGCCCCGGCCATGGAGCCCTGCGCGAGCACGATCACATCGGCGTCCGTCACCGCGTCGGCCGCGGCGACGACGAGGTCCAGGCAGCCGTCCCCGTCACCGGCCGCGAAGCGCTCCCAGGCGCCCGCCACCAGCACGGTGCGCACATCCGCCGCGGGCAGCCCGGCCCTGAGCGCCTCCTCGGCGAGCAGTGCGCGGGTCGGTGCCAGGGTGGAGGCGAGGGTGGCGAGGACGGTGACCCGCCCCGCGCGGACGGCAGAGGCCGCCATCGGCCGGTCGACGCGCAGGACCGGGGCACCGAACGCAGGACCGGCGGACTCAGCTACGGCACCGATGGTCGAACAGGTGCAGAGCACCGCGTCCGCCCCCGCGGCGACCGCCTCGGCGACCAGCGTCTCCACCTCGTCCGCCACCGCCTCGGGGCCCAGGGCCACGGCCCGGGTGAGCAGTTCCTCGCGCACGACATGACGCAGGACGAGCCCCGGGTGGTCGGCGTCGCGCAGGGCGTCGAAGACCGGGACATGGACCGGCGAGGTGTGCAGCAGCACGAGCGTCATCGGTGACACGCCGGACCTCCGCCGTCAGTACAGCTCGGGGTGCGAGGCGAGCTGCACCTTCGCGCGCTCCACCAGCCCGGCCGGCGCCTCGGGGGCCTGCTCGGGATGGCGTGAGGCCCACTTGGCGGCGTACGGGCACAGCGGAACAACGGGCACACCCTCGCGACCCGCCATGGCGTAGAACTCCGCGACCAGCGCGCCCGCGACGCCCTTGGCCTCGTGCCCGGACTCGACGACCGTGTGCACGGCGACGAGAGCGGCGGGCTCGCCGTCCATCACGAAGTACGCGATGGTCCCGACGGCCCCACCGTCCTCGTACGCCAGCAGCTTGCCCGCTGCCCGGTCGTCACGGATCTCGGGCTCGGTCTGCTCTGCCATGACGAGATACCCCTAGCTGGACGAGACGCTTCAGCGCGCCGCGGGCACCGCGTGCGGGCTGCGCTCGGTGTCGCTGCCCGGCACGGGCGCGGAGGCGTCGGCGCCGAGTGCGACGACGCGGTTGTCCGCGTCGACGTGAACGATACGCGGAACGAGGGCACGCGCCTCGGCATCCTCGACCTGGGCGTAGCTGATGAGGATGACCAGATCACCCGGGTGCACGAGGTGGGCGGCGGCACCGTTGATCCCGATCACCCCGGAGCCGCGCTCCCCCTCGATGACGTACGTCTCCAGGCGGGCGCCGTTGTCGATGTCCACGATGTGGACCAGCTCGCCGGGCAGCAGGTCCGCGGCCTCCATGAGCTCGGCATCGACCGTGACAGACCCGACATAGTGCAGGTCGGCCTGGGTCACGGTGGCGCGGTGGATCTTGGACTTGAACATGGTGCGCAGCATCGAGAAACTCCCGGTTCAGGCTCCCTGCCTGCGTTTTTGCAGGTCAAGGGCTAGTTGGCCACTCTACAACGGGTCGCATGTCCGGGCAGCGTTCCTCAGGTTTTTCAGGACTCATGCTGACCACTTGCTGACTTTGCTGACGCTTCATCAGGAGACGTAGAGATACCTCGCTCCCCCCGCCCCCCATCTCAGTGCCCTACGCAATCCTACGTGGCGCCCCGCCGAGTGCCCCTGCGATCGCCACCACACCAGAGCGCCCCAAGGCCGTCCAAAGGAGTCCGGCCACCGGCCGGCCAGCGAGGAGGGAGCCGATGGCGGCAGGACGTCGCTGGGAGCGTGTTGCAGGGCTTCCACAGTGGCTCTGCCCGCAGTCCCTCTTACGACCGCTGCGCTTCGTGACTCACCCCAGCAGCTCTGCGCTGATTCGGTCCCAACTGGGTCGCGGGCCGTCGATCGTGCGTACGGTTGTGAGCAGGCGGCCGTCGAGGAAGGTGTCGAGCCTGTCGCCCGTGAGATTGGTCAATCGCTTTCGCTGCTCGTGACGGTTCAGCTCTACGGGCCCTTGCAGGACTCCAACCAGCACTTCGTGCCGTGCCTCGCCCAGGACGTCGCCTCGGATCCAGCGTCCACGGACGGGCACGCCTCTGAAAGTCCCGAGTTGGTTCGCCTCCCGGTTGAAGGCCCGGCTCATCGCCTCCTCGGCCGCCGGGCCCACCTTGCGGATGGCTTGCCTCACGGCTCCCTGACCTGTGATTCCAGGAAGCGTCATTTCGTGGTCATCGTCCGTGATCGCATCCACGTCGTCAAAGATCATGTTGACTTCGCGTCGGCGGTCGGGACGTGGGACGTGGAACTGCCACGGCTTCTGATCCGTGGTGACCTTGAGCAATCCGGTCTTGAGACCCTTCAGGGCAGCGGATTGCTCTGGGAGAAAGATGTCGACGTACACGCCCCCCGGACCCAACCAGACCCAGCTCATGAAGTAGGCATGATCGCCATGGGCAACGGACCACTGAGCAAGCTTCTCCAGACGCTTCCTTTGATCCGTCGTACCTTTCCCCGCCGGGAACATCTGCTTCGCGCGGCGTCGTCGCCCGCGTGCTTCTCCGGCGACAGGTCCAGCGGCCAGGTCATACAGAAGGTCCGGCCTCACTCCGGTCTGCGCGAAGACGCCGCCGAGCTTTCCCGGCAGCACGTCAAAGCTGCTGAGGCCGCCAGTCGTGTGGGACCAGTCAAAGAGGACTTCGCTGGCTGCGCTCATCACTCCGAGCCCAGTGCACTCGCTGACGAAGCGCTGGATGTGGAGGGCGCTGGAGTCGAGAGCGGAGCAGTCAACACTGAGCGGGCCCTTGCCCTGACCGCCAAGGATGTAACTCAGCAGCAGGCTGATCTCGTGGTCGCGCACACTCTTGTCGACCGTCTTGCGCAGGTCGCAGGCGAGGGCGTTGACGTTGACCATCGCGGCCAGGGAGACGGGGATCGGACCCTGCGCGATCTCCCTGGCCTCGACGGCCTCCGCGCCGGCCTTCCCCTTCTGGATCGTGAAGCGCCACACCCGGGCGTGCACCGTGCTCATAGGGCAACCCTACGATCTGCTGTTCGTGGTTCCCGTCTTGGCTACCGGTCAAGGGCTCGGGTCCAGAGCGCCATCCAGGAGGGCCTGGATGATTCTCTGGGTGCGGGCCTGCGTCTCGCGCCGGTGACCGGCAAGATTGCGGTTGAGCTGGTGCCGCGGCATGTCGAGCACCGGCTGACGAAGGCGATCAGAATGACGGCGAAGAAGGGTTCGCTGTCCCACTCGGGGGTTCCGTCCATGCCGGCGAAGTTGCCCTTGCCGGTCAGGGCGACGAGAGCCCGGGGGAAGACGGGGAGCTGGAGGAAAAACGCCGCGGCCAGGGAGCGGGCTTCCTGCCATTCGGCATTGGTGGCGCTGGCCGGCGCTTCGGCCATTCGCGGCAGGGAGACAAAGTCGGCAGCGTCGTTGAAGGCGCTCACCGGACCAGTCAACCAAGGCTCGGAGCCTTCCACGCGCTGCCGTCTGCCCGGTGAAACGTCGAGGAGCTTCTCGATCGTCTGCGCCTCGGCTTCCGCCAGGCCCGACTGTGTGCCGAGTCCGAAGATCTGCAACAGGTGCACCACAGCGGTTGCTCGTTCGCCGGCCGGAACGCGGATCGGCCGTGGCCAGAGAGTTCTTCCCACACATCGCGGCCATGGTCATGGCGACGCCGCCCACGACCGTGTCCTTGTCGTCAACCGGATCGAGGCCCTGGCGGGATTGCCTCGGTCCCAAGGATCTGCTCCAGGCCGCGCGAGAGGTCCACAACAGCGGTCGCGGAGACCCGGGTCTAACTTACAAACGAACCAACTGCCGTTGCCGCCAGCGGCTTTGCGCTGCTTGTGAGAGCGTGTGACGCCGACTCATTACGCTCCCTCCCCGCGATCCGTGGTGGTGATGAGGGTGGGGTCGTCGAACGCAGGCGCGTCATCAGACCGCGGCGCTGCGTAATGGGCGTGGCGATGAAGTCGGCTGTCGGCCAGACGGTCGAGTTGGCGGGCCGCCCTCCGAGCCCTTGGTACCTTGAGCGCCGTACGTCCCGAACTTCCGGGTCATTCCTGGCATTTACCGTTTCCTCCACTGAGATGATCCCGCTGCAGTCATCCGGTCCGACAACGGCAAGAAATCCCGCAAGGGAACGGTCCGACCAGGGCCACCCCGAGCTGCAGCGAGTCGGACTGCCGTTCTCATCGGCGTTGCTGCGCTGCAGGCGCCGCCGTTCGCGGATACGGTCGGCGGTATGCCAAGATGGCGTGCTGCATCCTTCGTTCTGCGCATCGAGTGGAGCACAACATCAACCCATGCTGGCCGCCGTCGGTATCTTGTGGCTGTGGACGTGCCTGTGGCTCCCTCGTTGGAGCACTGGGGCGTACAGAATGTCGCCTCGCTTCTGCCGTCGCACACAATGTGCGCTGCTGTCCGGTTGGCAGGACCGGTGGACGCAATCCGCGGTCCGTGTCCGCATGCAGCCCCGTGCGCGGCCTCCCGGCCGGTGCTCCGGGCGGGCATAGTCCCTACAAGCTTCCCCATAGGGGGGCAGGGTCGAAGGGGTGCAGGACAACAGGAGAGTCGGCTGTGCGTCGCGGTCGATGCCTGCGCGCTCACTACCGGTGGCGCCGGAACCGGCACTCCGATGCGGGGGTCTTGGGCACCAGCCTCGTTGTCGCGATCCGTGTCGTACGGATCCCTGCGTTCGATCTGCCTGGAGGGCGTGTCAGGTGTACCCGTTAGAAGAAGCCGATCCGACACACATCGGTCGCTATCGGTTGCTCGGCCGGCTCGGATCCGGAGGGATGGGAAGTGTCTACCTCGGACGGACTCCGGGCGGCCGGCCCGCCGCAGTGAAGGTCGTCAATGCCCATCTCCGGACCAATCCCGAGGCGTTGGACCGGTTCCGGCGGGAGGTGGAGACCCTGGGCACCGTCCGCAACGCGTTCACGGCCGCCCTCATCGACGCCGAAGTCACCACCCCGCCCTTCTGGATGGCGACCGAGTACGTGCCCGGACCGACGCTGGCCGACGCGGTCGACGCCTCCGGGCCGTTCCCGGTCGACCTCGCGCGCGCCGTCCTGGCGGCTCTCGCCGAGGGGCTGGCCGACATCCACGTACATGGCGTGCTGCACCGTGACATCAAGCCGCAGAACGTCATTCTGTCGGCCACCGGACCCCAGCTCATCGACTTCGGCATCGCCCGCAGCGAGGCCATGGCGAACATCACGCTGCCCGGTGCCGCCATCGGCACCCCTGGGTTCATCGCACCGGAGACCCTCACCCAGGGCGAGACCGGACCGGCCGCCGATGTCTTCGCGCTGGGCGTCACCATGGCCTACTGCCTCACCGGACGAGCACCGTACGGCCGGGGCTCGGCGGCCACCGTCTCCTACCGCACCGTGCACGAGGAGATGGACCTCGCGGGCGTCCCCGCGGAAATGGCCCGGCTGATACGGTCCTGCGCCGAAAAGGACCCGGCCCGTCGGCCCGAGCCGCAGCGCATCGTGGAGCTGTGCGACAGCGAGATCGACATCGTGCGGCACCTCGCCTACCAGCGGATCACCGCGTCAACGCGGTCCCGGTCGAGGGAGGACACGGCGGCCGTCGCCGATGCCGGTCTTCTGCCGCCTGACGCAGATGCCGCTGCACCCGCGCCCTTGGCCCCGGTGGTGCACTCGGCTCCCACGGTCGCCGCCGGTACGCAGTTCCTGCCGCCTCAGGCGTACTCGGATCCGGCCGGTGCGTCCGCGGCCGTGTCCGCGCCCGGCGGGCGACCGGCCTGGTACCGCCGCACAGCGTTCCTCGCCGTCGTGGCGGTGGCCGTCGTCGCGGTCGTCGCGGCGACCATCCTCACTCTCCGGAGCTCCGGTTCGGCCGCAGACCTCAAGGAGCCGGAGGCGTCCGGGAATCACAGCGACTCCGGTGGCGGTCCGGGGGGTAAAGAGCTGCCGCAGTCGATGACAGTGCGTGGCCGCGAGGTGCTTAAGGCTGGGCAGACCCTCCAGACGGCTCATGTGCGGCTGGTCATGCAAAAGAACGGCAACCTGGTCTCCTACGACAAGGCCGATAAGCCCACTTGGGCGTCTGGGACGTCCGGCAAGAACTACGAGGCGGTGTTCCAGGAGGATGGCAACCTGGTCGTCTACACCGCCGCCCATAAGGCGGTCTGGGCCTCGAACACCGGAGCCTCCAAGGGCGCGGTTCTCGAACTGCGCACCGACGGTGACGTCGCCATCACCAAGGGCGGCCGTGATCTGTTCAGCACCGATACGGTCGCCGGGCTCCCGGAGACGAAGACGGTCCAGGCCCCCAAGACGCTGGAGACCGGTGAATTCCTCCAGACGGCACATGTGAAGCTGGTCATGCAGGAGGACGGCAACCTGGTCGCCTACGGCGACGACCGGAGCCGTTGGGCCTCCCGCACGTCCGGCGAGAACTACAAGGCGGTATTCCAAGAGGACGGCAACCTGGTCGTCTACACCGCCGACGACAAGCAGGTATGGGCCACCGATACGATGCGTCCCGAGGGTGGCGCGCTTCTGGAGTTCCGCGTCGACGGCACCGTCGCAATCGCCAAGGACGGACGGGATCTATGGAGCAGCGGCGACGGCAGCGAGTGATGCGCTGATCCATGACGCCGCTGCCCGCGCCGGTCAGCAGGGAGGGCTGGTTCACGATCGCCCAGGCCAGCCGACGCCGCCCGGCCGCGCGGACCGTCGCTCGTCCCAGTGCGGCCATGCCGTCGGTCGCCTCGAAACCCGGGCAGATCACGGCGACGGCTTCCGCCAGCAGCACTGTCGGGTCGCCCTGGTCGTCGGGGCACTGATCGCAGCGAGGCTGGCCGCAACGGTCGCGGGTGGAGACTCGCCGCTCGTCTCCACATCTGGCGCAGCTCCCGCCGAGCCGCAGCCACCGACGGGGCCGTGGTCTTCTTCTCCGCGTACACCTGCGTCAGACGTTCGATCGCATCGTCCTGCGTTCCGTGACCGGACTCTTCACGCTGCTTGCCGAGCGCGTCGCGGAAGCGGATCGAGTGCGGGTGAGGGCAGCGGGTCGGCTTCGCGCAGGCGCAGTCCTTGAAGAAGGACCTCATGCCGCGGGTGAGCTGTCGGGCGATGTGACGCACCATCCGTTCCAGCCCAAGAAACTGCTCAGGCACCGTGCCGCGGGGCAAGGGTCAGCAAGCGGGGACACGGCCGGGACGCATGCTGACCATTTGCTGACCTTCCTCACGCACATCACGCGACACCGCGAGGAAGCCTCGTCCGCTCCCCTGTGCCCAGCGTGGGGACCCGCCCACGTACGCGGCGCCGAGCAGGCCGCCGAAGTTCGGCGGCACACCCCACAGCGTGTCATCCGATCGGACCCGTCCCGGCGGGGAACTGTGGAGGGTATGACGACACAGCTCGGTCTTCCCGAAGACATCCAAGCCTGTCTCTTCGATCTCGACGGAGTGGTCACCAGGACGGCGGTGGTGCACGCTGCCGCTTGGAAGGCGACCTTCGACGCCTTCCTGCGCGAGCGGGACGGCGAGGACTTCCGGCCCTTCACCGACTCCGACTACGACCAGTACGTCGACGGCCGCCCCCGAGCCGACGGCGTCCGCTCCTTCCTCGCCTCCCGCGGCATCGAGTTGCCCGAGGGCACCCCGGACGATCCACCGGACACGCGGAGTGTCAACGGCGTCGGCAACCGCAAGAACGGACTCCTTCTGGAGAAGATCCGCACCGACGGCGTGGAGCCGTACGAGGGCACGCTGCGCTACATCGACGCGGTCCGGGCCGCCGGACTCGCCACCGCGATCGTCTCCTCCAGCGCCAACACCCGCGACGTACTGCACGCCATCGACGCCGAGCGGCTGTTCGACGTACGGATCGACGGCGTGGTGGCCAGGGATCGGAACCTGCCGGGCAAGCCTCACCCCGACACCTTCCTGGCCGCCGCCCGCGACCTCGGCTTCGAGCCGTCCCGCGCCGCCGTCTTCGAGGACGCGCTGGCCGGGATGGACGCCGGCCGATCCGGGCATTTCGGCTTCGTCGTGGGCGTCGACCGCGTCGGGCAGACCGACGCCCTCTACGCCCATGGCGCCGACCGTGTCGTCAAGGACCTCGCCGAACTCGGAGGCAGCGCGTGATCACCAACCGGACGTACACCGTGGAGCCCTGGCGGGTACGCGAGACGGCGCTCGACCTCGGCCTCCTGGCGCAGAGCGAGTCCGTCTTCGCCCTGTCCAACGGGCATGTCGGCTGGCGCGGCAACCTCGACGAGGGCGAACCGCACGGCCTGCCCGGCAGCTACCTCAACGGTGTGTACGAACTGCACCCGCTGCCCTATGCCGAGGCGGGCTACGGCTACCCCGAGTCGGGCCAGACCGTCATCAACGTCACCAACGGCAAGCTGCTCCGGCTGCTGGTCGACGACGAGCCCTTCGACCTGCGTTACGGGCGGCTCGGCAAGCACGAGCGCACCCTGGACCTCAGGCGCGGGGTGCTGGAGCGGAGCTGCGAGTGGACCTCTCCGGCCGGTACGACCGTCCGGGTGCGTTCCACACGCCTCGTCTCCCTCACCCAGCGCGCCATCGCCGCCGTGGAGTACGAGGTCGAGGCCGTCGACAGCCGGACCAGGGTGGTCATCCAATCGGAGCTGGTCACCAACGAGAGCCTGCCCACGTCCGACGGCGACCCGAGGACGGCCAGGGCGTTGCAGTCCCCGCTGGAGCCGGAGGAGGACCAGGCCATCGGGTCGCGGCTGCGTCTGGTCCACCGCACCCGGCGCAGCGGCCTCAGGGTCGCCGTGGCCGCGGACCATGTCGTCGAAGCCCCCGGGGAGATCACCACCAGCAGCGAGAGCAACACGGACGTCGCCCGCTTCACCATCACCTCGGTCCTGGACCCGGGACAGCGGCTTCGGGTCCAGAAGACCGTCGCCCACGGCTGGTCGGGGGCCCGCTCGCGGCCCGCGATGAGCGACCAGGTCGAGGCCGCGCTGGCCGCCGCCGCACATGGCGGCTGGGATGAGCTGGTGGCCCAGCAGCGGGCCTACCTCGATGATTTCTGGGCGCGCGCCGATGTCGAGGTGCACGGCGACGAGGAGATCCAGCAGGCCGTCCGCTTCGCCCTGTTCCATGTGCTGCAGGCCGGTGCCCGCGCCGAGCAGCGCGCGATCCCGGCCAAGGGGCTGACCGGTTCGGGATACGACGGTCATGCCTTCTGGGACACCGAGATGTTCGTGCTGCCCCTTCTCACCTACACCGAGCCCAAGGCGGTCGCCGAGGCACTGCGCTGGCGGCAGGCCACTCTGCCGGCCGCCCGGGACCGCGCCACCCAGCTCGGGCTGCGCGGGGCCGCGTTCCCGTGGCGGACCATCGACGGTTCGGAGGGGTCCGCGTACTGGCCGGCCGGCACCGCCGCCTTCCATGTGGCCGCCGACATCGCGCACGCCGCGGTGCGCTACACGGCGGTGACCGGCGACACCGACTTCGAACGGGAGACCGCCCTGGAACTCCTGGTGGAGACGGCCCGGCTGTGGCGCTCGCTGGGCCATCACGACCACCGGGGTGTGTTCCACATCGACGGCATCACGGGGCCGGACGAGTACAGCGCCGTCGTCGACGACAACACGTACACCAACCTCATGGCTCGCTCCAACCTGCTCGCCGCGGCCGATGTCTGCGAACGCCACCCGGACGAGGGGGCGCGGCTGAGCGTGGACGAGGAGGAGATGGCCGCCTGGAGGGACGCCGCCGAAGCCATGCACATCCCCTACAACGAGGAGATCGGCGTACACGAACAGCACGCCGGCTTCACCAGCCACCAGCGCTGGGACTTCGCGGGCACGGACGCCGACCAGTACCCGCTGATGCTGCACTTCCCCTACTTCGACATCTATCGCAAGCAGGTGGTCAAGCAATCCGACCTCGTGCTGGCCATGTACACCTGCGACAGCTGGTTCGAAGCCCACTGCGACGACGACCAGATGGCCGCGAATTTCGCCTACTACGAGCCGCTGACCGTACGTGACTCCTCCCTGTCCGCATGCTGCCAGGCCGTCGTCGCCGCCCGGACCGGACATCTGCGGCTGGCCTACGACTACGCCACCGAGGCCGCCCTGATGGACTTGGCCGACCTGGAGCACAACACCCGCGACGGACTGCACATCGCCTCCCTGGCCGGTACGTGGATGGCGCTGGTCGCCGGATTCGGCGGTACCCGCCGGGACGGCGACAGCCTGCGCTTCACGCCCCGCCTGCCCGAGAAGTTCAGCCGCCTCGCCTTCCGGCTCCAGTTCCGCGGCCGGTGCCTGCAGGTGGAGGTCGGCCCCGACAGCGCGACGTACTCGCTGCTGGTCGGTGCTCCGCTGACGATCCACCACCACGGCACGAAGGCGCATGTGAACGGGGAGGGGCCCGTCACTCTCGCCATCTCCGCGCCGAAGCGCCGGCCCACGCCCGAACAGCCGCCGCACCGCCGACCGGGCGCCGCCGACCGGTAGGGCCTTCGGGCCATTGCCGTCGTGGACCGCAGGGCGGCCGCGCGGCGGCAGGTGCTTCCCCACGTTCTCGGCTTCGCTCGAACAGGGGAGTCCCACTCCACGTAAGCTCGTGCTCCGGGCCGGAGGCCGGGCCGGAGCACGCGGTTCAGGGGGCGGCTATGCCTTTTTCAGCGACCACGCGTCGATGTTGACCGCGCCGTCGTCCTGCCCGGCGCAGATCAGTCCGACCGATGACAGTCCCTTCGGCAGGTTCACGGTCACCTCGGCCGTGCTCCAGGTGTCCCAGTCCGCTGTGACGGGGAAGGACACCGTGGCCGGTGGGGCGCCCGGTACGGCGAGCGTCATGGTGCGGGTCTTCTCCTCGTACGGTGCGTCCGCTCCGCCGAGGGAGTTGGCGTAACGGATGGTGAGGGTGTAGCTGCCCGCGGTGGGGGCGTCGAACTGTGTGGTGAACCCTGCTCCGGTGCTGAGCAGGCCGTCGACGAATCCCGCGCCTGTGTACCCCTTGTGGTTGGTGTTGACGCCGGCCGAGCCGACAAGTGCGGCCTTTTCTGCCTCGCAGGTCTCGCCCGGTTCGCAGGGGTCAATGATGGTGAGCGTGGCGGTGGCGCGGTCGGTAGCCGTGTGGCCGCCCTGCTCGCGGACCGCCGTGGCGGCGAGCGCCGATTCGCCCGGGGCGGCGTCGGCCGGTGCGACGATCTGCCACTCGACCTCGGCGGATGCCCCGGGGGCGACCTTCTCGAAGGTGTCGGTGCCCTGAGCGGTGGGCTGCCAGCTGGCCGGCACGTCCAGTGCGAGCTTCACATGGCGCGCCGTCGTCCTGCTGAGGTTGGTGTAAGTGGTGACCACGGTGGTGGTCCTGCCTGCCTCGGTGGTGTCCTGCGCGGGTGTCGCCCCGACGGTGGCGGCGTAGCGCCCGCCGCCGACGGCGAACTCGGCGATGCGCGGGATGTCGGTCCCGTCGGCGCCGGTGAAGTGCAGGCGCGCGAACCGGGCGTTCACCTCGGCGAAGCGGACGCGGTCGGCGCCGGCGCGGGGTGCTGCCGTGTGCCTGGTCGTCCAGGTCCTCCCGTCGGACGAGGTCTGCACCTCGTATCCGAAGACGCCCTTGCCGGCCCGCGACACGGAGGCGCCGGCCATCCGCTGGGCGCTGCCCAGGTCGACGGTGAGGTCCGCCTGCGCCTTCTCCGCCGCCCAGGCCGTGCTGCTGTTGCCGTCCACGGCGGCGGCCGGGTAGTAGCCGCTCTCGGCGGAGTCGGACGTCGCGGACGTGCAGCGCGCGATGTTTCCTGTCGGGTCGAGGTCCGGGCGTGCGGTGGCAAGCCGTACGGGCGCACGGCGGGTCAGGCGCACCTGTCCGTCCGGCGTGCCGAGGGTCGCGGAGGGGCCGCTGAGCAGGGTCACCGTGGTGGTCTTCGGGCCGATGGCGATCGAGATCCCCCGCCCCTGCCACTTCACTTCGCTGATCCGGACGCCGCGGGAGAGCTGCGGGGGCAGTGTGGGGGCGAGGTGGAGGCTGTCGGTTCCCCAGCGCAGGCCCGCCAGTCCGTAGGGGAAGGTCTGGAGGAAGCCGCCGGCACCGGTGAGGAAGGTGAAGGCGGGGGCTCCCGCGTTGTCGCCCGCCTTCTCGCCGCGCGACTCGGAGAACTGGGCGTACGGCTCACGGATGAACGGCTGCACCGACCGGAGGAGGTAGGTGTAGTCCACGCAGCCCGGATCGCCGATTCCGGCGGCGGCGATCATGTGCACGGAGTCCGTCATGGCCGGGCCCTCGGGGTCGGTGCGGGCCGCGAAGTAGTTCAGGTCGTTGCGCGCGATGTCCTTGGACATCGGCCAGTTGTACGGGTACTGCATCAGTACCGTGTCCGCCTGCTTGACCTTCTGCCCGGTGTAGCCCTCGTACTCGGGGTGGGTGTCCGTCGCGCTGTCGAGCGGGATTCTCAGCTTGCCGGCGATCGTGGACCACTGGGCGGGGGCGTCGGAGCCGACGACCGCGGCCGCCTCGGTCGCGATCTTCAGGGTCGTTGCCGCGCCCGCGTTGGTGGACACGTTGTCGTCACCGTGCGAGTACTCGTCGGAGCCCGCCACGTTGCGCACGCTGTAGTTGCCGTCGTCGTTCGCCGTGACCCGGGACGTCCAGAACTGTGCGAGGGACTTGATGACGGGCCAGCCGGTGGACCGCAGCCACTTCTTGTCGCCGGTCGCCTGGAAGTACTGCCACTGGGACAGCGCGATGTCGCTCTGCAGATGGGCCTGGGTCCCGTAGCAGGGGCCGATTCCGGTGCAGTCACCGGTCAGTGCCGAGGTCCACGGGTACAGGGCGCCCTCGAAGCCGCCGCCGGCCGCGTTCCGCTTCGCCTGTTCCAGGGTGCGGTAGCGGTAGTCCACGATCGGTCTGGCGAGTTCGGGGTGGGTGGCGAGCAGGGCGGGGAACATCCAGGTGTCGGCGTCCCAGTAGACCTGCCCGGCGTAGGTGTCGCTGGTCAGCCCGGTCGGCGCCAGCGACCAGGACTGGCCCTCGCGGACGCTGGAGAGGAGCGAGTAGTAGCTGCCGTTGATCCAGCCCTGGGTACGGTCCTGGCCGGGTACGGTGACGCCCGCGTCCCACAGCTTCGCCCAGGCCCTGGTGTGCTCGGCGAGGACCTTGTGCCAGCCGTCACCGGCCGCCGCGGCGGCCGCCTTCAGGGCGTCCTGCCGGGGAGCGTCGCTCGTCTGCCCGGTGTCCACTCCGACGAACTTGGTGAACTCGTACGCCTCCCCCGCCTTCACGGGGAAGGCGACGCGCTGCCCGGCGGTGAGATCGTCCTCGCCGGCCGCTGTGGCCGATGCCGGCCTCACTCCTCCGGAGTGCGTCAGGGTCGACGCCACGGTGCCCGCGATGTCGTTGCCCTCGGTCACGAAGGACACCTGGGAGGTCGAGGAACGCGCGTCGAAGCCGGTGCCGGTCTGCTTCAGCCTTCGCGCGCCGGCGCCGTCCAGCAGGTCCGTGACGGAGGCGGTGCCGGACCAGCGCGGGGTGATGGTCAGCCGGACCGCGCCGACGTGTGCGCGTTCGCGGTCGGCGAGCACCTCGTAGGTGAGGTCGGTCGTGCGTCCCGAGGCGGAGCGCCAGGACGTCCTGGTGGTGACCAGTCCCCGCCGCACGTCCAGTTCCTGCCGGTAGGACGTCAGCGTGCTGTTCGGCGCCGCCGCGTAACTGTCCTCGCCCTCGCCGTCGGTGGCGAAGTCCAGGGTCGACCAGGTCGGCAGCGCCGCGGCGAACTCGTTCGCCCCTTGCTTCGCGAACACCCCGGCGACCTGGGCCCCGTCGTAGCGGGGTGTGTACAGGGGGGAGCCGGTGGGGCCGCCGCTGGAGTAGTAGCCCATCCCCTTGGCCGGTACGCGTTGCGAGAAGTAGCCGTTGCCCACGTACGGATGAGCGTCGTACGCGTCGTCGGGGGCGTCCGTGGCCATGTGCCACGGGTCGGCCTGCGCGGTCCCGGCCGGGCGGGCGCCGGCCGCCGGTGCGGGCCGGCTCTGGCCGAAGGCCGTCGCCGGCAGCGCGAGTGTCAGGGGCAGCGCTGCCGCGGCAAGGCACAGTGCGGTGCGGCCCCCACGTCCTGGTCTCATGAAACCTCCACGGTTCGTGCGTGAAAATGATTGATGTAGCCAAGTTCCGAACAGCACGCCGCATCTAAACAGTGAACAACTTCACGGTCCAGGGGCCCGACTGCGTTAATTAATTGATGTCACGCGGGGTTGCGCCGGGCTCTGGGAGCGGGGTATCGAGCGCGCCGAGATCGCCGACGGGTACGGGTTTGACCGGCAGATGGGCGGAGAAGCGGCCGCCGAGACCGATGGGCTGGTCGCGGGCCGCCGCGAGCACGCCGGCGACGGTGTTCTCGCAGTAGCGGCCCTGGCAGGGCCCCATGCCGGTGCGGCAGGAGAGTTTGACGGCGTTGACATCGGTGACGAACGGCGCCGAGGCCAGGAAGTCGTCCACGTTTCCGCGGCTGACCATTTCACACCTGCAAATAGTTGTTTCCTGGGTCGCGAGTCGCCCCAGGGCTTCGCGGTCGGGCTCGAAGACGCGCTGCACCACGGTGGAGAACCGTGCGGCACGGGCCACCGCACGCTCGGCTTCGGTGAACGCGGCGGCCGGAACGGGGCGTCCGAGGTCGGCGGCGAGCGCGAGGGCCGCAAGCGCGCCCTCGGCGCGGGACGCGTCGGCTCCGGCGACTCCCGCGGGTTCTCCGGCGACGGACACCCCGGGGACGGATGTCCGCAGCCGTTCGTCGTGGGCGACCACCCAGCCGCCCCTTGGTGAGTCGAAGGTGAGTTCGCATCCCGCCTGGCGAGCGAGTTCGGTGGAGGCGACGAAGCCGTATCCGACGACGAGGTGCGATGCGGCGACGTCGCGGGGGGCGCCCTTCGCCTGCCACCGCCGGTCGACGCGGGTGAGCGTGACCCGCGAGACGTGTTCCGTGCCGTGCGCGGCGGTCACGACCGTACGGGGTGAGACGCGTACGCCACGGCGCAGGAGCCGGGTCAGGACGGTGCCCGTCTCGGCGAGCATCCTCAGGTGCCCGGGGACGGCGTTCAGGGCACGCAGCATCTCGGCCGGGGCCGGAATGCTCTGTGCGAACGCGACCTCGCGAACCGGCACCCCGTTGCCGACGAGCAGGTCGGCCACGAGCAGCAGGAGGGGGTGGGCACCGGCCAGCACCACCTCGCCGGCGGGCGCGACCTTCTGGGCCTTGACGAGGGTCTGGACGCCGCCCGCGGCCATGACGCCGGGCAGGGTCCACCCCGGGAAGGCGACGGGCAGGTCGTAGGCGCCCGTGGCGATCAGCAGCCGGCGCGCGGTGATCATGCCGGTGCCGCGGGTCGGGTGGTTGACGGCCACGCACAGGGTGTCCGGTTCGGCGTCCTCGTGCAGGATGCCGATCGCCGACCAGCCGAACCGTCCGACCACCCGGGTGTCGGCTTCGAAGCGCCGGATGAGGGCGGTGGCCCACTCGTAGCCGGCGGTGGGCCGGAACTCGCTGCCGGTGAAGGTCTCGGGGGGCCGGCGGAAGATCTGTCCGCCCGCGCGCCCCTGCTCGTCGATGACGACGACCCTCAGCCCGTGGTCCGCGGCGGTGAGCGCCGCCGCCATGCCGGCGGGACCGGCGCCGATGATCGCGAGGTCGAACATCACAGCCTGCCCTGTGTCTGCACGGCCATGTCCTCGCGTGCCGGAACGAGGCAGGTGCGGGTCAGCGGCCGGCCGTCGACGGTGGCGGCGCACTCGAAGCACGTCCCCATGTTGCACAGCGGTGCCCGGCGGGCCCCCGTGCGGTCACGGTCGAACGCGGCTCCGTGGGCCAGCATCGCCGTCGCCACCGTCTCGCCGGCGCGGGCGCGCAGCGGCCGGCCGTCCACGGTGATGGTGACGGCGGCCGCGCGTTCGTTCACGGTGCGGCGCCAGGTGTTGTCCTGGGTCATGGAGGGCTCCTTCACGCGAAGCGGGCGGGGTCGTACGGGGTCAGGTCGATGTCCGGGGAGGCTCCGGCGAGGAGGCCGGCGAGGACCCGCGCGAAGCTCGGCCCGAGGGTGAACGCCGATCCGCCGGTGGCGACGAACACGCCCGGGGCTCCCCCGACCGGGCCGACGAGGGGGAGCTGGTCGGGTGCCACCGTGGTCGCGCCTGCCCAGCTGCGCACGGCGGGGACCCGTGCGAGCGCGGGGACGGTGGCGACCGCGGCACGGGCGTTGCCGGCGAGCGAGGCGGGGACGAGCCGGGGCTTGATGTCGAGGTCCGGGGCGCCGTGCGCGTCGCTCATCAGCCGGGCCGGCCAGCCGCCGCCGATCAGGACCGTGTTGTCGAGCGACTGTTTGAGCGACAGCCGCGCGCCCGCGTGCTGGACGAGGTGCGGGATGAACCGGGGGACCTTCGAGGTGACCGTCATCATCAGGGCGAGCGGGACGGTGGGCAGCACGGCGTCGAAGAGCCGCCCGATCGCGGTGGTCCAGATGCCGGCGGCTATCACCACGGCGGCCGTGCGGACGGTGTGGGTCCGTTCGGTTCCCGCACGGTCCGTCTGCCGCAGGGTGAGGTCCCACCCCTTCGTCGCGCGGTGTGCGCCGACCAGGCGGGAGCGGGTGCGTACGGTCGCCCCGGCCGCGATGGCGGCCCGGCCGACGGCGGGGGCGGCGGTGCGGGCGTCCGCCTTTCCCTCCAGGGGGCTGAAGTTGGCCGCGACGATGCCGGGCGAGAGGTACGGGGCGACGGCGTCCAGCTCGGTCCGGTCGAGCGTGCGCACGTCGAGGCCCCAGGAACGTTCCAGCTCCGCCTTGAATTCGAGCACTCCGACCTGGTCGGCGTTCTCGGCGACCATCAGCCCGCCCGTCTGCCGCACACCGAGGGGCTCCTTGATCTCCTCCTCCATGCACGCCCACATGTTGGCGGCGTCCAGGTGCAGCGGCATGGCCTCCGCCGCGACGCGGGCGGCCTCCGCTCCCGCCTCGACCATCCGGTATTCGAGCTGGAAGTGCAGGCTGCCCGCGTTCTGGCCCGACGCGTGCTGGTTGACCTGGTCCTTGTCGACGAGCAGCACCCGCGCCCCGTCACGGGCGGACATCCACGCGGTGAGGCAGCCGAGCAGGCCGCCGCCGACGACCACGGTGTCGTAGTGCTCAGCCATCGCAGAGGGGGCCCGTCTCGATGCCGAGCTCGTGCAGGGTCGCCTCGACGCGGGCGACCTCCTGCGGCGTGAGCTCAAGGAGCGGCGCCCGTACGAACCCCGCGGGTATGCCGCGCAGCCGGAGCGCGGTCTTGATGATCGCCTGCTGGTTGCCGAAGCGGACGCCGTAGTCGGGGCGGAACCACGCGTCCATGTACACGCGGTCCTTCCCTCCCAGCCGGATCGCCGCCTCCCGGTCCCCCGCGTCGACGGCGTTCCAGAACCCGGCCTGGTCGCGGCCGAGGATGCCCCCGGTCCCCATCAGGCCGTCGCCGTGGCCGAGCATCGCGAGGTCGGCGCCCATGGCGTCGGTGGGCAGGCCGAAGTAGCGGACCTGGTTCTCCAGCGCGTACATCGCGGTGAGGAAACCCGCGAAGTCGCCCGTCGAGTTCTTGATCGCGACGACGTTCTCGATCCGCGCGAGCTCCGTGAGCAGATCGACGTCCATGTCCACGACGCAGCCGCGCGGCCAGTTGTAGACGGTCATCGGGATGTCCGTGGCGTCGCTCACCGCCCGGTAGAACGCGACGATCTCCTTGCGGTTGGGCACGATGTAGGGCGGCGGCGTGAGGAGGATGCCGTCGAGCCCGGCGGCCTCCGCGGCGCGGGCGTGGACGATCGCCTCGCCCGGGGTGAAAGCGTTGCAGGCACCGAGGACGGGGAACGCGTCGCCGCGGTGCTCGGCGCCGGCCGCGAACAGCCGCGCGCGTTCCTCCGGGGACATGGAGAACCACTCCCCGCTGGTGCCGGCCAGGATCGCGCCGTGGATGCCCTCGTCGACGAGCCAGGACATCTGGACGTGCAGGGCGTCGGTGTCGAGCGCGCCCTCGCGGGTGAAGGGGGTCGTGATGGCCGGGATGTAGCCGCGCCAGTCGACGGTCGTGCGGTCCATGGGTGCTCCAGAGGGTTCGGAATCGTTTCTGCGGTGGTCGTCGGTGGGGGCGGCTGTTCAGACCGGGGCCGGCGCGCGTTCGGGGCGCTTCAGCTCGGCGCCGTCCACGCCCTCGAAGCGGCGGCCCCAGCCGGTCGCGGCGGAGGCGACCATGACGACGGTGAGGACGAGCGGGTAGAGCATCGCGGTGAAGATCTCCGTCGTGGACAGGGCGGGCACGCCCTTGATCCCCGACGTCAGCTGTGCGCCGATGAAGAGGTAGGCGCTGAGCACGGGGACGATCGAGGCGATGCCCATCGCGAAGCAGTCCATGACGACCGCGCGGCGGTACGGGTGGAGGCCGACGCGTGAGCCGATCTCGTCGGCGACCGGGCCGAAGGTGAGCAGGGCGGCCGAGTTCACACCGCCGAACAGCAGGGTGGTGGCCGATATGCCGATGCCGATGGCGAACTCCGCGCCGCGCGGGGTGCGCGAGAGCGGCCCGTCGGTGAGGGCGCTCACCAGCCGGTCCAGGACGCCCGCGGCGGTGAGTACGCCCATGATGCCGAACACGCTCACCACCAGCGCGATCACGCTGAGCATGTCGGCGACGCCGGAGACCAGGAAGCCGGTGGGCGCCCCGTCCGAGACGCCGACGATCCCCTGCATGGTCAGCAGACCCGAGGCGAGGCCGGTGACGATGCCGGTTCCCAGCCCGACCGTGACCGCCTTGAAGATGTCGCGGGTGAGCAGTGCCACGGTGAGCATGAGGGCGACCGGGATGAGCATCACGAGGGCTTGCGGGTCCGCTGCCTGTTCCAGCAGGCGCTGGGAGTGGCCTGAGTCGCTGGAGTGGCCGGATGCCCCCAGGAGGAGGAATCCCGCGGCCGCCAGGCCCGCCGTGGTGAAGGCGAAGCGGGCGCGGCTGCGCACGACTCCGGCGATGTCGGCGGTACCGGTCTTCCGGCGGAACGTCTGCGTCGAGGAGGAGATGACGGTCGTGTCGGAGATGGGGGCCACGTTGTCCCCGAAGATCGCGCCGGAGATGATCGCGGCGGCGAGGAAGGCCGGCGAGGCCCCGAGGAGCACCCCGGCGGGGTAGAAGATCGGGAACGCGGTGAACATGGTCCCGATGGACGACGCCGTCGCCATCGAGATGACGCAGACCGCGGCGAACGCGAAGAGGGTGAAGGTGCCTCCGCTGACGCCGAGGAACCCGGCGAGCCAGACGAACCCGCCCGACACGTTGGTCTCCTTGATCAGCGCGGACATCAGCCCCACGCAGAACAGGATCATCACGATCGTCACCGCCGTGGGTGAGCCGATCCCCCGTGTCACGGCGGACCAGTACGCCGTGTACGGCTTGGCGCACACGGCGCCGACCAGCAGCGCCACGACGCCTCCGGCGGCCAGCGCGGTCATGTCGAACGTCTTGAACACGACGAAGAAGACGATGCAGAACGCGAGAAACACGACGACCGGCAGGAACGCCAGCGTCCTTCCTCCGCGGAAGACCAGATCCTTGTCGGCGGTCATGGCGGTGAACCTCATCTCCGCAGCACTGAGAAGAACTCAGCTGTGTACTTATTTACGTATGTACACAAGAGTGCACAGCGCTGCGGTTGTCAAGGGTCCCCGGAAGGTGCAATACAGAACACAGTCGGGCATATGCGCCACCAGCCCACTTCGGGGCGTGCAGAAAAGTACACAAGAGTGTGCACTGTTCCGTTAAGCTGAGGCTGTGATGGGAGATCAGCTACGCACCCTCCGGACGGAAGCGGGACTCAGCCTGCGCGACCTGGCGGCACAGACCGGCCTGTCCGCGACCCTGCTCAGCCAGGTCGAGCGGGGGGTCCGCGAGCCGAGCCTCAAGACGCTCCGGGCCCTGAGCGCCGCATTCGGCTCCTCGACCGCCTCCCTGTTCCACGAACAGACCCCGCTCACGGCCCACCACAGCCGTCCGAGCGAACGGTCCCGCCTCCTGATGCCGAAGGGCCTGGTGCAGTACGAGCGTCTGACACCCAGCAACGGCCGGCTCGAAGTCCTCCTGGGCACGCTCGAACCGGGGCAGTCCTCCGACTACGAGCAGTGGAGCCACGTCGCGGTCGAGTGCGCCTACGTCATCACCGGCACGGTCGAGGTGCACGTCGCCGAGCAGATTTTCGACGTCCGGGCGGGTGAGGCGCTGACCTTCGACGCGGCGCTGCCCCACCGCTACAGCAATCGCGGAGACTCGGTCGCGACCTATCTGGCCTCGGTGACACCACCCACGCCGTAGGGCCGGCCGCAGCCGGGCCGGCGCCCTCCCCGTCAACGGCATCGGTCCCCCCGCGGCAGCCGCGGGGGGACCGGGTGACGGCCGGGTGCGTCAGCGTGTGACCACGTGCCGCTCGTTCGGTACGCAGTGGGTCATCGTCAGTCCGCTCACATCGCGCGGCGGATTGTCGCCCAGGCGGGCGAGCCGCTGCCGGTCCTCGTCGGTCAGGTCCTGGCCGGCCAGCGGCTCCAGGCCCTTGACGTCCCCCGCGCCGATGCCGAGGCCTTCGCCGACCTTGAGGCCCAGCTCGTTCTCCACGAGCAGGAAGTGCCAGACCATACGCTCCTGGACCTGCCGGTCGCACTGGGAGAGCAGGTCGATGAAGTTGTGGACGAGGTCGTCCCGCTCCCACTGCTCCATCAGCAGGTAGCGCTGGCCCGCCTGGACGTAGTCGTTGGCGCGCGGGATGCGCTTGCGTGTGAGCCTGCCTCGGATCTCCGGCCCCACGTCGTCGTGCGTGGGGTACCGCGCCTCCCGCAGGCCGCCGGTGATCGACGGCTCGTAGTTGACGATGGGGTTCTCGCCGCCGCCGTCGACGTGATAGGCCATCAGGCCGTCGCGCTGGTTGGTGCGCACCTCCGCGTGCTTGGCCCGGTTGACCGGCAGTTGCAGATAGTTGGGGCCGACGCGGTAGCGCTGGGTGTCGCTGTAGGAGAAGGTGCGGCCCACCAGCATCTTGTCGTCGGAGAAGTCGAGCCCGTCCACCAGCACGCCGGTGCCGAAGGAGATCTGGTCGTTCTCCGCGAAGTAGTTCTCCGGCATCCGGTCGAGCACCATCCGGCCGACCGTCCTGGGCGGGAACTGCTGCTCGGGCCAGGTCTTGGTGTCGTCGAGCGGGTCGAAGTCCAGCTCGGGGTGGTCGTGGTCGTCCATCAGCTGGACGAGCAGCTCCCACTCGGGGTGTTCGCCGCGCGCGATCGACTCGTACAGGTCCTTGGTCGCGTGGCCGAGACCGTCCGCCTGGACGTTCGCCGCGTCCTGTTCGGTCATGCTGCGAACGCCGGCCTTGGGCATCCAGTGGTACTTGACCAGGAAGGACTCGCCCTCGGCGTTGACCCACTTGTAGGTGTTGACGCCGAAGCCCTGCATGTGGCGGTAGTCCGCCGGGATACCGCGCGGGCTGAACAGGTTGACCAGCATGTGCATGCACTCGGGCGTCTGCGACATGAAGTCGAAGATGCGCCTCGGCTGCTGCTCGAACGTGACGGGGTCCGGCTTGAGCGCGTGAATGACGTCGGGGAACTTGATGGCGTCCCGGATGAAGAAGATCCCCAGGTTGTTGCCGACGAGGTCCCAGTTGCCGTCCTCGGTGTAGAACTTCACCGCGAAGCCGCGCGGGTCGCGGGCCGCCTCGGACGAGTCGCGGCCGCCGATCACGGTCGAGAAGCGCACGGCGAGGTCGGTACGCTTGCCGCGCTCCTGGAAGAGCTTGGCGCGGGTGAAGCGGCTGATGGGCTCGTCGCCGAAGGCTCCGTACGCCTCGAAGTAGCCGTACGCGGTGACGCCCCGGGCGTGGACGACGCGCTCGGGGATGCGCTCCCGGTCGAAGTGGCTGATCTTCTCCAGGAACTGGTAGTTCTCCAGCGTGGCCGGGCCCCGGGCGCCGACGGTGCGCTGGTTCTGGTTGTCGTAGACGGGGTGGCCCTGCCGGTTGGTGAGCGTCCCGCGTTCGTCGCCGGGGGCGGGGCCCCTGCTCGATACGTCCGTCACGTGCGTCGACTCCTTCGAACCGTGTACGAATGCTCCGTTTCACCAAGCTATGCGAGGTTTGCCTGCACGGCCGGATGGAGCGGTCCGTGCGGCGGACGGCCGTCGCGGGCCCGCCGAACCGTCGTCGGCCCGTCGGTCCTGTCCGGTTCGGCTGTTCGGGTCGCCGCTCCCCCGCTCCTCAGAGCAGCAGGATGATCGCGTAGACCAGGAAGAACGCCGCGATGACCAGCGTCAGGCCGATGATCAGCGCCATCGGGGCCTTCGCCCAGCCCTTGGGCGGGTTGTAGACGGTGTCCTGGGGCCCCGTCTCCGACATGCCGCTCTCGGGGGGCGGGGTCTCGCCCGGCGGGACACCCCTGCCGGGTTCCAGGCCTGGGGTCCTGCGGGGTTCAGGATCGGGGTCCGGGGTCTGCGAAGAGGTCATGGCTTCCACGTTCCCCGATGACCGCCGGGTTCGCCCGCCCGGCGGCGGGGCCCTGTGCCCCGGGCGGGTGAGACGGCGGTGGGCCGGCCCGGGGAGTGCGGTGCTCCCCGGGCCGGCCCACCGGTCCGTCCGCCTAGCCGGCGTACGTCTCGAACTCCGCGATCCTCGGCGTGCCGCTGGAGCCGGTGATCTCGAAGGTGATCTTGCGCAGGGAGGTGGTGGGGATCGTGATGGCACCGGCACCGCTGCCGGTCTTCAGGACCGCCCCGGTGTCGGCGTCGAGGACCCGCCAGGAGCCGATGGCACCCTGGGCGCCCGCGGCCTCACGGATGTCGAGCGAGGAGACCGTGGTGGCGGAGGGCCACTTGATGGAGACGGAGCCGGTCGAGCCGGACGGGGACCAGTAGGTGTTCAGGTCACCGTCGCGTACGTTGCCGTAGCTCGTCCCGCTCGCCTTGCTGGAGCCGTCGGCGCCGGCGCCGAGGCTGAGGTTGGTCCCGCCGGGCGTGGTCGGGTCCGTCGGGTCGGTGGGATCGGTCGGGTCCGTGGGGTCGGTCGGGTCCGTGGGGTCGGTCGGGTTCGTCGGGGTGCAGTTGCCGTCCGAGACCTTCAGGCCCTTGTTGGCGCCCGCCGTCCGGGTCACGATGTCGGGCACGCAGGAGGCCGTATCGAGGTCGTAGGCGTAGGGGATGCTGACGGTGGTGTTGGACTGGGGGTCCGGGCCGGCCGGGTGGTTGTCGCCGCTGGGCGTGGACCAGGTCACGTTGTCGAAGGTGTTGCCGCTGACCTGCCAGTACCCGGTCGTGTCGGTGTAGAAGGTGCCCAGGACGTCCTTGGAGTCCTTGAAGTAGTTGTTGTCCACCTTGGCGTGGGCGCCGGCCCGGGAGTTGATCCCGGACTTGTTCAGCTTCACGTAGTAGTTGTTGTAGATGTGGGCGATGCCGCCGCGCAGCAGGGGCGTGCGGGAGTCGACGTTCTCGTACAGGTTGTGGTGGAACGTGACATAGCCGTTGTTGAGCTGGGTCTCGCTCGACCCGATGAGGCCGCCCCGGCCGGAGTTGCGCAGGGTGCTGTAGGACAGGGTCACGTACTGGGTGTTGGCCTTCATGTCGAAGAGACCGTCGAAGCCCTCCGACTCTCCGCCGGAGGCCTCCAGTGTGGCGTGGTCGACCCACACGTTGCGGACGTCGCTCTCCATGCCGATGGCGTCGCCGCCGTTGGAGGTGGGCGAGCCGGACTTCTTGACGTTCCTGACGGTCACGTTCTGGATGATGATGTTGCTGGACTGGCGTATGTGGATGCCCAGTTGGTCGAAGACGGCGCCGTTTCCGACGCCGACGAGCGTGACGTTGCTGATCTGCTTGAGCTCGATGACGCCGGCCGCCGTGTTGCAGCTGCTGCCGGACACCTTGGCGGTGTTGGCGTGATTGATGGTCCCCTCGACCTCGATGGTGATCGGGGTGCTGCTGCTGGCCCGGCCGCACAGGGCCTCGTGGATCTGGGTCCCGGTGGTGGCGCGTACGGTCTGGCCGCCGGCGCCGCCGGTGGTCCCGCCGTTCTGGCTCGCGTAGCCGGTGGCGCCTCCGGTCGCCGCCGAGGCCTCGGGCATGGTCAGGACCGCCCCGGTCGCGGCCGCCAGGGCCATCGTGGACAGCGCCGCGGAGAGTCGCAGCGCGACTGGTCGCCTCATGTTCGTCCTCATTCGTCGTCGGATCACGGGTGGGGAAGCCGCGTGGTGCGGTCGTGCCGGACGTGCAGGAGCCGCGTACCGCAGTGGTGCGGGCGGACCGCCGGAGTTGCCGCGGTGTGACGCCCGCCGTAACGAGGCTTGAATCAGGGGGAAAGCGCTTTCTGGTCGCTGAGAATAGAGCCGCCAAGGTTGCACTGACAAGGCTGTGAACACCACAGAACGCGCTCTCTTTTCAGGGACACGTCAAACCGGTGTGCGATCAGGGCGTAACTGGGTCGTAACGGCCGCGAAACCTTTCACCCGTCCGGCACGTCGGCCAGGGAACGGCTCCAACTGCCCGTCCGCAGCGGGGTGATGGGCACGGCGCGGGCGGCCGGCCCGGTACCGCGCGGCGGCATGACGGATCGGGCCGCCCGCCCAGAAGGGGCCGGACCGCCGGACTGGGGGCTTGCGGATCAGAGCAGCGCGGCCAGCGCGCCGGCGGAGACAAGGGCCAGGACGCAGCCGAGACCGGCGGTCAGCTCCCTGACGCGCCGCGCCCCGAAGCTGGGGGTGCGGGCGGTCGCGTCCTCGGGGGCGTCCTCCGCGTAGTACACGGTCACGATGTCACCCACGGACACATCCAGAGGGCGCTGGCGCTCCTCGAACGAGATGGCCCGGCCGTCGGCCGTACGGAAGCTCAGAGTCGGTTGCGAATGGGTGATCGGGACGCCCTCGACGTCCACCGTCTCCTCGGTGCGCACGGCCGTGCACCGCGCCTCGGCGCTGCGCCCGGCCCAGGCGGCCCGCAGCCTCGGTCCCTGCGACTGCCGGTCCACGATCCTCGCGAAGTTCACGGCCCCGGCCACGGCGAGGACGAAGTAGACGGCGGCGATGACCATGACTCTCCCGGATTCGGCGGCCCCCCGACCGGCGCCGTCCGGGCGCCGGGGCCGCGGCGGACCGTCATGGTCTCCCGGGGCGGCGCCCGCCGACAAGGCCCCGGCCGCCGTCCCGGGGCACACCAACACCACGCGCGCGCCCGCACCGTGGAGAGAACGTACGAATTTCCTACGCGGGGGTAGTGAGCGCGCCGCTCTTGCTATACCTTCCGTCTAACAGCTTGCTAGACACCGCGTCTAACAAGCGGGGCGGCGCCCGGCAGCCATCGACCTCATCGGCCCACGCGGGATGAGGGGGCCGGGCGGCGACGGGCCGATCCCACGAGTCAAGGAGCCGCAGCATGGCAAGCAGCACCGTCCGGGCGGAGGACCAGAACCGGGCCGCCGAGCAGGACGTCGCCCGGCGCCTGCTCGATTCGTCCGCGAAGCTCTCGTACGATCCGGCCACCGAGGTGGACTGGAACACCCCTCTGGACACGGACCACCACGGCGCGAGCCCCGAGTGGAGCACGCTCTACTCCACCTCGTACTGGGCGGAGTTGACGGAGGCTCAGCGCAAGGCGCTGACGCGCCAGGAGGCCGCGTCGGTCGCCAGCACCGGCATCTGGTTCGAGATGATCCTCCAGCAGATGGTGCTGCGCGACATGTACGCCAAGGACCCGACCGATCCGCGTTTCCAGTGGGCCCTGACCGAGGTCGCCGACGAGTGCCGGCACTCGATCATGTTCGCCCGGGGCGCCGCGAAGCTCGGCGCACCCGCCTACCGGCCGCGCCGGCCCGTGATCGAACTGGGCCGCGCCTTCAAGACACTTGCCTTCGGCGAGGCCGCGTACGCGGCGATCCTCGTGGCGGAGGAGGTGCTCGACGTGATGCAGCGCGACTGGATGCGGGACGAGCGCGTCGCCCCGTTCGTCCGCACGATCAACAACATCCATGTGGTGGAGGAGTCGCGCCACATGAAGTTCGCCCGCGACGAGACCCGTAAGCGGCTGCGCGGCGCGGGCCCGGTCCGCAGGCACCTCAACGCACTCGTGGTCGCCATCGCCTCGTACTACATCGTCACCAGCATGGTGAACCGGGACGTGTACGCGAACGCGGGCCTGGACGCCGCGCGGGCGCGTGCCGAGGCGAAGACCAACGAGCACCACAAGTCCCTGATGAGGTCGAGCTGTTCGGGGCTGATGGAGTTCCTGGCCTCGGCCCGCCTGCTGACGAAGCCGGCCCTGTTCTTCTACAAGCGCGCCTACCTGATCTGACCCGAGCCGAGAGCCCGAGCCGACCATGACCTACGCCATCACCCAGACCTGCTGCAGCGACGCCACCTGTGTCGCCGTGTGCCCCGTCAACTGCATCCACCCGACGCCGGAGGAAAGGGACTTCGGCAGCACGGAGATGCTGTACGTCGACCCGCGGACCTGCATCGACTGCGGCGCCTGCGCCGATGCCTGCCCGGTGGACGCGATCTTCCCGGTGGACAGCCTCTTCGGGGCACGCGAGGAGTACGCCGCCATCAACGCGGCCTACTACGCGGACCGGGAGCCGGAGCCGGCCTCCGGGCCCAACTTCCACGCCTGGGGCGCCCCTTCCTTCGCGCGCAGCCTGCCGTCGGACTTCGCGCCGATCCGGGTGGCGGTCGTCGGCACCGGCCCCGCCGGGATGTACGCCGCCGAGGACCTGCTGCTGCACACCAACGCCGAGGTGACCCTGGTCGACCGGCTGCCGGTGGCGGGCGGCCTCGTCCGGTACGGCGTGGCGCCGGACCACCCGGGGACGAAGGGGGTGGGCGAGACCTTCGCGCGCTTCCACTCCCACCCCCGGGTGCGGATGCACCTCGGGGTCGAGGTGGGCAAGGACATCACCGCCGATGAGCTGGCCGCGCACCACGACGCGGTGATCTACGCGGTCGGCGCCGGCGCCGACCGCCGGCTCGGCATCCCGGGCGAGGACCTGCCCTCCAGCATCGCGGCGACCTCGTTCGTCTCCTGGTACAACGCGCACCCCGAGGTGGCGCCGGAGGCCGTGGACCTGTCCGGCGCCGAACGGGTGGTCGTCGCCGGGAACGGCAACGTGGCGCTCGACGTGGCACGCCTGCTGGTCACGGACGCGGCCTCGCTGGCGGGCACCGACATCGCCGATCACGCGCTCGCGGCGCTGCGCGGCTCGGCGGTGCGCGAGGTCGTGCTGCTGGGGCGGCGCGGCCCCGAGGACGCCGCCTGCACCTCCTCCGAGCTGCTCGCGCTCAGCCATCTGCCGGGCGTGGAGCTGGTGGTGGACGACCACGATCCGCGCGTCGGCCTCGCGATCGAGGGCGCGGCGTACGGCAGTGCGGCCGCCGTGCTGCGGGGCGTGCGCCGGGAGTGCGTGGACTGGTCGCGCCCGCCGGCGGACGGGCGGCGCATCGTGCTCCGCTTCCACTCCGCGCCCGTCGAGATCGCCGGCCGGGACGCCGTGGAAGCCGTCCGGGTCACGGCCGGGGAGGGCGAGGCGAGGCTGCCGGCGCAGCTGTTCCTGCGGGCGATCGGCTACCGGGGCATGGCGCTCCCGGGCCTGCCCTTCGACGAGGCGAGCGGCACGGTGCCGCACGAGGGCGGCCGGGTAACGGGCCTGCCCGGGACGTATGTCGTCGGCTGGATCAAGCGCGGCCCCTCGGGTGGCATCGGCGCCAACCGCACCTGCGCGGCCGAGACGGTCGGCACGCTGCTCGCGGACGCGGTCGCCGGGGCGCTTCCCGCCCCCGCCCATCCGGCCAGGGCGTTCGGCCGCCTGGTGCGCGGCCGGAGCCGCCAGGTGGTCGACGCCCGGGGTCTGGCCGCCATCGACCGGGCCGAGCGGGCGCGCGGCCGGGACGGCGGGCGGCCGAGGGTCAAGTTCGCCACGGTGCCCGAGCTGGTCGCGGCGGCGAGGGGGCGCCGCCGGGCCGCGGGCTGATTCCGCGCCGTCCACGCCGCCGGCGCGGCCGGCCGGTCAGGACTTCTCCGGCTCCGGCACCCGCCGTGACCCGCCCCATCCACCCGCGTCCGCACGGCCGGCCGCTCAGGACTCCTCCGGCTCCGGCAACCGCCGTGACCCGCCCCATCCACCCGCGTCCGCACGGCCGGCCCGCTCAGAACTCCTCCGGCTCCGGGACCTGCGCCCTGGACCGCTTGCCGACCACGGCGGCGGCCGCTACCGCGCTGCCGGCGAAGGCGAGGGCGACCATCCAGGGCTGGTTGAACGCGTGGCCGGTGGCGTGGTCGACGGAGTAGCGGCCGGGGCCGGTCAGGCCGATCGCGGCGGCGGTGAAGCCGAGGAACGCCGGGTACTCGTAGCCGCCGCCCTGCGCGAAGAAGCCCGCGGGAGCGTGGACGGCCACCGCTCCGGCCATGGCGCCGGCCGCCGCCGCCCCGGCCGCCGGGGTGGCGAGGCCCAGAGCGAGCAGCGCGCCGCCGCCCGCCTCACCGAGCCCGGCGGCGATGGCGCTGTGCTTCGGCGGACGGAAGCCCATGGCCTCCATGGCCGCGGTGGTGCCCTCGACTCCCCCGCCGCCGAACCAGCCGGCGAGCTTCTGGCTGCCGTGGGCGGCGAGCACCGCTCCCGTGCCGACGCGCAGGACGAGCAGACCGAGGTCGTGACGGTTGACACAGCCCATGGGGGCCTCCGGTGGGTTTCGGGGTCCCGCCCGGACGACGCGGGTCCCTGGATGCCGTACGTCACCACTCTCCGTGCACCGCGCCGCGCGCGGACCGCGTTGTTACGCCGTCCGGGCGGCCCGCATCGGGGCGTGACCCGTGACACAGTGCGACGAACGCCATTGTGCAACTTGTTGCACAATGGCGTTCCGGTGGTCTAGAACTGGGGCGACGCCACAGCGAGGAGCCGCCGCATGAGCCCGTATCCGCATCTGCTGAGCCCGCTCGACCTCGGGTTCACCACCCTGCCGAACAGGGTCCTGATGGGGTCGATGCACGTCGGCCTGGAAGAGGTCGAGAACGGCTTCGAGCGCATGGCCGCCTTCTACGCCGAGCGGGCCCGCGGCGGGGTGGGCCTCATGGTGACCGGCGGCATCGCGCCCAACGAACGGGGCTGCTCGTTCCCGGGCGGGGCAAAGATGACCACCGAGGCGGAGGCGGCGGAGCATGCCCGGGTGACCTCGGCCGTGCACGCGGCGGGCGGGCGGATCGCCATGCAGATCCTGCACTTCGGCCGCTACGCCCACCACCCGGGCCTGGTGGCGCCGAGCGCGATCCAGGCGCCGATCAGCGCGTTCACCCCGCACGCGCTGACCGACGACGAGGTCGAGGCGACGATCGAGGACTTCGTCACGGCGGCCGCGCTGGCGCGCGGCGCCGGGTACGACGGCGTCGAGATCATGGGCTCCGAGGGCTATCTCATCAATGAGTTCATCGCCTCGGCGACCAACCACCGCGAGGACCGGTGGGGCGGCTCGTACGAGAACCGTGTGCGCTTCCCCGTAGAGATCGTGCGCCGGGTGCGTGAGCGGGTCGGCAGCGACTTCATCCTCATCTACCGGCTCTCGATGCTGGACCTGGTGCCCGGCGGCTCGTCGCTGGACGAGGTCGTGCGGCTCGCCCGGGAGATCGAGGCGGCCGGCGCCACCATCATCAACACGGGCATCGGCTGGCACGAGGCCCGCATCCCCACCATCGCCACCTCGGTCCCCCGGGGCGCGTTCACCTGGGTCACCGAGAAGGTGCGCGGCGCCGTCCGCGTACCGCTGGTGACGAGCAACCGGATCAACACCCCCGAGGTCGCCGAGCATGCCCTCGCGGCGGGCCGCGCGGACATGGTGTCGATGGCCCGGCCGTTCCTGGCCGACCCCGACTTCGTCGCGAAGGCGAGTGAGGGCCGCGCGGACGCGATCAACACCTGCATCGGCTGCAACCAGGCCTGCCTGGACCACGTCTTCAGCGGGCAGGTGACCTCCTGCCTGGTCAATCCGCGCGCCTGCCACGAGACGGAACTCGTCCTGTCGCCGACCCGCACCCGCAAGCGCGTCGCCGTCGTCGGCGCCGGGCCCGCCGGGCTCGCCTGCGCCGTCACGGCATCCGAGCGCGGTCATACGGTGACGCTCTTCGACGCGGCGGACGAGATCGGCGGGCAGCTGAACGTGGCCCGCCGGGTGCCCGGCAAGGAGGAGTTCAACGAGACGCTGCGCTACTTCCGCACCCGGCTCGCCGAGGAGAACGTCGAGGTGCGGCTCGGCACCCCGGTCGGCGCCGGGGACCTCGGCGGATACGACGAGATCGTCCTGGCCACCGGGGTCACCCCCCGGACTCCGGCGATCCCCGGGGCCGACCACCCCAGCGTGGTCAGCTACCTCGATGTGCTGCGGCACGGCGCGCCGGTCGGTGACCGGGTCGCCCTCGTCGGGGCGGGCGGGATCGGTTTCGACGTGGCCGAGTTCCTGACGGACGGCGGGCAGGCGGCGAGCCTGGACCCCGAGGTGTTCTTCCGGCAGTGGGGCGTCGACACCGAGTACCGCGAGCGCGGTGGCCTCGCGGCCCCGGAGCGCCCGAAGACCACCCGGACCGTGCACCTGCTCCAGCGCAAGGAGAGCAAGGTCGGCGCCGGTCTCGGCCGGACGACGGGCTGGATCCACCGCACCGAGCTGCGGCACCGCGGGGTCACCATGACCGCGGGTGTCACCTACGACCGGATCGACGACGAGGGGCTGCACATCACGGTCGGCGGCGAGCAGCGCCTGCTGCCGGTCGACACGGTCGTGCTGTGCGCGGGCCAGGAGCCCCGCCGGGAGCTGTACGAGGAGCTGCTCGCCGAGGGCCGCGCCGCGCATCTGATCGGCGGCGCGGACGTCGCGGCCGAACTGGACGCCAAGCGCGCGATCCGGCAGGGCACGGAACTCGCCGGCTCGCTCTGACCCGGACGGCCGGGCGGCCTCCGGGCCGTCCGGCCGTCCCTAGGATGCACCCCATGTCACTGCCGCACGCGATCCTCACCGCCCTGCTGGAAAAGCCCTCGTCGGGTCTTGAGCTGACCCGCAGGTTCGACCGGTCGATCGGCTACTTCTGGTCGGCCACCCACCAGCAGATCTACCGCGAGCTGGGCAAGCTGGAGCAGGCCGGGCAGATCAGGGCGCTGACCCCGGTGCAGCCCGCCCGGGGCCGGAAGAAGGAGTACGAGGTGCTGCCGGCGGGCCGCGAGGCGCTGTCCGCCTGGGTGGCCAGGCGGGAGGACCCCAAGCAGGTGCGTGATCCGCTGCTGCTGCGGATGCGGGCGGCGGCGGTCGTCGGAGCGCCCGGACTCGACGGGGAGCTGCGCCGTCATCTGGCGCTGCACCGGCGGCAGCTGGCGGAGTACCTGGAGATCGAGACCCGGGACTTCCCGCCGGGCCGGGACGCGCCGGAGGACCGGCTGCGGCATCTGGTGCTGCGCGGCGGCATCGACCTGGAGAACTTCTGGATCGGGTGGCTGACCCGCGCACTCGCGGACCTTCCCGCCCCGGCTCCTGACCCCGCTCAGACCGTGTCCCGCGAGGTCAGAGGCGGCCGGCCCTGATCCTGCGCGGCTGCTGAGGACGGACGGCCCCGGGGCTCCTGATGACCACCCTCGACGGGGTACCCGCCGGGGCGGGCGCCGGCTGCGACTGGGCGCGGCTGAGCAGGATCACGCCCCTCACGGCGGCCGCCGCGCCGAGCAGCGCCGGGACGAGCCCGGCCGGGCCGCCCTGGATCCGCTCCCCCAGCAGGGCCAGGCCGATGGCCGCGGCGGCGACCGGGTTGGCGAGGGTGACGACGGCGAGCGGGGCGCCGAGGCCGCCCCGGTAGGCCGTCTGGGCGAGGAGCAGCCCGCCCATCGCGAACGCGGACACGAGCACGGCGACGACCACCACGCGCGTGCTGAGCAGCGGTCCCGTGTGGTCGGTGACGGCGACGGTCAGGGTCTGGGTGAGCGCGGAGGCGACGCCGGATGTGATGCCGGAGGCCGCGGCGTGCCGGAGTCCGGGGCGGGCGCCCGGACGGCTGAGGCCGGTGACGAGGACCATGGTCCCGGCGCCGACGGCCAGTGCCTCGGTCAGGGTCAGCGTCTCGTGCGGGGCGCTCCCGCCGGCCGCCAGCAGCAGGGCCCCGAGGCCGAGCAGGGTGAGCAGGGTGCCGCGCCACTCGGTGCGGGTGACCCGGCGGCCCGCGGTCCTGGCGCCCAGCGGGACGGCCGCCACCAGGGTGAGCGCCCCGAGCGGCTGGACCAGGGTGAGCGGCCCGTACTTCAGGGCGGCCACGTGCAGGAGGGCGCCGCCCGCGTTCAGGCCGACCGCGCACCACCAGGCGCCGCGCCCGAGCAGCCGGAGCGTCCCGGTGTCCGGTGCGGTGCGGCCGGCCAGCCGTGCCTGGGCCACCGCGGCCGCCGCGTAGGCGGCCGCGGAGACGAGGGACAGCGCGACGGCGGCCAGGGTGGCGTTCACCGGCGCGCTTCCAGACCGGCGTAGGGCCCGGCGGGTTCCCGCTGTGCCACGACGGACGGCCAGGGGAGCGGCGGGCGGACCGGTTCGGCGCGCGGCAGCCGCAGCGCGGCGAACGCCACCGAGAGCAGAGCGGTCACCACAATCGAGTCGAGCCAGTAGTGGTTGGCGGTGCCGACGATGACGAGCAGGGTGACCGCCGGGTGCAGCAGCCACAGCCACCGCCACCGGGAGCGGGTGGCGACGACGAGGCCGACGCCGACCATGACCGCCCAGCCGAAGTGCAGCGAGGGCATCGCGGCAAACTGGTTGGCCATGGAGTCGGTGGCGGGAGTCGCCCCGTACACCGTCGGTCCGTAGACCTGGCCGGTGTCTACGAGGCCGGTGGCGGCGAGCAGCCGGGGCGGGGCCAGGGGGAAGACCAGATGCAGGGCGAGCGCGGCACCGGTGAGCACGGCGAGGATGCGGCGCGACCAGACGTAGTGGCGGGGGCGGCGCCAGTACAGCCAGCCCAGGAAGAGCAGCGTGGCCGGGAAGTGCACGGTCGCGTAGTAGGTGTTCGCGAGGCGGATCAGCGTCTCGTCGTGCAGGAGCAGGCCCTGTACGGCGCCTTCACCGGGCAGCCGCGCGGCGCGTTCCAGGTCCCAGACACGGCCGGCGTTGTGGAACGCCTCGTCGACGTGACCGTTCGCGGCCTGGCGGCCGAGCTTGTAGATCACGAAGAGCCCTGCGACAAGTAGCAGCTCGCGGACGAAAGGCGGTCGGGCTGTGGTGTCCGGCTCCCGGTCGGCGGGCTTGCTGCCGGTGTGCTTCACCCGGTGCCCCTTTGCTGACGATGCGGTGTCTCGGTCGCGGGACGGACCCGCCTTATCGATACGCCAGTGTACCGATACGCGACCGTATCGGAACACTCGCGTATCGGTACACTGGCGTATCGATGGACCTCGTCGCAGAGTCGCAGAGAGGGAAAGCGCATGTCGTCGCAGGAGACCGAGCAGGAGCACGCCCCCGCGCAGCGCCGCTCGAAGATCACTCCGGAGCGGGCCCAGGAGCTCTACACCGCCGTGCTCGACATGCTGAGGGAGAGCGGCTACGAGTCGCTGACCATGGAGGGCGTCGCCTCCCGCTCCCGCTGCGGCAAGTCCACGCTCTACCGCCAGTGGGGTTCGAAGCCCGAGCTGGTCGTGGCCGCCCTGCACGGCACCCGGCGCGGCGCCCTGCGGAAGATCGACACCGGTTCGCTGGCGGGTGACCTGCTGGAAGCAGCACGGGCCATCGGCGAGGGCTCGCGCCGCGACACGCCCCTGATGCTGGCGCTGAGCCACGCGGCGCTCCAGAACCCGGAGCTGCTGTGCGCGCTGCGCGAGTCGCTGATCCTGCCGGAACTGGCGGCGATCGACGCGCTCGTGCGGCGCGGAGTGGAGCGCGGCGAGGTGGCGGCGGACAACCCGGCGGCGGAGTTCGTCCCGGCCCAGCTGCTCGGCGTGATGCGGGCCCGCCCGATGCTCACCGGGGCCTACGCGGACGAGACCTACCTCGTCCGCTTCGTGGTGGGCGCGGTCCTTCCCGCACTCGGCCTGGACGCTCCGGCGTCCGGGTCCTGACAGACGTGGGCCGTCGTTCCAGCGGATGACGGCGGCCCGCCCGCGCCGCACCGTGGGGACGGGGGCGGCGCGCAACCCGGACGGCCGGCGACTTCTTTCCGGAGTCACCGGCCGTTCGCGTACCCGGACCCTCATTTTCGTCCCCTTGACGATAAGCCGAGCACCCTTTATCGTCTTCATGACGAGAAAAGATCGAGGGGGTCACCATGGCCGACATCACCCGCCGCTTCGGCTGGCGTCATCTGCGCTCCGCGCCCACCGCGCACATCCGCCACCACAAGCGCGGCCGGCTCGCCCACGACGGGGCGGGGCTGAGCTTCTGGTACCGGTCACTGAGCGCCGCGCTCTCCGAGGTCCCGGTCAACGACCGGGAGCTGGCCATGGCGTTCCACGCGCGCACCTCCGACTTCCAGGACGTCACCGTGCAGGCCACGGTGACCTACCGCATCAGCGACCCCGCCGAGGCCGCCGCCCGCCTCGACTTCTCCGTCGACCCGGACACCGGCGCCTGGCGCGGCGCACCCCTGGAGCAGATCGCGACCCTCCTCACCGAGACCGCCCAGCAGCACACCCTCGACGTGCTCGCCAGGACCCCGCTGGCCGGCGCCCTGGTGGACGGGGTCGCCGCCGTCCGCGAGCGGGTGGCGGCCGGTCTCACCGACGAGCCCAGGCTGCCCGCCACCGGCATCGACGTGGTGGCCGTGCGCGTCGTCGCCATCCGCCCCGAGGCCGAGGTGGAGCGCGCCCTGCGCACCCCGGCCCGCGAGCAGATCCAGCAGGAGGCCGACCGGGCGACGTACGAACGGCGCGCCGTGGCCGTCGAGCGCGAGCGGACCATCGCCGAGAACGAGCTGGCCAGCCAGATCGAACTGGCCCGCCGCGAGGAGCAGCTCGTCGAGCAGCGCGGCACCAACGCCCGGCGCGAGGCCGAGGAGGGCGCGGCGGCCGACGGCGTACGCGCCGAGGCGGAGGCCGCCCGCACGGTGCGGCTGGCCGGCGCCGAGGCCGAGGCGGCCCGCACGGTGGGCGCGGCGCGCGCCGAGGCGCAGGCGGCCTGGCTGCGGGCGCACGGCGAGGTGGAGGCCGGGACCCTGCACGCGCTGGCGGCCACCCGGCTCGCGGAGAACCTGCCGCACATCGAGAGCCTGACCCTCTCGCCCGACGTCCTCACCGGCCTGCTCACCAAGCTCGGCCGCCCGGCACCCGGTGCGCAGGCGTGAGCCTGGCCCCGCGGGCGGTGCTGGTCCACCGCACCACCGAGTACGAGGAGCTGCTCGCCCGGCACGGCACGCACGGCCAGGCGGCGTTCGTCCTGGCCGGGCGGGGCCGGTCCATCGAGGAGGTGGCCCGCAGGCACGAGCGGACCCGGCAGGCGCTGGCCGACGTGGCGGCGGCCGTTCCGCTCCAGTGGCGTCACAGCCGGGTGGAGCGGGCCGATCTGGACCGGTTCCTGTTCGCGCCCGAGGACGTGGTGGTCGTCGTCGGGCAGGACGGTCTGGTCGCCAACGCCGCCAAGTACCTCTCCGGCCAGCCGGTCATCGGCATCGACACCGACCCGGGCCGCAACCCCGGTGTCCTGGTGCGCCACCGGCCGGCCGACGCGGCGGCGCTCATGCGGGCGGCCGTGGCGGCCGGCGGGCGGGCCGAGGAGCTGACGATGGTCGAGGCGGTGGCCGACGACACGCAGCGGCTGCTCGCCCTCAACGAGATCTACCTCGGTCCGCCCGGCCACCAGACGGCCCGCTACCGGCTCGGCCCCGACCCGGCGGACTCCCCCGCCGAACCGCAGGCCTCCTCCGGTGTCCTGGTCGGGACCGGCACCGGGGCCACGGGCTGGCTGCGCTCCCTGTGGCAGGAGCGCCGCAGTCCCCTCGCCCTGCCGGGACCCGCCGATCCCCGGCTGCTCTGGTTCGTCCGGGAGGCGTGGCCGTCGCCCGCGACCGGCACCTCGTTCGTCTCGGGCGAGCTGGGCCCGGGGCAGGGGCTGCGGCTGACCTCGGAGTCCGACCGGGTGGTGGTCTTCGGTGACGGCATGGAGGCGGACGCGCTGGAGCTGACCTGGGGGCAGAGCGTACGGCTCGGCGTTTCGGACACCTCGCTGCGGCTGGCTCTCTGAGCGCGAAAACCGGTCCCGGCCGCCCCGTAGGCTCGACGCCCGAACCGAACCGGCCCCCGTCAGGAGACTCCATGGACACCGAGCGCCCCCTCGTCCCCTCCCGCAACTCCCGTCCCCCGCAGGCGCAGGCGGCGCTGGGGGTCGGTGTGATCGTGCGGGACGCGCAGGGCCGGGTGCTGCTCGGCCGGCACCACAGCGGCACCTGGGAACTGCCCGGGGGCAAGGTCGATCCGCCCGAGTCCGTCGCGGCGGCGGCCGTGCGCGAACTGCGGGAGGAGACGGGGCTGACGGTCGCCGAGGACGAGGTGAGCGTCTTCGCGATGCTGCACGACGCGGTCGCCGGCATCAACCGCGTCACGATGGCCGCCCTGGTGCACGTCGGCTCCGGCACCGCGCGGGTGACCGAGCCGCACCTCATCAGCACCTGGGAGTGGACCCCGCCCGACGCGCTGCCCACACCGCTGTTCGACCCCTCGGCCCAGATCCTCGCGACCTGGCGCCCGGACCTCGCCATCGGGCACCCGCCCGTGCACCGCCTCGCGCTCGTGGCCGAAGGCTCCCAGGTGAAGCCCTAAGCACATTAATAGTTTGCCTAGGGGGCATAGGCAGAGTTAGCTTCGTGGGTATGAAGGCCGTGACCGAGCAGGACATCCGCACATCGTTCGTGAATTGCTCCAAGGGGGAAGCCAAGCGCCTGCCGCTGCCCCGCGATTTCGCGGAGCTGCCGTGGGACGATCTCGACTTCCTGGGCTGGCGCGATCTGTCCGCGCCGGGACGCAGCTACCTCGTCACCGAGCACGCGGGCGAGCTGACCGGGATCTCGCTGCGCTTCCCCTCCCAGCAGCGCGGGTTCCTCCACCGGAGCATGTGCTCGCTCTGCCTGACCACGCACCCGGGCAGCGGGGTCTCGCTGATGACCGCCCGCAGGACCGGGCCCGCCGGGCGCGAGGGCAATTCGGTCGGCCTGTACATGTGCACCGACCTGGCCTGCTCGCTGTACGTACGCGGCAAGAAGGCCGTGGCCTCCGGCGGGCGCTTCAAGGAGACGCTGACGACGGAGGAGCAGATCGCCCGTACGGTCGCCAACCTCTCCGCGTTCGTGACGAAGCTCTCCGGCTGAGCGCGGTCCGGGTGCGGCCGTGAGCGCCCCGGCGGACCGCCGGGGCGCTCACCCCTTCGCTACCGGGCGGCGAGTGCCGCGTAGTCCGGGGCCGTGTTCGGCCGGCCGGCGACGCCCCCGAGGACGGTGCCCTGGTTCACCAGCCGGACCGAGTCGGGGCCGACGCCGCTCTGCTCGGCGGTGACCGCGAGAGCGACGGTGTTCTCGCCGTCCGGCTCCAGGAAGCCGGACGGGATGACGAACTCCTGCTGCGGGCCCACGTTGTTGACGTACTGGCCGGTGTTCCAGCCGTTGACGAAGAGCTGGACGCGGTACTTGTCCGTCCGGCCGCCCGCGTCCTCGATCCGCAGCGCGAGCGCGGTGTCGGCGCCCTTCGGCAGGTCGAGCCGGGCCGTGGTGCGGTACCACCGCACGCCGGGCCGGTCGCTCTTGAGCGAGCCGGTGCTCGCCCACGACGCGTCCGGCGCGCCCGGCAGATGCCAGCCCCGGCGCTCCCCGTACAGACCTCCGTTGTTGTAGAGCCCGCGTGCGGTGTCGGCGGGGTCGTTGCCGCCCTCGGCGCCCTGGATGCGCCATTGGGTCCTTCCGGCGCCGGCGATGTCGACATCGGCCAGGCCGCGGCCGCCCTTGGACCGGCCGTCGGAACTCCAGTCCTCGTACTGGCCCATGTTCCGCACCAGGACCGCCAGCACGGCGGGCTTCCCCGGCTCGGTCAGGCCGTCGGGGACGGTGTAGGCGGCGCTGCCGTCGCCCTGGGCGCCGAGGTAGTGGCCGTCGAGCCAGACCAGGGCGTGGCCGGCGGTTCCGGTCTTCACCGTGACCTTCACCGTGCTGCCGGCCTCGGTGGGTGTGTAGTGGCCGCGGTACCAGGTGTCGCCCTCGTGGAAGCCGTACTCGTCCGTGTCGAGCACGACTCCGGAGGCCGCGCCGGGGCCGTGCCGGGGGTTCGCGGCGGTGGTGCGGTCCGCCTTCGTCCACGCCGAGTCGTCGAAGTCCGCCGTGCGCTCGGGGTCGGACGCGGAGGTGCGCCAGGTGTCCAGGGCCGGCACCGGGACCGCGGCCGGTCCGGGCAGCCGGGCGACGAGCGCCCCGGAGGCGTCACGCTCGGCGCGGACGGCCCGGTTGTTCCAGGTGAGGGTCTTCACCCCGGCCGGTGCGAAGACCCGCAGCGTCCCGGCCTCGCGGGTGTCGCCGGTGAGGTCGAGCCCGGTCCCCTTCACCCGGGCGGTCCTGGCGAGTTCCGGGCCGAGGACCAGCACCTGGCCGCTGCCCGCGTCGAGCTGCCAGGTGCCGGCGACGCCTTCCCGGTCGCCGATCACGACGGTGAGGTCACGGCCGCCGCCGCCCGAGATGCGTACGGTGCGGCTGCCGCCGTGCTCGTAGTCGAGCCGCAGGTCCTTGCGTACCGGGTCCCAGACGCTCTCCACCGGCGCCCCGTCCACCGTGGTGACCTTCGGCCGTTTCGCGTAGCGCAGGACGGTCTCGCCGTCCGTGCCCCTCGCCCCGTCGAGTACGAGGAGATCGCGTCCGGCGTTCAGCTGGGTGAGGAGCTGGGAGGTGGAGTAGACGAGCCGGTGCGATCCGAAGGCGTAGTCCGCCACGAGGGTGGTGGCGTCCCGTCCGTCCACCGTGATCGCGGTGTCCGGTTTCTGCGGGACCCGCGCGTAGCCGCCGCCGTCGCCGGTCAGGTCCAGGGGGAAGGTGACACGGCTGGTCGTGGTGTCGTTGGAGTCGGGGTGGCGCAGCGTGATGAGCCGCATGCCGTTGCCGGAGACGGAGGTCTCGTCCGCCCGCTCGGTGGACCGGCGCTGCTGGGCGCTCACCGGGCCGCCGCCGGTGACGGTGAGGCCGGGCGCGGTGTCGGGCGCGGCGGAGACGATCGGCTTCACGGCGCTCTGCAGGTAGCCGAACTCCTTCTGGACGGCGAGCTTCGGCGTGATCGCGCGGTTCTCGGAGATGGCCGCCCCGTAGTCGTACGAGGTGAAGCCGGAGCCGGGGTCGCCGGTCCAGCCCCAGTTGGTGCCGCCGTACTCCATGTAGGTGTTGGAGAGGGTGGCCCCGTTGGCGAGGTTGTTCACGGCGAACTGGCGGGTGAACGCCTCGTCCGTGAACTTCGCGCACTCATCGGACTGGAAGTCGCGGCCCCACGCGGTGAACGCCCCGCCCTGGCCCTCGGCGATGAAGACCGGGGTGCCGGGCGAGTAGCCGCGGACGCGGGACTCGTAGTCGTTGAGCCCGCCCCGGCCGCCGGCGCAGTCGAAGCCCAGCGGGTAGGTGTCGAAGGCGTACAGGCCGAGCCTGGAACCTCCGGGGCCGCCGGGCACGTTCCAGCCGTGGCCGTTGCCGTAGTCGTTGTGGAACAGCGGGACGGTGATGCCCTGCTCGACGACCGCGCTCTGGAGTTTCTCGATGTAGTCGATGTGCTCCGCGGAGTTGTCGATCTGTTCGTTCTCGACCTGGTAGACGAGGACGCTGCCGCCGCCGTCGGTGATCTGGTGCCGGCCGATGATGCCGTTGACGGCCTTCAGCCACTCCAGGTCGGCCGCCAGGTTCTGCGGGTCGGCGGTGCGCTGCTCGCCGCCGTGGGTGCTCATGTACGGCGGCAGTCCGCCCATGCTCGCTTCGGCGTTGATGTACGGGCCGGGGCGGGCGATGACGTACAGGCCCTCCTCCTCGGCCATGGTCAGGAGCCGGTCGATGTCGCGGATGCCGCCGAAGTCGTAGGAGCCGGGCCGCGACGAGTGGTAGCCCCAGAAGAAGTACAGCGAGACGGCGTTGAAGCCCGACGCCTTGAGCTTCTGCAGGACGTCGCGCCACTGGTCGGGGCTGGGCAGCCGCCAGTAGTGGAACTCTCCGGACCAGACGACCAGCCGCTCCCCGTCGATCTTGAGGGACTTCTCGTCCCAGGTGACGGTGTGGGGGCGGTGGTCGTTGCCCGGGAAGCGGTGGGTGGTGGCCTCGGCGGCGGCCGCCCGCCCGGCCTCGGGAGCCGGGTGGGCGGAGACCGGGGAGGGGGAGAACAGGGACAGCGCGAGTCCGGTGGCCAGGCCGCCGACGACCGCGCGGCGCCGTAAGCGGCGCGGGCGTGTCCTCGGCGGGTGGGGGTGCTGTGTCATGGACGCCCTTTCGCTGGTGTGCTCTTGGTGCGGGTCCGTGGGCCGTGCGGCGGTACGGGTCAGCGGATGTCGGCGACCACCTGGGAGGCGACGAGCCGGGTGCCGTCGGCGAGGTGGAAGTCCAGCGTGACGGAGTGGGTGCCGGCCGCCGCGCCGGGCGCGGCGCTCACGGCGACCCGCTGGGCGTCGCCCCGGGTCCCGCGCACCTTGAGCGTGCCGTGGGACGGCCGTACGAGGACGCCGTCGGGTGCGGTGGCCGTCCAGCGCACGGTGTGGCCGGTGAAGTCGGCGTCCTGGGCCTCGACGTCGAGCCGGACGGCGTCGCCGCCCCTCTCCAGCACCAGGATCCCGGGGTCGGCGAACCCGGCGGCCGGGCTCGCGTAGCTGTCGACGACGTCCTGCCGGATCCTCGCGTCGTCGTACGGGACCTGGCCGTCTGGCCCGTTCCAGCGCCACCACGCCTGCATGTTGGGCAGGCAGATCCCGTTGAACCGGTTGCGGTGCACGAGCGCGCGGTACTCCCGGCGGGCGGCGTCGAGTTCGGCGCTGTCCGCCGGGGCCAGGCCGATCCGCGTATCGGCCAGTGCCAGGTCGGTGTTGCGGACCAGCCGGTCCAGGACCGTGCGGGGCGCCGCGCCTGGCACCTGCCCCGCCGCCTCCCGCAGCGCCGCTCGGGCCTGCCCGTACGCGGTGCTGAGCGCGCCGGCGGCGTGCGTGTCCGGGTCCAGGCGCGTCAGGTCGTAGTAGCGGCGCATGGCGGGCACCGCCCGGTCCCCGAAGCGGGCGTGCAGGTAGCCGTCGAGGAACTCCTCCGCGTCCAGGGAGCTGTCCCAGGCCAGCGCGGCGACCAGGCTCTGTACGTGCTCGTACGTGATCCAGTCGCCGGGCTCGCTGTACATGCCGATGCCGTCGAGCCCGAGTCCCGCCTCGAAGGCGGCGTCGCCCGCGATGGTGGCCAGCGGGTGCACGGGCAGGCTGCGCCAGCGGTAGCGCCGGTAGTACTCGTACATGGCGAGCGGGCCGCTGTGCGTGGTCCGCCAGGCGCGCAGCGCGTCCGCGAAGGGGACGTTGGCCCCGATGGCCGGGTCGCCGAGGTGGCCGTCGTAGTTCCGGGAGTAGGCGGCGAAGTCCACGACGACCTCGGGGTCGCTCGCGTACTCGGCGTCGGGCGGACGCACCGTGGAGGCGTACGCGATCCGTTCGACCCGGACTCCGGGCAGCTCCCGGCGCAGCACCTCGGCCAGTTCGTTGACCACCACCGACTCGGCGTTGGAGGCGGTGCCGTACCGGTCGAGGACGGGCTTCTGGAAGGCGCCGACGTCCGGGGGCCAGCAGTCGAACACCGTGATCTCCGGGCGCTCCCGGAGGAAGGCGACGACCTTGCCGACGTAGGCGTCGAGCGCCTCGGGGTTGTAGATGTCGAAGACCGGGCCGCCGGACTCGTAGAACTGCGGGTGGTCGGCCTTCGGCAGGAAGCTGTCGTAGCCGTGCCCGCCGGTCTCGATCCGCAGTCCCCGCTTGCCCGCCTCCCGGGCCAGTACGTCGCGCACCTTGTCGTACGCGGTGACGCCGAGACCCAGGTAGTCGGTCGGGTAGACGAAGGTGTTGAGCCGGTTCTTGGCCATCCAGTCGAGCAGCGGCGGCAGGCTCGCGGCGGTGTGGCTGAACCCCTCCTCGGCGTACTGCCGCCGCAGCCCCGTGGCGGGCCGGTCGGTGTGGCGTACGGCCGGCAGGGCGAGGTCACGGATGGCGGGTACGTGTTCGTGGTGGCCCTCGTACGCGGGGAACGCGGGGGCGAAGAAGCGGACGCCGGCCCGCTCCAGGAGTGCGTACACCGCGTACAGCGGGGCCCGGTCGCCGAGACCGGTCAGCAGGAGGCAGGTGGCGTCGCCGAGCAGGGTGAAGGAGTCCTCGGGGGCGCCGGCGAGTTCGTGTCCGGCGTCGGCGAGGCGGCTCGCGGTGATCCGGCCGCCGCCGGTCCCGGTGTGCAGGGCCACCAGGCCGGTGACGCCCCCGGGTGCGGCGGCGGGGGCGGGGACGGCGCGCAGCGGGAGGCGGGCGCCGGTGATCGCGCGGAGGTAGTCGCGCAGTTCGGCCGCGGCGAACCGGGCGCTCGCGCCGCCCCACCACAGGACCGAGGCGTGGGCCCGGCCGCCGGATGCCACCCGGAGCGGGCCGCCGGACGCGGCTGCCCCGGTGGCGGTGGTCCCGGCGATGAGGGCCGCTCCGGCGAGACCGGCCGCTCCGGCGAGGAAGCCGCGCCGTCTCACCCCTTCCGCCGGGGTGGTGGCGTCGGTGCGCGGCGAGTCGTTCATGAGCGGTCCGCCTTTCCGGCTGCGGCGTAGAGGTCGCCGAGGTAGTAGTCCTTGGCCTTGCCCGGGTCGGGCAGCTTGCCCATCCGGTTGAAGTTGGCGGCCAGTTCGTCGAACCAGCCGTCGACCGTGCCGTCCTGGGTGAGCTTCGTCAGCTCGGCGGACGGCAGGATCCTGACGTACTTCGTGGAGCCCTTGAGCGCGCCGGCCGGCAGCTTCAGGAAGTCGGCGGTGACGGTCTCCGACTCCTCGGGGTGGGCCGCGATCCAGTCACCGGCCGACTTGAGGACGCCGGTCACCTTCTTCACGAGTCCGGGGTCGCCGGAGGCGAGCTTCGGCTGGGTGACGAAGACGTTCGGGAAGGTCAGTTCGGGGTAGTAGTCCTCGGTCCTGCTGATCTCCTTGAGGTCGGGGACCTTCTTCTTCATCGTGTCGATCAGCGGGTACCAGGTGGCGGCCGCGTCGACCTGGCCGGAGGAGAACGCCGTGACGACGGTCGAGGCGTCCATGGCGACCTTGGTGATGTCGTCGGCCTTCAGCCCGGCCTTGCTGAGCGCCAGGTTGAGGATCATGTCGCCGGAGGTTCCCTCGGCGACGGCGACCTTCTTGCCCTTGAGGTCGGCGGGCTTCTCGATGCCGGAGCCGGGCCGGGCGATGACCCGGTCGGCGAGGCCCAGCATGTTGACGGAGACGATGGATGCCTTGCCGGAGGCGGGCAGCCACAGGGCGCCGGGGCCGAGGTAGCCGAAGTCCAGGTTGCCGGTGCCCAGGGCCTGGACCTGGAGCGGGCCGTTGGTGAAGACCTTGAGCTGGGGGTCGATGCCGGCCTTCTTCCACAGCCCCTGCTTCTGGGCGACGGCCAGGGCGACGGAGCCGCTGTAGTCGGCGATGTAGCCGAAGCTCACCTTCTTCGCGCCGTCGGCGGAGTCCGAGGAGTCGTCCCCGCAGCCGGCGGCGGTGGAGACGAGGGCGAGGGCGAGGAGCAGGCCGGCCGCGCGGCGGCGGACGGTACGGATCGGCTTCATGACGCGATTCCTTCGAGCGGGGCGGGCTGGTGGTGCACGGCGTGCCACACCTGGGCGCGCAGGGCGGCGAACTCGGGCGACAGGCGCATCTCCTCGGTCCGCGGGTAGGGCAGCGTGACCGGGATGACGGTGTGGATGCGGCCGGGGCGGGCCGCCATGACGACGACGCGGTTGGCGAGGAAGACCGCCTCGTCCACGTCGTGGGTGATGAACATGACGGTGCGCCGGTCGCGGCCCCAGGTGTCCAGGAGCGATTCCTGCATCCGGACCCGGGTGAGGGAGTCGAGGGCGCCGAAGGGTTCGTCCATCAGGAGGACCTTGGGGTCCACGGCGTAGGCGCGGGCGATGGCGCAGCGCTGTTTCATGCCGCCGGAGAGGGTCTTGGGCAGCGAGTCGGCGAAGTCGGTGAGGCCGACGAGTTCGATGACCTCGCGGGCCCGGCGGCGGCGTTCCTCCTTCTTGACCCCGGCGACCTTCAGTCCGTACTCGACGTTGGCGGCGACGGTCATCCAGGGGAAGAGCGCGTACTGCTGGAAGATGACGCCCCGTTCTGGGGAGGGCCCGCTGACCGGGACGCCGTCGACCAGCACTTCGCCGCCCGTGGCGTCGAGGAGTCCGGCGGCGATGTTCATCAGGGTGCTCTTGCCGCAGCCGGAGGGACCGACGACGGTGACGAACTCGCCGTCCTCGATGTCCAGGCCGACATGGTCCAGGGCGAGGAATCCGCCGTCCTTGACCGCGAAGTCCTTCGTGACGTCGTGGAAGTTGATGGTGGGCATGGGTTACCGCCGTTCCTGCCAGTGGGTGAGCCGGCGCTCGGTGAGGAGCAGCAGCCGGTCCATGGCGAGTCCGATCGCGCCGATGGCGATGAGCTGGACGAAGATGGTCGGCAGGTCGTAGTAGAGCTGCGCCTGCTGCATCCGGAAGCCGAGGCCGCCCTGGGCTGCGATGAGTTCGGCGGCGACGACGGTCGCCCACGAGGCGCCGAGGCCGATCCGCATGCCGACCAGGATGAACGGGGTCGACGCGGGCACGACGACGCCGAGGAAGACCTGCGGGTCGCGGGCGCCGAGGACCCGGGCCGCGTTGACGAGGGTGACGTCGACGGCGACGACGCCCTGGAAGGTGGAGACGACGCAGGACAGGAACGAGGCCAGGAAGATCACGAAGATCTTGGGTGTCTCGTCGATGCCCATGAGCACGATGGCCAGCGGGATGATCGCGAGCGGCGGCACCATGCGGAAGAACTGCAGCCAGGGCTCGATCAGTCTGCGGACGACCGGGTACCAGCCCATGACGAATCCGACGGGTATCGCGAGGGCGACGCCGAGGACGTAGCCGATGAGGACGCGTTCGAGGCTGGCGCCCGCGTCCTCGAAGAGCGTGCCGTTCGCGATGAGTTCACCGGCGCGGCGGCCCACGGCGACGGGTCCGGGGAAGCCGTCGACGCCGCTGTTCGCGAGGACGGTCCAGGCGAGCAGCCCGAGTGCCGCGGAGGCGAGGCCGAGGAGTACGGAGGTGAGCCGGCCGGTGCCGCGTTTCCTCGTGGCCCTGCCGGGCGGGCGTCGGGCGGCCGACGGCTCGGTGGCCGGCGGGCCGGGTGGTTTCTCCGGGTCCGGTGCGCGGGTCTTGTCCTGCACGCTCATGCCACTTCCTCCGCGACCCCATCGACGTCGGCCGCCCGGCCGCCGCCGATGTCGGCCATGTAGCTCATCCAGGTGTAGGCGGGGTCGCCGCGGCGCAGCAGTTCGCGGTAGAGCCGGACGGTGAGGTCGCGCCTGACCCGCGCGTAGGCGGGCGCCTCGTACACGTTGTGCAGTTCGTGGGGGTCGGTCTCCAGGTCGTACAGCTCGTGCACGCTCTCCGGGTTGTGGACCAGCTTGTGGCGCCGGTCGCGGATCATGCGCTGGGAGTACGGGAAGTGGTGGCCGTGGAATTCGGTGACGACCTGGTCGCGGGTGTCCCCGGCCTTCTCGCCGTGCAGCAGCGGCAGCAGGCTGGTGCCGTCGCAGGGTTCGGGCACGGGCGCGCCGGCCAGTTCGAGGATGGTCGGGTTGAGGTCGATGAGGGTGGCGAAGTCGTCGTTGACCTGGGCGGGGGCGCCGGGGACGCGGGCGATGCCGGGGATGTTGTAGATGTCCTCGTACATCGCGGGGCCCTTGTCGTTGAGCCGGTGGGCGCCGGTGAACTCGCCGTGGTCCGCGGTGAAGAAGACCGCCGTGTCGTCCCACAGGCCGTGGCCCTTGAGCGCCTCGACGAGTCGTCCGACCTGGTGGTCGATCATCGTGACGTAGCCCCAGTAGACGGCGATGAGCTTGCGCCAGGCGGCGGCGTCGAAGGCGTCGGACGACCAGTACGCGCTGTACTGGCGCTGCACCTCGGGCTTGCCCGCGAAGGTCTCGGCCATGGACGCGGGCAGGGGCACGTCGTCGGGGTCGTAGAGGTCGTAGTAGTGGTCGGGGATCAGGTAGGGCAGGTGCGGGCCGTACCAGTGGCAGGAGAGCATGAACGGCTTGCCGGTCGCCTTCCAGTCGGCGGCGTAGCGGTCCAGCAGGCCGAGTGTGCGGTCGGTGAGGAACGCCTCGATGGTGGCTTCGGCGGGCTGCTGGAGCCGTCCGGCGATGAGGTGGCCGCGTCCGGTGCCGTTGGCGGCGGTCCCGAAGACGGCTTCGCGTACCGCGAAGGGCGGGAAGCCGTTGTCGTCGAGCCACTTCTCGTACGAGGGGTGGTGTACGGGGTTGAGCGCGCCGGGCAGGTGCTCGCCGTCCAGGCCGTAGAACTCGGGACCGCGCTCGCGGCCGATGTGCCATTTGCCGACGTGGCCGACCGCGTAACCCCGGTCCGTCAGCTGCCGCCAGAGCATGGGGCTGTCGTCGGACAGCTCGTCCTTGCTGCCGCCGTTGCGCTCGGGGTTGTTGAGCATGCCGTGGCGGAACGGGTGCAGGCCGGTGGCCAGGGAGGCGCGGGCCGGGGTGCAGATGGCGGTCGGGGTGTAGAAGCGGTCGAAACGGGTCCCTTCGGCCGCCAGGGCGTCCAGGGCGGGGGTGTCGACGAGCGGGTTGCCGTAACACCCCAGGGTGTCGGTCCGGTGCTGGTCGGTCATCAGGAACAGGACGTTGCGCGGAGCCACTCGGGCCGCCCTTTCGGTGGACGCTCATGGTGGTGACGGGGGCCGGCCGGGGCGTGTTGCGGGGGCGCTCGACGCAGGCCGGCTCCGGCGATTGACGGGAACTGTAGGGAGGACCACTTTTTTACGTCAACCCTTGGGAATAAACATTGTGTGAATTCGTCCGGCGCGTTGACAGAAACCCCTTGACCGATCGACCATGCCTCCATGACCGAACGCACCGATGCCCTCCAGCGCCTGCGCAGAGCCAATGAAGCCGCCGTACTGGGCGAGTTGCGCAGGTCCGGAGCGCTGAGCCGGGGCGAGCTGAAGGACCGGGTCGGTCTGTCCCGTACGACCCTGTTCGCGATCGTGTCCGACCTGCTGGAACGCAATGCGGTGGTCGAGCAGCCGGCCCCCGACGCCGGGCGGCCCAGGGGCCGCGGCCGCCCGGCCCTGGAGATCTCGCTCAACTCGCGCGGCGCCGAACTGATCGGCATCGACCTCCAGCGCCACCACATCCATGTGGTCGTCGCCAACTGCGCCCACGAGATCGTCGGCCGGTACAGCGCCCCCGTCCCGGCCGACAGCCAGGCCGCCGAACGGGCCGCGCAGGCGATCCGCGCCGTGGAGGAGCTGGTGCGGAACGAGAACATCAGCCTGGCCCCGGTGCAGGGCATCGGCCTGGGCCTGCCCGGCTTCGTGCAGAATCCGGCCTCCGCCGACCGGCACACGATGACCCCGTTCGCCGGGCACGTCGCCGCCGAACTCGGCCGGCACTTCGGCGCCCCGGTGCTCACCGACAACAACTCCCGGCTGGCCGCGCTCGCCGAGGTCACCTGGGGCGCCGCGCGCGGCTTCGACAACGCCGTGTACCTGCGCTGGTCCCAGGGTGTCGGTGGCGGACTCGTCGTCAACGGCTCGCTGGTGCACGGCGCCCACGGCGCGGCCGGCGAGATCGGGCACACCAGCTGCGACCCCGAGGGCAAGCCCTGTCACTGCGGCGGCCGGGGCTGCCTGGAGGGCCTCATCTCCGTCCCGGCCCTGCTCGCCGCCTGCGCCGACCGCGGGGTGGACGCGAGGGACGCCGAGGAGCTGATCGGCCTCGCCGCCGACGGCCGGCCGGAGGTGTCCGACGTGCTCCGCGGCGCGGCCGTCACCGCCGGGCGGGTGCTGGCCGCGCTCGCCGCCCAGGTCGATCCGGAGTGCGTCGTCGTCTACGGCGAGCCGGCGGCCCTGGACGACCTCGTCCTCACCCCGATCCGGGAGCAGATCGCGGCGCTCTCCCTGCCATCCGCGCCCCGCTCCATCGAGGTCCGCGGCTCCACCCTCGGCGGCGACGCGGCCGCGCTCGGCGGCGTGGCGCTGCTGCTGCGCACCACGGGCCAGGACCTGGCGGAACTGCTCGACCGCCCGGCCACGGCGGGTGGCCACGGCGACGGGGTTGCCCGATGAGCGCCTGCTGCGGGCCGGGCCGCGGGAGCACCGCCCCCGCCGCGACCGTCGACAGCACCACTCCCCCGGCCGACTTCGCCGTGCCGGCCCGCAGCACCGCCGATCTCCTGCGGGGCACGGTCGCCGTGCCCGGGGGGCCGTTCCTGATGGGCGGCGCCGACGAGGACGCGTTCCCCGCCGACGGGGAGGGCCCGGTCCGCGAGGTGGTCCTCGCCCCGTTCCGGATCGACGCGGCCTGCGTGACCAACGCCGCCTTCGCCCGCTTCGTCAAGGCCACCGGCTACCGCACCGAGGCCGAACTCATCGGCTGGTCCTACGTCTTCGGCCCCTTCGTCCCCCCGGGGGCACGCCACGCCGTGCTCCCCGGGACCGTGCCCGGCGCGCCCTGGTGGAACGCGGTGGCCGGGGCGAGCTGGCGGGCGCCCGAGGGGCCCGGCACCTCGATCGGGGACCGCCGGGACCACCCGGTGGTCCATGTGTCCTGGCACGACGCCTCGGCCTACGCCCGCTGGGCCGGCAAGCGGCTGCCCACCGAGGCCGAGTGGGAGAAGGCGGCCCGCGGCGGACTCGCCCGCGCCCGCTTCCCCTGGGGCGACGAGCTCACCCCGAAGGGCCGGCACCGCTGCAACATCTGGCAGGGCGACTTCCCGGTCCGCAACACCCGGGAGGACGGCTACGCGGGCACCGCCCCCGTCAAGGCATACGCCCCCAACGGCTACGGTCTCCACAACGTCGCGGGCAACGTGTGGGAGTGGTGCGCCGACCGGTTCAGCGCCGACTGGCACGTCCCGGACCGGCCGGAGACCCGCGTCGATCCCGTCGGACCGCCGGACGGCGCGGGCCGGGTGCTGCGCGGCGGCTCGCACCTGTGCCACCGCTCGTACTGCAACCGCTACCGGGTCGCCGCCCGTACCTCCAACACCCCCGACAGCACCACAGGGCACGGCGGGTTCCGCTGCGCGGTGTCGGTGGACGCCTGAGACCGGGCTCCCCGGCGCCGGGCCCTCGGTCCAGGGACACACAGCCGTCACGAGACTGTCACGGAAAGACCGGAATGTGCGGTCAACTCCCCGCGTTTGCTCCTGTCATGACTGTGGGAGTAGCGCTCAGCGCAACCGAATCCGCCAACCAGATCGACGCCACCGTGCACCTCGCCCAGGAGGCCGCAGCCGCAGGGCTGCGGTCCGCCTGGTTCGGGCAGACCTTCGGCGCCGATTCCCCCCAGCTCGCGGCGATCGTCGGCCGTGAGGTGCCCGAGCTGCAGGTGGGCACGTCCGCGATCCCCGTCTTCGGACGCCACCCGCTGATCGTCTCCAGCCAGGCCCAGACGGCACAGGCGGCCACGCACGGCCGCTATCACCTCGGACTCGCCCTCGGCACGAAACCGCTGACGGAGTCGGGCTTCGGCATCCCCTACGAGCGGCCCATCGCCCGCCTGCGCGAGTTCCTCACCGCACTGCGGCAGCTCACCGAGACCGGCGGCGCCGACTTCCGCGGCGAACTCGTCACCGCGGTCACCCCGCTCCCCGCCCGCGTGCCCGGGGCGGAGGGCGGCGTCCCCCTCCTCGTGGCCGCCATGGGTCCGCAGGCGCTCCGGGTCAGCGGGGAGCTGGCGGACGGGATCCTGCCCTACCTCGCGGGCCCCCGCGTCCTGGCCGAGCACATCGTCCCGGCGGTCACCGCCGCCGCCGAGGCCGCGGGCCGACCCGCACCCCGGATCGTGGCCCTGGTGCACGGCGTCGTCACCGGCGACCCCGAATCCGCGCGCAGGACGGCCACCGAACAGCTCGCGTTCTACGAACAGTTCCCGTCGTACGCGCGGGTCATCGAACTCGCGGGTGCCACCCGGGCCGGCGACGTGTCCGTGATCGGCGACGAGAAGGCGGTCGCCGCCGAGGTGCGGCGCTACCGGGACGCCGGAGCGACGGAGGTGGTGTTCGCGGGGACGGACCTCGCCGGGGACGACGACCGGCGCCGTACGTGGGAACTGCTGGGGGATCTGGCGGGCTGAGCGGGCCGGCGGGCGAGCGGGCGGGCAGGAGCGGAGGGCGGGCGAGCGGGCGGGCAGGCGCGGAGGGCGGGCGGGCGCGGAGGGCGGGTGACGGCGCGTTCCGCGCCTCCGTCGCGCCCGGAGTATTGACGGCTGATGATACGGGTCAATACTTTCAGTATCTTCGACTCACAGGGCGTTCCCCGTGAGGCAGGGACCAGTCGGCACCACCACGGCCCGGGTCCGGCGCGCTCCCTCGCGCGGGCCCGGCCGTCCACCCCTCGTGTTCCGCGTCAGGAGACCCGATGACCGACACCACCCCACGCACGGCGACCTTCACCACACGCTCCCCCGCGACCGGCGAGCGGATCGCCGAACACCCGGTGGACGGGCCGGAGGAGGTCGCCCGCGCCCTGACCCGGGCCCGGACGGCCCAGACGGGCTGGGCGGCGCTGCCGGCCTCGCGGCGCAGGGACCATCTGCTGCGCTGGAAGAAGGCCCTCGCCACCGGTCTGGACACGGTGGCGAGGACCATTGCCGAGGAGACCGGCAAGCCGGCCGGCGACGCCGCGCTGGAGGTCGTACTCACGCTGGAACACCTGGCGTGGGCCGCCCGCAACGCGGAACGCGTACTGCGGAGGCGGAAGGTGGGCACCGGGCTGTTCACCGTCCACCAGCGGGCCTCGCTGGTGCACCGGCCGCTCGGCGTGATCGGCGTGATCGGCCCCTGGAACTATCCCCTGTACACGCCGATGGGCTCCATCGGTTACGCCCTGGCGGCGGGCAACGGCGTGGTCTTCAAACCGTCCGAACTGACCCCGGCCACCGGCCTCCTGCTGAGCGGGCTCTTCGACGCCGCCGTGCCCGAGTACGCGGGGCTGCTCACCACGGTCACCGGGCCCGCGTCCACCGGGGACGCGCTCGCCAGGTCCGGGGTCGACAAGCTCGCGTTCACCGGTTCGCCGGGGACGGCCCGCAAGGTGATGGCGGTGTGCGCCGGGACGCTGACGCCGTTCCTCGCCGAATGCGGCGGGAAGGACGCGGTGATCGTGACCGCGGACGCCGACCTGGACGCGGCCGCGGACGCCATCGTCTGGGGCGCGCTGAGCAACGCGGGCCAGACCTGCGCGGGTGTGGAACGCGTCTACGCGGTGCGCGCGATCCACGCGGCCCTGTGCGAACGCGTGGTGGAGCGGGCGGAGAAGCTGCGGCCCGGTGCCGGGACGGACGCCGCGTACGGCCCGATGACGCTGCCGGGCCAGGTGGCGATCGTGGAGGGCCAGGTGACCGGGGCGGTCTCGGCGGGCGCGCGGGCCCTTCTGGGCGGGCCCGGTTCGGTGCGCGCCCCGTACGTCGCGCCGGTCGTGCTGACGGAGGTGCCGGAGGACGCGGCGGCCATGACGGAGGAGACCTTCGGGCCGGTCGTGGCGATCAACGCGGTGGCGGACGTGGACGAGGCGGTGGAACGGGCCAACGCCTCCCGTTACGCGCTCGGGGCCGCGGTGTTCTGCCGCGGCGGGCGCGCCGGTGCGGCCATCGCGGCGCGGCTGCGGGCGGGGGCGGTGTCGGTGAACTCGGTGCTGGGTTTCGCGGCGGTTCCCGCGCTGCCGTTCGGCGGTTCGCGGGACTCCGGGTTCGGGCGGATCCACGGTGCGGAGGGGCTGCGCGCGTTCACCTCCGTGCAGTCGATGACGGTGCAGCGGTTCGCTCCGCCGATCGCGCTGACCTCCTTCGACGTACCGGCCGCGACACGGGAGCGCGCGATCCGGATGGCGCGGGCGCTGCACCGGCGCCGCTGAACGGCCGGGCGGGCCGGCCGGGGGCGGCCGGTCCGTCAGGCGTCCAGGAGCGGGGCCAGGTAGCGGCGGGCGAACTCCCTGGCCTGCTCCTCGTCCTCCATCTCGATGCAGCTGGCGGGGTTGAGCAGGAAGGACACGGCCACCCGCACCATGAGCTCGGCGACCGGGCGCGGGTCCTCGTCGGGGCGGCCCTCGGCCTGCTGGGCGCGGCGCAGATGGCCCGTCAGATAGGCGACGGTGGCGGAGAGCGTGGAGCCGCCCCGTACGGTCATGTACGGGAGCACCACCTCGGGCTCCAGCCGCAGCAGCCCGCCGAAGAGCGGGTGGGCACGGGTGTGGCGGAGGGCGACCACGAAGCCCTCGACGACCCGCTCCTCCATGGTGGGCAGCGCGGCCACCGCGGCGTCCAGCCGCTGGAAGAACCGGCCGTGTTCGCGCAGCAGGGTGGCCATGACCAGGTTGTCCTTGGTCTGGAAGCGCCGGAAGACGGTGACCCGGGAGACTCCGGCCCGCTTGGCGACGTCGTCCACGGAGGAGCGGCGCAGGCCCAGCAGGGTGAACTGCTCCAGCGCGGCGTCGAGAATCCGCCGCGCCGTCGGGTCCTGCGTCTGCGACTCGGCGATGGCCCGGGTGAGCGCCGAGTCGTTCGTGTCAGTTCTCATACCGCTCACGATACCGGCGAACCCCTCCCGATGAGTCGATGAAACGATTAGCATCACTCAGTAACACGCTTCCGATCCAGGAGGACCTGATGGGCAGTCGCCTCACCGAGGAACAGTCCGGTTTCGTCGCGGCCATCCGCGATTTCGCCAAGCGGGAGTGCGGCAGCCGGGAGCAGCGCGACGCGCTGACCTCCGGCGGCCGCGAGGCCCACAACCCCGAGCTGTACGGGCGGCTCGCCGGGCTGGGCTGGCTGGGGGTCTGCCTGCCCGAGGCGTACGGGGGTGCCGGCGGCGGGCTGGCCGACGCGTGCCTCTTCCTGGAGGAGACCTCGTACGGGATGGTCCCGGCGGGCGGCTTCATCACCACCGTCATCGCCGCGAAGGCGTACGAGAAGTTCGGCACCGGGGAGCAGCGGCGCACGGTGCTGTCCGGGGTCGTGCGCGGTGAGGTGCTGTCCATCGCCATGTCGGAGCCCGGCGCCGGGTCGGACGTCGGCGCGCTGCGCTGCCGGGCCCGGCGGGAGGCGGACGGCACATGGGTGGTGGACGGCCAGAAGACCTGGATCTCCAACGCGCACTGCGCCGAGCACATCCTGCTGGTGGCCCGGACCGGCGAGGACAAGCACGGCGGCCTGACCATGTTCCATCTGCCCGCCCGCACCCCGGGCGTGGAGATCCAGCGCATCGACACCATGGGCGGCCGTGAGGTCAACGACGTCTTCCTCAGCGGTGTGCGCCTGCCGGCGGACGCCGTCGTCGGGCATGTGGACGACGGCTGGCGGCAGCTGATGGCCGGGCTGAACCACGAGCGGCTGTTCCTCGCGTCGAACATGCTGGGCCTGGCGCGCCGCGCCTTCGACGACACGGTCGGCTATGTGCGCGAGCGGGAGCAGTTCGGCCGGCCCGTCGGCTCCTTCCAGGCGCTGCGGCACCGGATCGCCGACCTCGCCACCGAGATCGAGTGTGCCCGGCTGCTGGTGCGGGAAGTGGCTCTGGACTGCGACGCGCGGCCCGACAAGCTGTTTCCGCGCGAGGCCTCGATGGCCAAGCTGAAGGCGACCGAGACCGCCAAGAGGGCCGCCCTGGAGGGCATGCAGATGATGGGCGGCTACGGCTACACCACGGAGTTCGACATGGAACGCCATCTGCGGGCCGCGGTGGTCTCCACGGTCTACGGCGGGACCAGCGAGATCCAGCGGGACGTCATCGGCAAGTCCTACGGGCTCTGAGCCGGCCGGGGGGCGCGACGGGGAAGCACCCGCCGCGCACCCTGTTCTCCCCGGTCAGTCCTGGTAGAGCCCGGACAGCGAGTCGGCGTACTTGTCCCGGATGATCCGGCGCCGCATCTTCAGCGACGGCGTCAGCTCGCCGGTCGCCGGACCCCATTCCTCGGCCAGCAGCTCGTACCGCTTGACCTGCTCGCTGCGGTTGAGCCGGGCGTTGGCGGCGGCGACGGCCCGGTCCGTCTCCGCCAGGACGGCCGGGTGCCGGACGAGCCCGGCCGGTCCACCGTCCACGGGGACGCCGTTGGCCTCGGCCCAGGCGGGGGCGGCCTCGGCGTCGAGGACCAGCAGGGCGACGAGGTAGGACCGGTTGTCGCCGTGCACCATGGCCTGGCCGATCAGCGGGTGTTCCTTGAGCGCGTTCTCGACCAGGGCCGGCGAGACGTTCTTGCCGGTGGAGGTGACGATCATCTCCTTCTTGCGGTCGGTGAGCCAGAGGTAGCCGTCCTCGTCCAGCCGCCCGATGTCGCCGGTGGCCAGCCAGCCGTCGTCGTCCACGGCGGGCAGCACCGAACCGTCCGGCCGGAGGTAGCCGGAGCAGACGGAGGCGCCCCGCACCAGGATCTCCCCGTCCCCGGCGACCCGGACCTCCACGGACTCCACCGGGCGCCCCACCGAGCCGAGCCGGAACCCGGCCCGGGGGCTGTTGCTGGTGGCGACCCCCGTCGTCTCGGTCAGCCCCCAGGCATCCATGATGACGATGCCGAAACCGGCCCAGAACCGCACCACGTCGAGCGGCATCGGCGCCGACGCGCTCGCCGCCCAGGTCACCCGGTCCAGACCGCCCGCGGCCAGCATCGGCAGCAGCACGTCCTCGCGCACCCGGGCGTAGCGCTCCTCCAGTGCGGCGGGCGGGGTCTCGCCGCGCTCCCGGTACCCGACGTGCTCGCGCCCGACCTCGAACGCCTCGTCGATGACCTTCCGCTGCTCGGCCGGCATCAGCGAGAGGATGCCGCGCACGGTGGCGGACAGCTTCTCCCAGATCCTCGGGACCCCGAAGAACTGCGCGGGGCGCACCTTCCGCACCACCGCGGCCACGCCGGTCGGGTCGGCGCAGAGGTGGACGTGCGAGGCGCGGTGGCAGGGCAGGTAGATGCCGAGCATCCGTTCGGCGATGTGGGCGAACGGCAGGTAGCAGATGTGCTCGACGTGCGGCGGCAGCTCCACCACGGCGTCCAGCGCGAGCGCGTTGGACAGCACCTGGCGGTGGGTCAGGACGACGCCTTTGGGGTCGCCGCTGGTGCCGGAGGTGTAGACGACGGTCAGCGGGTCCTCGGGGCGCGCCGTGTCGAGTTCCCCGGCGAACCCGTCGGGTACCGGCTCCCGGAGCAGGGCGGCGTACGGGAAGTGCCCGCCCTCCGCGCCCGGCTCGGCCACCACCAGGGTCTCCAGCGGCGTTTCGCCGTCGCTCAGCAGCGGCTCCCACACCGCCACCTGGGCGGCCCCGTCCACCACCGCGAGGCGGGCCCGGCAGTTGCGGGCGATGTGGGTGATCTGCTCGGGGGCCGCGGTGCCGTAGACGCTGACCGGCACCGCGCCGAGCCGGACGAGGGCCAGGTCGGACAGCCAGTGTTCGGGCCGGTTGGGCATCATCAGCAGGACGCGGTCGCCGCGGCCGACCCCGAGGGCCCGGTAGCCGGCGGCGAGGTGACGGGTGTGCTCGTCGACCTCGGCCCAGTCGTACGTGGACCAGCCGCCGGTGTCCGCCGACTGCCAGGAGAGCGCGGGCAGATGGGGGTACGTACGGGCGTTGCGGGCCAGCAGCTGGGGCAGCGTGCGGTCGGCCGGAGCTTCGGGCAGGCCGCTCGTGGTGCGGGGTGCCGGTGTCATCGGGGCCTCCTTGCGGGTGGCGGCGGGCGGTGCGGTGGTGTCCTGCTCGGTCACAGCCAGCTCCTCACGCGTTCGATCAGCCGGGCCGGATCGGGGCCGACCGGGGTGACGTTGAGCATGGTCACGCCCGCCTCGCGGAAGACCTCGACGCGGTCGCGGACGTATCCCTCGGGGCCGGCCAGGCAGAGGCGCTCCAGCAGTTCGGCCGGGACGGCGGCCTCCGCCTCCTTCCGGCGGCCCGCGAGGTAGTGCTCCTGGATGGCCGCCGCCTCGCGCTCGTAGCCGTAGGAGCGGACGAGGTCGTGGTAGAAGTTGCGGCCGGGCGCGCCCATCCCGCCGACGTACAGGGCGACGGTGGGCCGCAGGTGGTCGCGGACCTGCTCGGCGTCGTCCCCGATGGCCAGCAGACCGCCCGCCACGACCTGGAGTGGGCCGAGCGAGGGATCGCGCCGGGCGGCGCCCTCGGACAGGGCGCCGCCCCAGACCTCGGCGGCGCGCTCGGGTACGTACAGGAAGGGCAGCCAGCCGTCCGCGATCTCGGCGGTCATCCGGACGTTGGCCGGGCCCAGCGCGGCGACGTACACGGGAATCGTGTCGCGCACCGGGTGGTTCAGCAGCTTCAGCGGCTTGCCGAGGGTGCCGCCCTTCTCCGCCGGCAGGGGCAGGTCGGTGATCCCGTGGTGCTCGATCACCTCGCGCCGCCAGATCCGCCGGGACAGCTCGATGACCTCGCGGGTGCGGCCGAGCGGGCGGTCGTAGCGGCGGCCGTGCCAGCCCTCGACCACCTGGGGCCCGGACGCGCCGACCCCGAGGAGGGCGCGGCCGCCGCTGACCGCGTCCAGGCCGGCGGCGGTCTGGGCGATCAGGGCGGGGGTGCGGGAGTAGACGTTGACGATGGCCGAGCCGATCCGCATCCGGTCGGTCCTCGCGGCCAGATATCCCATGACCGTGGGGGAGTCGAAGCCGTACGCCTCCGCCACCCAGACGGCGTCGAGTCCCGCCGACTCCAGGGCGGCGGCCCGGTCGGCGGCGGCACGCGGATCGCCGGCATACGTCAGGGGTGAGGACAGTTCCATGGATTCCTCTCTCGGCGCGCTCAGGGCCCGCCTCAGCCCGGCCGGGATCTACTGAGCGTTCGCTAAGAACGTAGAAGTGCGGAGTCGGGTGGTCAACTCCCCGTACGTCACCAGTTTTTACGGGCATCTACCGGCAAGGCACGCACAGGCAGTACGCTGACCGCCGGAGTTTCCTGATCGATCGCTAAGCAACAGGAACGAGGCACCCGCGACGCACGGGCCGCACGAGGTCGCCGGTCGCCGCCCGTCCCGAGGAGAGCAGTTGAGCACCGAGACCAGCCAGGACATCGCGGCGCCGGCGGAGCACTGGCGCTCCTACCGCCCGCTCGCCCTGCACCCGATCCTGTTGCGTGCCATGGAGGCGTTCAACGAGCACGGCTACCACGGAACCTCGGTCCGGGACATCGCCGGCCGGGTGGGTGTCACCGTGCCCGCGCTCTACTACCACTACGCGAACAAGCAGGCCCTGTTGGCCACCTTGCTGGAGACCTCCATCAAGGACGTCCTGGACCGGTGCCGGGCCGCGGCGGCCGAGGCCGGGGACGATCCGCTGGCGCGGTTCTGCGGCATGGTCGAGTCGATCGTGCTGTCCATGGCCCACCGCCGCCAACTGGCCTTCCTGGACACGGAGATCCGGAGCCTGGAGCCGGAGAACCGGGCACGTTACGTCGCACTGCGCGACTACCTCGAACACATGCTCCTGGACACCGTGGAGGCGGGGCGCGCCCGGGGGGTGTTCGCCACGCCGATCCCCGCCGACGCGGTGCGCGCGGTGCTCATCATGTGCCAGGGGGTCGCCAACTGGTTCCGCGAGGACGGCCCGCTCACCGCCGAGCAGGTCGCGGAACGGCACGTCCTGCTGAGCCTCGGCACCGTGGGCCACCCCCCGGCGCCGGCGTCCTGACCGATCCCCCGCTCCCCTCGGCCCGCCCCGACGTGGCCGTACCGACGAGAGGACACCCCCATGAACGTGCTCGACGCCCGCGCCCGGTTCCAGGAGCTGCGGGAGCAGGACGGCCCGGTCGATCCGCTCGAACTCGACGCCGTCTGGGCCGTGCTGGACACCGTCCGCCCGCAGGACATACTCGGCGCGTGGAAGGGCGGCGAGTTCCGCACCGGCCACCCGCTCGAAGGCATGCTGGCGAAGGCCGGCTGGTACGGCAAGACGTTCACCTCGGTGCACGACGCCAAGCCGCTGATCTGCCGTGACGAGTCGGGCGCGCTGTACTCCAACCTGGAGCTGGGCCAGGGCGAGGCCAGCCTCTGGACGGTCGAGTTCCGCGGCGAGGCGACGGCCACCATGGTCTACGACGGCAGGCCGGTCCTCGACCACTTCAAGCAGGTGGACGGGGTGACGCTGATGGGGATCATGAACGCCAAGGGGGTGCCCGCCGACGGCCCCTTCTACTACTTCTTCCTGGAACGGGCCCCCGAGGCGGCGCCCGCCGCCGGAGAGGACGCGTGAGGCGCGTCCGCGCGGCGGTCACCGACGCCCCCGGCGCCCCGTTCACCGTCCGGGACGCGGACCTCGAAGACCCCCGCCCGCACGAGGTGCTGGTGCGGATGACCGCGGCGGGCCTCTGCCACACCGACCTCGCGATGGCGGGCACCTGGCCGCCCCGCCTCACGCCGATGGTCTTCGGCCACGAGGGCGCCGGCCGGGTCGAGGCGGTGGGTGCGCGGGTGACCGGACTCGCGGCGGGCGACCACGTCTGCCTGACGTTCGCCAGCTGCGGGGCCTGCGAACAGTGCGCGGCGGACCACCCGGCCTACTGCCTCGCCGCGCGGGCCCTGAACTTCTCCGGGGGCCGCGACGACGCCACCTCGCCGCTGTCCATGGAGGGCGCGCCGCTGTACGCCGGCTTCTTCGGCCAGTCCAGCTTCGCCACGCACGCCGTCGTCCACGAGCGCGGTGTGGTCAGGGTGCCGTCCGGTCTTCCGCCCTCGGTCGCGGCCCCGCTGGGGTGCGGTGGCCAGACGGGTGCCGGGACGGTGCTCAACCGGCTGCGGCCCGAGCCCGGTTCCTCGCTGGTCGTCCTGGGGGCCGGCGGGGTCGGCCTGAGCGCGCTGATGGCCGCTGTCGCCGTGGGCTGCGATCCGGTGGTGGCGGTCGATCCGGTCGCCTCCCGCCGGGAGCTGGCGCTCTCGCTCGGCGCGGCGGCGGCCCTGGCTCCCGGGGACGGCCTGGCGGCGGCGCTGCGCGAGCTGACCGGGGGCGGCGCGCATCACGTCGTGGAGACGACCGGCCGCCCGGGGACGGTCCGCCGGGCGGTCGGCGCGCTGCGGCCGCGCGGTGCGCTCGCCCTGCTCGGCCTCGGCGGCGAGGTGACGTTCGACGTGATGGGGCTGCTCGCCAAGGGGGTCAGGGTGCACGGGGTGATCGAGGGCGACTCCGACCCCGGACGCTTCATCCCGGAGCTGATCGCCCTGCACGGGCGCGGTCTCTTCCCGCTCGACCGGCTGGTCACCACGTTCCCGTTCGAGGAGATCGGCAGGGCGGTGGCCGCCATGCGGGACGGCAGCGTGGTCAAACCGGTCCTCACCTTCTGAACGGCGGCGCGGCCGAGCCGGCGCCCACCGTCCGAGGCGTCACGGCGGGCCGGCCCTCTGACCCTGTGTGATTGACTGATCCGTATGGTCCCAGCCCCCCGATCCGCCCGCCGGGCCGCGACCGGCGACCGGGCGGCGGCGACCCGCCCCCGCAACCGCAGGCAGCTGATCGTCGAGGCGGCCGGGCGCGTCTTCAGCGAGCGCGGCTACCACACGGCGTCCATGGAGGAGGTGGCCTCCGCGGTGGGGATCACCGCCGCCGCCCTGTACCGGCACTTCCCGAACAAGTACGCCCTGTTCGCCGAGTGCGCCGACGTCATGGTGGACGGGCTGGTCGCCGCACTGGACGAGGTACCGCCCGGGGCGGCCCTGACCGACGTACTGCTGCCGCTCGCCCGGATCACCGTCACGCATCGCGCGTCGGGCGGGGTGTACCGCTGGGAGGCCCGCTACCTCAGCCGCGAGGACCGGCGGCGTCTCGCGGCGAAGTTCGGCCGCCTGGTCGAGCGGGTGGACGAGGCGGTACGGCGCGAGCACCCGCTGCCCGACGACCGCCTGCGGGCCTTGGCCGCCCTCGGTGCGATCGCCTCGATCACCATGCATCACACCTCCATCGCGCAGCGCCGGGCCGAGGACCTGCTGCTGGCGTCCGCGCTGGACGTGGCCTCCTGCGATCCCTCGGCGGGCCGGCCCGACGCGCGCCCGGTCGAACTGCCCGTACAGCCGGTGCCGCGCACCCGGCGCGCGCAGATCCTCGCGGCGTCCGTGCCGCTGTTCGCCCGGGACGGCTTCGCCAGCGTCACGAACGGGCAGATCGCGCAGGCGGTGGGGCTGACCCCGTCCGCGCTCTACCGCCATTACCCCGGCAAGATCGACATCCTGGCGGCGGCGTGCCTCCAGGCGGCGGGGCTGCTGGCCCAGGGCGTGGAGCAGGGTCTGCGGGGGGTGGCGGGCCCGCACGAGGCCATCCTCGCGCTGGCGGCGACGTACGTGGCCTACAGCTTCGAGCACACCGAGCTCAACAGTGTCGCCGAGGCGGAGGTGGCCGGCCTCCCGGCCGATCTGCGGCGGCCCCTGGTCCTCGCCCAGCGGGAGCACATCGCCGTCTGGGAGCAGCAGTTGCGCCTGGCCCGCCCGGAGCTGGATCCGCGCCAGGCCAGAGTGCTGGTGCACGCGGGGTTCGGGGTGGCGGTCGAGGCGGGACGCGGACTGCGATGGCGGGACAGCCCCGGTCACCGCCAGGCCGTGACCGCGCTGGTCGTGAGCGCGCTGGGTCTCTGAACGGCCCTTCCTCCCACAGCGGTTCCGGACCTCTCCGCGCCCCGCGCCCGGGGCGCGGAGAGGCCGGTACGCTCAGGCCGCCCTGTTCCCGGTGGGGATGGTGATGGGCGTGGTGGTCCCGGAGGAGCCCTTGTTGAGGAAGAGCATCGCGAGACCGCGGACCATCTGGTCGACCGCGTAGAACGTTCCCGGCATGATGGGCGAGAGCCCCTCGCGGAACAGGATGTACGCGGGCCACGCGGTGCGGACCAGCGCCGCCGCCACGTAGTCGCGTTTCAGGCCGAGCCAGTCGCCGACCTCGTCGCTCAGGACGTAGCGCACGAACTCGTTGAGGAACCCGCGGGTGACGCCGAGGTCGATCTGCGCGGTCAGGCCCAGCAGTTCCTTGGCCAGGTCGATGCCCTCGGTCGTCGGGGTGAGGATCGGGGTGAGTACCTGCGCCGACTGCGCCTCCGCCTCCGCCCAGGTCTGCGGGATGTACTCGTCCGGCACACCGAGCAGGTGGATGGCGACCTGCCAGGAGTGCAGGAAGGCGTCCTGGTCCGCCGCCGGGAAGGGCACCTTCCAGTCGAGCAGCTTGCGGTGCACGTAGGTGCCCAGGCTGTGGAAGGTGACCAGGATGTCGGCGGCGCTGATCGGGATGGACTCGTCGGCGACGGCCCGCCAGTGCGGTGACTGCGGCAGCAGGTGGCGCACCGCCGCGTGCACCACGCGGGTCTTGTTGGCGGTGACGACGAACTGCCCCTGCGGCCGGAAGGCCCCCAGCTGGGACAGGTCGTAGCCGAAGGTGAACGTCTTGGCCGCCCGGTCCTGCATGTTGGCGCCGCCCGCGGACCAGTAGACGCTCCTGGCCTCGCGGGGGATGACGGTGCTCATGATCCCGCTGCCGAGGCCGTACAGCATGAACAGGTACGTGTCCTTGCGGCGGTTGAAGTCGGCGGCGCGGTCCAGCTTGGCCTGGTCGGCCCAGGAGGGCAACCGGTTGACCTGCTGGAGGTAGGCGCTGAACTCGGCCGGCAGCCCGGTGGGCAGCGGGTCGTTGTTGTTCACCCACGACGCCCACGCGGTGTTGATGGCGGGCACCTGGCCGTTCTCCAGCATCGACACCATCAGCGGGTCCGCCGTGTCGTCCCAGATCCACTGCGGGCCGGTCCCGGCGTCGGCGGCGGTCACCGGGCCCGCGGACGCCCACGCCTGGGCCGGGACCGCCACACCCGCGATGCCGAGTGCGGCACCGAGCGTCAGGAGCTTTCGCCTGCTGAGATTTTCCATTGACTTACCTGCTTCCGTGAGGGACCAGACAGTTCCAGGCGCCTTCTCAGACTTGCTGATTGCGCGACCGACGCGCTGTGGATCTTGTCACGCAGATGTGATTTCTGATTAACATAGCGAGGTGCGTTGCCCTCGGCAATGGTGGTGACCGAGGGCATGTGGGCGAGGCATCATGGAGGCCGCCCGCACGCTTCCCGGAACGAGGACGCCGCATGGACACCGACACCGGACACCGTGGCCCGCGCGTGACGTCCGTACTGCGGGGCCTCCGCGCACCTGGGCTCGCCCCCTGGGCCCACCTGTACGAGCCGCCGGCGCCGCCCCTGCCGGGTGCGCCGCGCGCCGTGTTCCTGGGTGTGTCGACGCTTCTGCTGGACGACGGCGAAACCGCGATCCTCACGGACGGGTTCTTCAGCCGCCCCGGCCTTCTGCGGATGCGGTTCGGCCGGCTGCGCCCCGATCCCGCACGCATCGCGGCCGGTCTGCGCAGGGGCGGGATCGACCGGCTCGACGCCGTGTTCGTGGTCCACTCGCACTACGACCACGCCCTGGACTCGCCCCAGGTGGCCGCCGCCACGGGCGCCCGGCTCATCGGCTCCCCGTCCACCCGCAACATCGCCCGGGGCCAGGGCTTCCCCGACGACCGGTTCCAACACGCGGCCATCGGCGAGCCGTTCGCGGTCGGCGCCTTCACGCTGACCGCCCTGCCCGCCCGGCACGGTCCGGGCGACCTGGCCCCCGGACGGATCGACCGGCCGCTACGGCCGCCGGTCCGGGCCACCGACTACAGGACCGGCGACTGCTACACCCTCCACGTCCGCCACGGCGCGCGTGAACTCCTGATCCACGCCAGCGCCCACACCCTCCCCGGCGCCCTCGACGGCCACCGCGCCGAGACCGTGTACCTGGGGATCGGCGCGCTCGGCCATCAGAGCGAGGCGTTCCGGGAGGAGTACTGGCACCGCCTGGTCACCGGGACGGGCGCCCGGCGCGTCGTCCCCATCCACTGGGACGACTTCTTCCGCCCGCTCGACCGGCCCCTGCGCCCGTTCCGCGCGTTCCTCGACGACTTCCCGGCCACCATGGACTTCCTGACCCGCGCGGCGGACCGTACGGGCGTCCGTCTCGCCCTGCCCGCGCTGGGCCTGCAGACCGACCCCTGGCCGGCGGACGCCGCGCCGGGCACCGTCAGCAGAGCAGGGCGGCACGCAGGTCGAGCCGGTGATCGAGGCGGGACAGGTCGCGTCCGGTGAGGATCTCGATGCGCCGGACGCGGTAGTGGACCGTGTTGACATGCACGTGCAGGGCCTGGGCCGTCCTCGCCCAGGAGCAGTCGTGCGCGAGGAAGAGCTCCAGGGTCTCCAGGAGCACGCCGCCCGACTTCGCCCCGGCCTTCAGCAGCGGACCGAGGACCGTCTCGCGGTAGACGCTCCGCACCTCGGCGGGGACGCCGGCCAGCAGCAGAGCCACTCCCCCGGATTCGCGCGGACCGGCGACAGCCGGGGGCGGCGCGGCAGCGGCGTGCGCTGCCGCGAGGGAGTAACGGGCCTGCCTCAGCGCGGAGTTCAGCTCGGCGGGCGTGGCGACCGGTGCGCTCAGGCCGACCTGCCAGACGCTCTCCGGGCAGCAGTCCCGAATCAGCGGCCACACCTCGCGCAGCCGCTCCGCCACGGCGCCCGCGGCGTCGTACTCCTCGTGCGCGAGGACCGCTGTCGCCTCGCCGTCGACACCCCGGGCGGCGGCGAAGGCGACGGACGGCACATGGCTCAGGGCCTCGGTGAGCGCGGCGATTTGGTCCTCTCCCCTGCCCCCGCGCGTCTCCGGGGCGGCGGTGACCACGGTGTACGCGGCCCGGCCGGCCAGTCCGCAGGACTCCAGCGCGGCGCACAGCCGGCCGGGGTCGGCGCGCGGTGCGCCAACGGCTTCCAGAAGGCGGACGGCCAGGGACGTACGGGCGGCCAGGTCACGGTCCACGCGGCGGCGGTACCAACCGAGGAGCCCGGATATCTCCTCCAGATCCCCTGACGGCACCCGGCTCCCCTCGGGAAGGTACAGGTACCAGGCATCGAAGACCGCGCCCCCGGACCCGACCCGCACGGTCGTGCCCCGCCCCTCACGCAGGATCTCCACGGCCCGCCGGGCGGGGAGCGGGTCCGCGCCACCGGTGCGGGCGACGGTCCGGCCGCTGCCGGTGAGCAGATGGCAGTCGGGCGCCCCGAGGCGGGCAAAGGCCCGGTCGAGCAGTTCACCCGCCGCCGCGCCGCCCTCCCACGCCCGGTCGAGGTCCTGGCGGACGTGCATACGAGACTCCTTGCGCGCACACGGGACGGAACCCGCCCTCGCATTCACGAGGCGAATACGAGTCATCGCATCGTAGATGCACAGCTGACAACGTAAAACAGCTCTTGGCTGATCCACCAGGAACCCGGGGCCGACGTCTTGGTAGGGGTGCACGGGACGCCGTCGAAGCACGGGCCTGCCGCAACGTTTCCCCGGGTGAAATCGGCACCCACACGGGTGAGTTCCCGCCCCGGCCCCTGTTGCGGCGAGGTCCGCGGCCACTAGACACCATGGCTGTGATCAACGTGCATCTCACGGCGGGGACACGCCGTCGCTCATGCCGGGCCGGGAGGCCGGCCCCGGCCGCCGCCCTGGTCTGCGCGGTCATCACCGCCTGCACCGTCCTGGCCGGTTGCGCCGCCGGGACGTCCGGGCCCGCCGATGACCCGGACGAGGTGATCAAGGCGGCCACGCAGCGCCTGACGGACGCGTGCCTGACCCGGCAGGGACTCGTACCGCCCCGGGGCGGGCCGGGCAGCCGGCCGTCCGGGGACGGGGACGACCGGGTCGACGCGGCTCTCTTCGGGACGGGCCGGGCCGAACTGTCCGTGTCCCTGCCCACGGGCTACGTCGTCCGCGGTCATACCGATGGCTGTCTGGCCGCGGCGCAGCGGCGGCTCTACGGGGACCAGCCCGGCTGGTTCCGGGCGTCGGTCGTCGTCAACAACCTCCGGCCGGAGGCCGATCACACCCACCGGACACTCGCCGAGGTCCGGGCCCGCCACCACACCGAGATCGCCGACTGGCAGCGCCTGCGCGCGCACGCCCTCGCCGAAGCCACCACCGTTCTGAACAGCACGCCACCGAAGGGAAATCCATCCGCATGAAGCGCCTCCTCACTCTCCTCGCAGCCCTCGTGGTCTCCGTCACCGGTCTGCTGGCCACCTCCGCCTCCGCCGAGGCTGCCAGCTGCCGCAGCGGCTACTTCTGCGTCTGGACCGACGCCAACTTCAACGGCATGAAGATCGAGCATTCCGGCGACGACCACTGGTGGGAGGGCGACATGTCGAACCAGGACTCCTCCTGGGCCAACCACGGCGTCTCCGGACCGGGCGTGCCCGACCACGTCAAGATCTACGACGGCCGCGAGCTGACCGGCGGGGTCACGCTCTGTCTCGCCCCCGGCCAGGAGGTCGGCTACAACGCGGGCGCGAACGACCGCGGCAGCTCGCACACCTGGACCACCGGCTGCTGAGACCCTTCCCCGACCGCCTGCCACCGATGGTGCGCGGCGGCGCCGGCTCCCCGTGGGACGCGGGAGCCGGCGCCGCCGCCTTCCTCGGCTACGGGGTGACGCAGCCGATCGAGCCGACCGGGAAGTCGTTACCGGTCGATGTCGCCGTGAATCCGAAGGTCACGCTGCCGTCCGGCGGGATGGTCCGGTTGTAGTCGGCGTTCTTGACCGTGACCGTGCCGTCCGGCCCCGAGGTCAGCACTCCGCTCCACACGCTGTTGATCTCCGTGCCCGCGCCGGGCGCCCACTGCACCGCCCAGCCGTCACGTGCCGTCGTGTCGTGGTTCATGACCTCGACGGAGCCCTGGAAGCCACCGCTCCAGGAGCTGGTCACGCTGTACACGGCCATGCACCCGGTGTGCGGGTCCGTCGGATCGGTCGGGTCCGTCGGGTCCGTGGGGTCCGTGGGGTCCGTGGGGTCGGTCGGGTCCGTGGGGTCCGTCGGCGTCTCGCCCGACCCGCGAACGCCGGTCACCTCGCCGTTGCCGCCGTCGAAGACGATGTCGGAGCAGGAGAAGAAGTTCTCCTGGCTGTCCGAGCGCACCCACTGGATGAACATCAGCGCGTCACCCGAGCGGCCCGCCGGCAGGTCCAGATTCCAGTAGTAGTGCCCGCCGTCCGTGCCTGGCGATCCGACCTGCGGCGGGTCGGTGACGGTGTCGATCAGCTCCAGGTCGTCCCAGCCCAGTTCGTTGGTGGGCGAGTAGCCGGGCTTGGTGAGGTACACCCGGAACGAGCCGGGGTGCGCGGCCCAGTTGCTGTGCTTGACCTCGATCGTGCTCCCGGACGTCAGGTGGGTCAGGGGCCAGTCGTCGCGCGCGGCGTTGTATCCGGTGAAGTCGTACGGCGACCGGTCACCGGCGCTGCACAGCTTCCCGTCCGGCACATAGCCCTCGCCGCGTCCACCCGCGTTGGAGTCGAGTACGGCGAACCAGTTGTACAGCGCGGTCGGGCCGCTCTCGGCGAGCGCCGCCTTGCACGCCGGGTTGGTCGGATCGAGGGCGCCCGTGCTGGTCTGGGCGTCCAGGTAGCAGAGGTAGGTGCGCGATCCCGGCATCATCGTCACGCCGTGCGCCTGCGCGCTGCCCTGGCCCAGAAAGGTCAGAGCGATCCCGCCGAGCATCGTCGCGAACGCCACGATCAGGGAAGCGAGTTGTTTCCTGCGTCGAGCCATGGTGTCTCCTGTGCCTGTGTGAGGACTGCCTGCCGGTCGGACCTTTCTCCTCTCCTGCGGTCACACCGTTCGTGAACGAAACCTTCGTCCGCCCGGGGCCCGCGCGCCGGGGTGGGAGCGCGTGGTTCCGGGGCGGTCTGCGGGGTAGGGCGAGTGGGGTGCCCGGGAACGATTCAGGAAGGACCGGGTGGGGTGGCAAGGGGCATCGGAAGCGCCGACCGCCAAGCTTGGGAGCGCTCCCACTCAATGGTTCGTAGGGACTGTAGGAGCTAGCCATGCCCCTGACAACCCTCGCGGCGGAAACCGTCGCACAAGCCCGCCGGGACGGCTCCGGGACCGATCGGGGGCGGGAGTCGGCGGCCCGACGACGACAGCGGCTCAGGCCGGGCGGCAGCGCGGGGCGCGCGGTCCGCAGCCGCACGGAGCACGGAGGAGTGACAGAAGCCGCACGCGCACCGACCGGACCGAAGCCGCGCGCACCGGACGGACCCGAGCGGCGGCCCACCGCCGAACCGGCGCGGGGCGGCCGCAGCGATGCGCGCGGGCGCCGCCTCAGGCCGACTCGCGCACCACCAGCCGGGTCCGCAGGATCACATGGCGCCAGGCCACCTCGGGCTGGTCGATCTCCTCAAGGAGCAACCTCACCATGGTCCGGCCGATCTCCTCCATCGGCTGACGGACTGTGGTCAGCGCCGGCTCGGTCTGCTCGGCCAGCTCGAAGTCGTCGAAGCCGACCACCGCCACGTCCTGCGGCACCCGGCGGCCGGCCGCGTGCAGGGCCGCCACCGCCCCGGCCGCCATGCTGTCCGACGCCGCGAAGACGGCGTCCACCTCCGGGTGCCGCTCGATGAGCCCGGCCATCGCCCGCCGCCCGCTGGCCTCGGTGAAATCACCCCGGGCAACCAGGGACGGCACCTCGCCGAGCCCCGCGTCGCGCAGCGCTTCCCGGTAACCGAGCAGCCTGCACCGGGCGACGTACATCTCGGGCGGCCCCGTGATCGTGGCGATGGCGCGTCGCCCGCCGCTCACCAGGTGTCCGACCGCGGCCCGCGCGCCACCGACGTTGTCCGCGTCCACATAGGTCACCCGCTCCTCGCCCGAGCGCCTGCCCAGCAGCACCGTGGGCAGCCCGGCGTCGGCGAGCATGTCGGGCAACCGGTCCCCCGCCGGTACGGACATCAGCAGGGCCCCGTCGACCCGCCCGCCCCGCACGTACTCCACGAGCCGCTGCCGTTCGGTGTCCGTGTGCACCAGTGTGAGCAGCAGCTGCACGCCCGCCTCCGTCAGGGCGTCCCCGACCGCCCGCGCGACCTCCGAGAAGAACGGCTCCCCGAACAGCCGCCAGTCCGACTTCGTCATCACCAGCGCGACGGCACCCGCGCGCCGCCCGGCCAGTGAGCGCGCGGCCAGATTGGGCACGTAGTCGAGTTCGTCGATGGCGCGCTGCACCGCGCGGCGCGTGGACGCCTTGACGCCCGACGCGTTGTTGATCACCCGGGAGACCGTGCCCCGCCCCACTCCGGCCAGGGCGGCCACTTCCTCCAGCGTCGGCGTCCCGGAACCCCGTTTCGACATGCTCCCACCCCCAAGAACCCTTGATCCTACGGCTCGCCGGGGGCGCGGGCGGGGCTTCCGGCGGACCGTCCACGAGCGCCTGGATCACACGGCCGCCCGGGGCCGCTCGACCGGCGGCCGGGGCCGGACCCCGGCCCGCCCGCCACCGGGGAAGCAACGGCCAATCCTGTCCAACCGCTTGACGGCGCGTCGGAGAGCCCCGAGATTGGGAGCGCTCCCATCACTGCGGTGCCCCTTCGGCCCACTCCGGCACCGGACCGCGCCGACGCACCATCCGCTCACCTGGCGAAGTCCGGCCGCTCGCGCACCACCGGCCGTCGGGAGCGCTCCCACCGCATCGTCCCCGCGTCATACATGGAGGAATGCTGTGAAACGCCTACTGGCTCTGCTGTCGACCTGCGCGACGGTGGTGGGTCTCACCGTCGCGTTCAGCCCGCACGCGGTGGCCGCCGCGGGATGCAAGGTCGACTACACGGTCACCAGCGAGTGGCAGGGCGGCTTCCAGGCCGGGGTCAAGGTCACCAACCTCGGCGCCCCCGTCGACGGCTGGACCCTCGGCTTCACCCTGCCGGACCCGGGCCAGAAGGTCGTCCAGGGCTGGAACGCCACCTGGTCGCAGTCCGGCTCCGCGGTCAGCGCCGCCGGCATCGACTGGAACCGCGCGCTGGCCACCGGCGCTTCCGCCGACCTGGGCCTGGTGGGTTCGTTCACCGGCGCCAACCCCGAGCCCACGGCGTTCACGCTCAACGGCGTCGCGTGCACGGGCTCCGTGGACGATGAAACGACACCGCCCGACCCGGGCGACGGCACCCCGTCCGGCACCCCCGTGGGCATCAACGGACAGGTCCACGTGTGCGGCGTGAACCTCTGCAACCAGTACGACCGCCCCGTACAGCTGCGCGGCATGAGCACGCACGGCATCCAGTGGTTCGACCAGTGCTACAACGACGCGTCCCTGGACGCACTGGCGGACGACTGGAAGGCCGACCTGCTGCGCATCTCCATGTACGTCCAGGAGGACGGTTACGAGACCGACCCGGAGGGCTTCACCAACCGGGTGAACGGCCTCGTCGACCAGGCCGAGGCGCGGGGCCTGTACGCGTTGATCGATTTCCACACCCTGACGCCGGGCGACCCGAACTTCAACCTCGACCGCGCGAAGACGTTCTTCGCGTCCGTCGCGGCCCGCAACGCCGGCAAGACGAACGTGATCTACGAGATCGCCAATGAGCCCAACGGGGTGAGCTGGGCCGGCATCAAGAGCTACGCCGAGCAGGTCATCCCGGTGATCCGGGCCGCCGACCCGGACGCGGTCGTCATCGTCGGCACCCGCGGCTGGTCCTCGCTGGGCGTCTCGGACGGCTCCGACGAGAACGAGATCGTCAACAGCCCCGTCAACGCCGACAACATCATGTACGCGTTCCACTTCTACGCCGCGAGCCACAAGGACAACTACCGCGCCACGCTGAGCCGGGCGGCCTCCCGACTGCCCATGTTCGTCACCGAGTTCGGCACGGTGAGCGCGACCGGCGGCGGCGCGATGGACCGCGAGAGCACCACGGCCTGGCTGAACCTGCTCGATCAGCTGAAGATCGGCTACGCGAACTGGACCTACTCCGACGCCGACGAGAGCAGCGCCGCGTTCCGGCCCGGTACCTGCGACGGCGGCGACTACAGCGGCGACGGCGTACTGACCGAATCGGGCGCACTGATCAAGAGCCGGATCAGCACTCCGGACAGCTTCCCCACCGGCTGACCGTACGGCGGCACGACACGGGTGCGGGGCCACGGCGACGCCGGGGCCCCGCACCGCGCTGTTCCCATGACGGACACGCCCTGCCGCCCGGGGGCGGCGTGCCGGTTCGCGCGGTCCGCAAGTAGCGAGGCGCGCCGACGATTTCGGCCGTCCGGACGTCGACGCGTGCGGCGGCGGCACATCTGCCGGGCCGGAAGCCCCACAGCGGCTTTCACTCTATATAGTCGGACGTCCTAGTAATCAACCGGCTTCCGGCGCGCACCCCGCGCGCCCAAGGCCCGCGGCACCACCGCGATCCGGCTCGCCCGTATCGAGCCCGCCCTCGGCCCGCCCCCGCCGGCGCCTCGAAGTGGCCGCAAAAAGGCGGATAGGAACGGATGTTTCGTTCCGCACCTTTTGGGACCTTGCAGATTCTCCGTTCTCCGCGCGTCCACCATGGCGTTGAAAACTTTCGCGAAGTATGTCCGTTATGCGGCTTCGGCTTAACCGGATCGCGACCTGACCAGCCTTGACGTGCCCACAGGCAGTTGGAATCGTCAGCAGCGGCACTGCCGAATCGGGTGGTCGCCTTGAATTGACCCAATCCGACGCAAGGTTGTCGCTTCATGCCCGGCGCACCGCCCGTTCACCCCACCTGTGCAGGACCGCCAGCACGTCCCAGGCTCCTCCACCGGACCCCTCTCGCACCAATCATTTTCTGAACCCGAGGGTCCGCACGTCCTGTCCGAGCGCTCGCAACCCGGTGCCCGGTCAACGCGGCCAAGCGTCCAGTCACTCACCGGAACTGCGGGCCGATTCGTCCCATGTCAAGAAAGGCCGGCTCACAGTGCTGCGTTACATCGCCCGCAAAGCAGTCGGCTGGTTTTTGATGATCGCCATCGCAACCAACCTCACGTACTTCCTCGCTAATGCCTTCCTCAAGCCAGCGTCGAACTACACCGCGTTGCGACCGCCTCGAACTCCAGCCCAGATCAACCAATCGCTGGCGCTTTACAACCTCAATCCGGACAAACCGCTCATGGATCGGTGGTGGCACTGGATCTCCGGGGTCGTGACCCGCTTCGACTGGGGCCAGTCGCCGACCGGGGGCAGCGTCAACGACCAGGTCTCCTACCGGATCTTCGTCAGCGGCCAGCTGGTTCTGGCCTCGACGATCCTCTCCATCGTCATCGGGGTCGGGCTGGGTGTCTACACCGCGTCGCGTCAGTACAAGGCCGCCGACCGGGCGTGGCAGGGAATCTCCGTGATCTCCTTCAACACCCCCTCCGCGGTCGCCTCCCTCGGAGTGGTGCTCGCGGCCATCGCGCTGAACCAGTCCCTGGGCAGCACGCTGCTGCCGGTGGCCGGAGCGCAGAGCCCCGACGTGGTCGGGTTCTGGGCGGTCCTCGGGTCCAGAGCCATGCACGCGATCCTGCCGACCATTTCGCTGACGTTCATCTCGTACGCCGGATACCACCTGTTGCAGCGTTCACTCCTGCTGGACCACATCAACTCCGACTACGTCCGTACGGCACGGTCCAAGGGGCTGACCCGGAAGCAGGCGATCTACCGGCACGGACTGCGGACCTCGATCATTCCCGTCGCCACCCAGGTCGCGTTCGCGATGCCGGCGCTGTTCACCGGTGCGGTGATCACGGAGACGGTCTTCGCCTGGCACGGAATGGGTGAGTACTTCACCAGAACCATCAGTACGAACGACGTGCACGGCGTCGTCGCCGTAGCGGCCTTCGGCGCCCTCATGACGGCCGTCGGCGCGATCCTCGCCGACCTCGTCGTCGTGGCTCTCGACCCCAGGATCAGGGTGAGCTGACGTGGCCATCAACATGCCCGGTGCCGGACCCGCCGCAGAAGAGGCGCGTCCCGAGAACGCCGAAGCCCTGGAGCCGGGGAAGCCCGCGCCCGGTGGCAAGCGCCTCTCCCCGTCCAGGCTCTACATGCGGCGCTTCGCACGCAACAAGCCCGCGCTCCTCGGTCTGGTCCTCTTCGTCCTGCTCGTGCTCTTCTCACTGTTCGGCCGGTATCTGACCCAGTGGGACCACATGGAGGCGGACTTCACCGCGCTCTCCGTCGCCCCCGGAGTCGACGGCCATCTGCTGGGCACCAACAGCGCGGGCAACGACACCTACGCCCAGCTCGTGCACGGTCTCGGCAGGTCGCTGATCATCGCCGTGGTGGTGTCGCTCCTGACCACCGCCATCGCCGGCCTCTTCGGCACCACCGCCGCCTACTTCGGCGGCAAGATCGAGCGGGCGATGCTCGGCTTCGTGCACTTCCTGCTCATCCTGCCCTCGTTCCTCATCATCGCCCTGGTCGGTACGCACTTCCGGGGTGAGTGGCAGGTTCTGGTCGTGGTCCTCACGCTGTTCGGCTGGATGCTCACCGCCCGGGTGATCTGGTCCCTGGCCACTTCCCTGCGGGAGCGCGAGTACGTGATGGCGGCCCGCTTCATGGGCGTCAGCGCGATCCGAACCATCATCCGCCACCTGGTGCCCAACATCGGGTCCCTGCTGATCGTGACGTTCACCCTCGGTGTCGCCTCGACCGTGCAGTCCGAGACGGCACTCTCCTTCATCGGTTTCGGCGTCAAGCAGCCCGACGTGTCCCTGGGCTCCATGCTCGCCGACGGGCAGAACACCCTGTCCACCGCTCCCTGGCTGTTCTACATGCCCGCGGCGCTGGTGGTGCTGCTCACCGTGGCCATGGCCCTCATCGGTGACGGTCTGCGCGACGCCCTGGACCCCACATCGCAGTCTGGAGGCCGCGCATGATCGAGCAGCGCGCAGTCACGACCGAGCCCGGTACCAAGCGGGCACTGCTGTCCGTACGCGACCTGCAGGTGGCCTTCCCCTCGGAGGCCGGCCGGGTGGAAGCCGTCCGCGGCGTCTCCTTCGACCTGCACCGCGGCAAGACCCTCGGCATCGTGGGCGAATCGGGTTCGGGCAAGTCCGTCACGTCGATGGCCATCATGGGGCTGCTTCCCGAGTACGCCTCGGTCACGGGCGAGATCATGCTCGACGGGAAGAACCTCCTGGACCTGGACGACCGGCGGATGTCCAAGGTCCGCGGTCAGCAGATCGGCATGATCTTCCAGGACCCGCTCTCCTCGCTCACCCCGATCTTCAGCATCGGGGCCCAGATCGTCGAGTCCCTCCAGATCCACCAGGAGATGTCGTCCGCGGCGGCCTGGAAGCGGGCCGTCGAGCTGCTGGACCTGGTCGGCATCCCCAACCCCGACCGCCGCGCCAAGGGGTTCCCGCACGAGTTCTCGGGCGGCATGCGGCAGCGGGCCGTCATCGCCATGGCCATCGCGAACAACCCCGACCTGATCATCGCCGACGAGCCGACGACCGCCCTGGACGTCACCGTCCAGGCGCAGATCCTGGAAGTCCTCAAGACGGCCCAGCGTGAGACCGGCGCCGCGGTCATCATGATCACCCACGACCTCGGGGTGGTGGCCGGCTCCGCCGACGACGTCATGGTGATGTACGCCGGCCGTCCGGTCGAGCATGCCGGGGTGGACGAGCTCTTCGCGCAGCCCCGGATGCCGTACACCATCGGTCTGATGGGCGCGATCCCCCGTCTGGACGACCGTGCCAGGGAGGCGCTGACCCCGGTCCCGGGGACGCCGCCGCTCCTGGTGGACCTGCCCGACGCCTGCCCCTTCGCGGCGCGTTGCCCGGCGGTCCAGGACGCCTGCCGGGAGGCCGAGCCGCCCCTGCTGGCGGTCTCCGGTGACGACTCCGGTACCGGGCACTCGACCGCCTGCCGGCGCGCCGCCGAGATCAGCGACGGCGCCATCGGCGGCGAGCCGATCTTCCCCGTCCCGGCGGACCGGGAGGACCGCGTCGCGGCCGTCCCCCGCGAGGACCGGCCGAAGGTCCTGGAACTCTCCGGTGTCACCAAGACCTTCCCGCTCACCAAGGGCGGCCTGCTCAAGCGCAAGGTGGGCACGGTCTTCGCCGTCAACGGCATCGACCTGGACATCCGTGAGGGCGAGACGCTCGGGCTGGTCGGCGAGTCGGGGTGCGGCAAGACCACCACGCTGCTGGAGATCATGGGGCTGAAGCCGCCCGAGCAGGGCAGCATCGCCGTCTGCGGCCAGGACACGGCGGACCTGAAGCGCGGGCGGGACGTCAGCGCCGTCCGCCGCAACATCCAGATGGTCTTCCAGGACCCCATGGGCGCACTGGACCCCCGGATGACGGTCTTCGACATCCTCGCGGAGCCGCTGCGCGCGGTGGGCGAGGGCGACAAGAAGGTGCTCAGCACCAAGGTCTCCGAGCTGATGGAGCTGGTGGGCCTCGACCCCGAGCACCGCGACCGCTTCCCCTCGGCCTTCTCCGGCGGGCAGCGGCAGCGCATCGGCATCGCCCGCGCCCTCTCCACCAAGCCCCAGCTGCTGGTGCTCGACGAGCCGGTCTCGGCCCTCGACGTCTCGGTGCAGGCCGGAGTCATCAACCTGCTCAACGACCTCAAGGCCGAGCTGGGCCTGTCCTACCTCTTCGTCGCCCACGACCTGTCGGTGGTGTGCCACATCTCCGACCGTGTGGCGGTGATGTACCTGGGGCGGATCGTCGAGATCGGATCCACCGACTCCGTCTTCGACAACCCCAGGCACCCCTACACCAAGGCGCTCCTCTCCGCGATTCCCCTGCCCGACCCGGTCGCCGAACGCACCCGGGAACGAGTCCTGCTCGAGGGCGACCTTCCCAGTCCCACCGACGAACAGCCCGGTTGCCGGTTCGTCTCCAGGTGTCCGCTCCACACAACGCTGTCGGAGCCGCAGAAGGAGCAGTGTCGCGGTATCACTCCTCTGCTCACCGAGAGGGGGGACCCGGACCACCGCGACGCATGCCATTTCGCGGGCACGACCACGTCTGTCGACAACTAAGCTGAAAGGCCAAGGCCGTCATGAGAAAGATCTCTCTGAGTCTGGTGGCGCTCGCCGCCACCACCTCCCTCGTCCTCACCGGGTGCAGCAGCAGCGACTCCGACGACTCCGGCAAGGAGAAGTCCAAGGGCGCCACCTCGGAGAACGAGGTCCTGACCTCGTACAACCCGCAGCCCGCGAGCAACCTCAAGGAGGGCGGCAAGCTGACGCTGCCCATCGTGGAGATTCCCGACCAGCTCAACAACTTCCACGGCAACGCGTCGCTGTACACGTCGAAGATCGGCTGGTTCTACCAGCCGGTGCTGTCCTTCAACGACCCCAAGGGCAACATCACCTACAACAAGGACTACCTCACCGACGTCAAGCAGGAGACGGTGGGCGGCAACACCCAGGTCACGTACAGCATCAACCCGAAGGCCAAGTGGAACGACGGCCAGGACATCGACTGGACCTCGTTCCGGGACACCTGGACCGCGCTCAACGGCAAGAACAAGGGATACAACGTCGGCTCGACCGACGGATACTCCAGCATCACCTCGGTCAAGAAGGGCAAGGACGCCAAGGAGGCGGTCATCACCTTCGACGGGCCGTTCGTCTACTGGAAGTCCCTCTTCTCCGGGCTCGTCAACCCGCACATCGCCAAGGTCGACGACTTCGACAAGAAGTACGTGAGCAACCCGCACGCCGAGTGGGGTGCCGGTCCGTACACCATCTCCAAGTTCGACGCCAAGGGCGGCACCGTCTCCTACAAGCCCAACCCGAAGTGGTGGGGTGAGAAGCCGCATCTGGACGAGCTGACCTTCGTGCAGATGGAGTCGAGCGCCAGCATCAACGCGTTCAAGAACGGCCAGATCGACGGGGTCCAGGCGGCCAACGCCGAGGAACTCAACCAGGTGAAGTCGGTGAAGGGCTCCGAGCTCCGCCGTGGCTCCACCACCTCCAACAACCTCCTCGTCTTCAACAGCACCTCGCCGCAGCTGAAGGACCCGGCGGTGCGCAAGGCCGTGATGGAGGGCATCGACCGCTCCCAGCTCGCGAAGATCACCTTCCAGGGCATGGGCTACACGGAGCCGCTGCCCGGCTCCTTCAACCTGTACCCCTTCCAGAAGGGTTACCAGGACAACTTCGGCAAGCTCGTGAAGTTCGACGCCGAGACGGCGAAGAAGGACCTGGACGCCGCGGGCTGGAAGGCCGGCTCGGACGGTGTGCGCGCCAAGGACGGCAAGAAGCTCGAACTGAGCTTCCCCACCATCGGTGACAGCTCCACCGTCAAGGCCCGTGCCACCGCCGTCGCGCAGATGATGAAGAACATCGGCGTCAAGGTCGACATCAAGGCGCACCCGTCCGCCGACTTCAACAAGGTGTTCACCGAGCGCTCGTTCGACATCTTCGGCATGGGCTTCATTTCGAGTGACCCGAACGGTCTGCTCTACATCTGCCAGATGTACTGCTCCGACTCCTCGCTCAACGTCTCCCGCTCGGTGCCGAAGAGCATGGACAAGGAAGTCAAGGCCGTCACCAACCTGCCGACGCTCGACGAGCAGATCAAGGCCGGCAACGAGGCCGAGCTGAAGGCCATGGAGACCTACGGCATCATGCCGCTCCACAACGGCCCCACCATCTGGGCCGTCAAGAAGGGCCTCGCCAACTTCGGTGCCGCCCAGTTCTACGGCCACTACGGCAACATGGGTGCCCCCGAGCTGATCGGCTGGCAGAAGTAGAGAAGTAAGCAGCGGGGCTGCCCCGCCAGGGGCTCCGCGCAGTCACCTTCACGTGAGAGAGCCGCAACCCGGTCAGGGTTGCGGCTCTCCCGCGTTCACGCGGCCGTACGCGGGGCGCGTCGCCGGAAGCACGGCCACCGCGGCCATGCGATGCGGACCAACATCAGGGGCCGTGCCGGGCCTCGAACTCCTCGGGTGGAGGTAGTCGAGGGCGGAGCGCAGGCGCTCGGTGTCGTACCAGCCGACCCTCGTGGCTCAGCCCGGACTGATGGCCATCGTCACGGCCTTCGGCTCGGTGAAGAACTCCCGGCTGAAGGTGCCGCCTTCACGTCCGATACCCGAGTCGCCGAATCCGCCGAAGGGGGCGCGCAGGTCCCGGACGAAGAAGCAGTTGGTCCACACCGTGCCCGCGCGCAGTGCCGCGGAGACGCGGTGGGCGCGGGACAGGTTCTCTGTGAAGACCATGGCGTTGAGGCCGAACGGGGTGCCGTTGGCGGCCGCCACCGCTTCCTCCTCCGTGTCGAACGGTGTGACCACCACGACCGGGCCGAAGATCTCCTCCTGGGCGACACGCGCCGAGGCGGGTGCTCCGGTGACGACGGTCGGCCGTACTGTCCAGCCGTCACCGAGACCGCCGAGGGCCACGGTCCCGCCGTCCGCCTCCACCGTTTCGATGTACGAACGCACCTTGTCGTAGTGGGTCTTCGACGCCAGCGGACCGAGCTGGGTCAACGGGGACTTGGGGTCGCCGATCACCAGTTCCTCGGCGGCGGCGCAGAACCTCCGGAGGAACTCGTCGTACACCTCGCGCTGGACGAACAGCCGGCTGCCCGCCAGGCACACCTGCCCTGCGTTGCTGAAGATGGCCTTCACCGACCAGTCGACGGCCAGGTCGAGGTCGGCGTCGGCGAACACCAGGTTGGCGCCCTTGCCGCCCAGTTCGAGGCTGACCGGGGTGAGGTTCCCGGCTGCGGCGCGGCCGATGATCCGTCCCGTGCCTGACTCCCCGGTGAAGGTGATGCGGTCCACCCGGGGGTCCTGGGTCAGTGCCTCCCCGGCCGAGTCGGGCCCGTAACCGTGGACGACGTTGAGCACGCCGGGAGGCATTCCGGCCTCCAGGGCGAGGCGCGCCAGGATGGTCGCGGAAGCGGGGGTGTCCTCGGCCGGCTTCAGGACGACCGTGTTGCCCCAGGCCAGGGCGGGCGCGATCTTCCACGTCTCCAGCATGAGTGGGAAGTTCCACGGCGCGATGGCGGTGACGACGCCGGCCGGTTCGAAGCGGGTGTAGGTGTGGTGGCCGCTGTCCATCGGCAGGGCCTCGCCGGCCGACATCCGGGCGTGGTCGGCGAAGAAGCGGAAGTTCATCGCGGAACGCGGGACGTCCTTGGCCGTGCTGTCCGCGATGGGCTTGCCCATGTCGGTGGTGTCGGCCATGGCGAGTTCGTCGCGGTGCGCGTCGATCAGGTCCGCGAGCCGGTGCAGGACCGCGCCCCGTTCGGCGAAGCCCATCCGCGGCCACGGCCCCTTGTCGAAGGCGTCGCGTGCGGCGCCGACGGCCTCACCGGCTTCCTCCGCTCCGCCGAGGGCCACCTCGGACCACGGCTGCCGGGTCCACGGGTCGACCGTGTCGAACCGCGCCCCGTCGCGGGACTCCTGCTCCTTGCCGTCAATGATGTGCGGAATGAAGTCCTTCATCATTGCCCTCTTCTCTCTTCGATGGTCACGTCTCCCGCCGCCCAGTGCGTGGGCGGCACTTCGCGGACGATGACGCGGATGCTGTCTCTCGGCGCGCCGACGGAGGTCTCCACCGCGTCTGTCACCGAGGTAATGAGGGCGCGCAGTTGTTGCGGCGACCTGCCCTCCACGAGCGTCACCTCGATCAGCGGCATCGCTGTCCGGCCTCCACCGCGGCGGGGGCGAACGCCCCGGCAGCCTCCTCCAGGGGAACGACCTCGGCGAAGACCGTGCCCATCAGTCGCAGGCTGTTGTGGTGCAGTTCCTCGAAGTAGCCGGCGACGGCCTCCTCGGGCACGATCGCGTGCAGGTCGCGGAAGAAGGCGTCCCGCACGGTCGACTCGATGCAGAAGTCGGTGCGCACGCCGGCCACGACCACGGTGCCGACGCCGAGCCGCTCCAGTACGTCGGCCAGCGCGGTGCGGTGGAAGGCGCTGAAGCGGGCCTTGACCACGACGGTGTCGTCGGGCAGCTGGTCCAGGCCGGGCACGACGGCGGCGCCCCACGTACCTTCGCGCAGGCCCTCGGTGCGCAGGAAGGGGCTGCGCTGCGCGAGCAGCCCCACCGCCGCGTCGTCCGCCCACTCCATCCGGACCCAGATCACCGGCTGTCCGGCAGCGCGGGCCGCGGCGATCAGTGTGTTGATGTGCGCGGTGAGGGTGTCGAGTGCGTCGACGCGCAGGCCGGCCCGGGCGAAGACGCCCGAGGGGTCGCAGAAGTCGTTCTGCATGTCCACCACGACCAGGGCCGTCCTCGTGGTGGTGCCGTCCCGGCTGTCCGGGACTGTGGTGCGTTCTGTATTCATTCCGCTCCTCACGGGTCGGCCGTCAGCGCCGCGTGGGCCGCCAGCACCTCGTCGAGAACGGCCTGGTCTCCCCCACCGATGGCGTCCACCAGGCGTTGGTGCACCTCCGCTCCCTCCAGGGTCGATGTGGACTCGGCCGCGGGGGTCACCCTGCGCAGCCGGCTCTCGACGAAGTCCAGGAGAGATACGTAGGTGTGCCGCAGGATCTCGTTCGGGGTGATGGCCGCGATGCGTTTGTGCAGCGACCAGTTGATGGCCAGGTAGGCCGCCATGTCCGAGCCGACCTCCGTCATCTGCCGCACCAGGGCGTGCAGTTCTTCGAGGTCCGCGGGACTCCGGTGCCGCATGGCCTCAAGGGTGACCAGCGGTTCGAGGGCATGTCGCATGGCGAGGGCGTCGGAGACGGGTACCGAATCCCCGCTCAGTTCGAGCATCTTGCGGCCGAGGCGGACCAGGGCCGGCGGCGAGGAGACGAAGATGCCGCCCTTGGCACCGGGACGGACCGAGATGGTGCCCCGTGAGCTGAGCAGCCGCACCGCTTCGGTGAGGGTGGCCGCCGCCACGTTGAACTCCTGCCGCAGGGTTTCCTTCGTACCGAGACGGTGGCCACTGGGCAGGCTCTGTGCCGCGATCCGCTCCTCGATGGCCTTGGCCACCGTTTCGGCCCGGGACGAGGCCCGGAGGAGTTCGATGACGTCGCCATCTGCGTTCATGGTCCATGCCCTTCGACTGCGGTGGATTCGATCTCGAGCGTAGCGAGACCGGCCCCGATGTCCGAGCGCCGCCTCCGCGCTCGGAGGTCGGGAACCGGTGAGCCTGCCCCGCTCACCGTAGCCCCGGCGACCTCGGGAAAAAGGCCGCGCAGCAGTGCCGCGGCGTTGCCGCCGAGGACCGCGTCCTCCTGCGACACCTCCAGACCCAGCGCACGAACCGTCGCCACGGGCTGCTGGTCCCTCAGGTCGAACGGCGCGTCCGTGCCGAGGAGAACGTGCCGCGCGGTCATGTCCTCCACCAGCCTCGCCAGCGTCTTGGTGTCGAACACCGCCGTGTCGTAGAACAGGCGCCGCAGGTACTCCGTCGGCACCCGCTCGGTGACCCGGGCCACCGGTTTGCGGTGCCAGCCGAGGTCGAGGCGGGGGGCGACGCCCGGCACGCAGCCGCCGCCGTGCGTCAGGCAGAGCACCAGGTCGTGCCGGTCCAGGACGCCGCCGAAGATCAGCCGCGATACGGCCAGTGCGGTCTCCATCGGGTATCCCAGGAGCTGCACCAGGTGGTAGTCGGCCAGCCGGTCGCGCGAGGACACCCGGCTCGGGTGCAGGAGGGTGAAGCACCTGCGCTCGGCGAGCGCCGACCACAGGTCCTCGTTGACCGGGTCGTCCAGCTCCCGGCCCGCCCCGTAGCTGCCCAGGGTCGCGCCCGCGAAGCCCAGTTCGTCCATGCACCGGGCCAGCTCCTCGGCCGCGTCGGGCAGTCCGACGGGGACCGTTGCCAGGCCCACCAGGCGGCCGGACGACGCCGCGACGAACTCCGCGAGGGCGTCGTTCGCCCGGCGGGTGACGTCCATGACGAGCGAGGCGTCCGGTGACTCGGAGGCGAAGACGAACGGCGGTGCCGCGACCGCCTGGTGGGTCACACCCATGCTCTCCAGTGACGCCAGGCGCAGTTCCAGGTCGTACTGCTCGGGCGGGAACGGGATGGCGGCGCCGGGGGCCAGGCCGCACAGGTCGGGGTCGAGCCGAAGTACGTGATCGGCCATGCCCGACAGGTCCGCGAGGCCGCGGCGTTCCAGCTGCCGCAGCAAGGGCATCGGCAGGGCGTGCGTGTGGATGTCGATGACGGGCCGGTCTCTCGCGGCCCGAGCACTCATCAGCTGTTCACTCATCGCGCTCCGCCATGTACGTCTCGAACTCGTCGCCGAGCAGTGAGCGGATGAGTGCGGTGGCGGCGTCGGAGGTCCCGGCCTTCTCACCGTTGCCGTGCACGAGGCGGGCGAGCTGGGAGAGCAGGTAAGGGTGCAGTCCCAGCTCGTGCAGCGCGCGGTAGTCGCGGGTGCTGATGGCCGTGCGCTCCTCGTCGGTGAGCGGGTAGTCGGCCAGCACTCGCTGCTCGTCGGACTCGAACCGCTTGCGCAGCTCGGTGTCCCATTTCAGGTCCTGCACCAGGTCGTTGGTCCGCAGCAGCGGATTGAATCGGTCGAGCGCCATGTCACTGGTCCTTCCGTCATCCGGTCGTCGGGGAGGGAGCCGGTCGTCGTGGTGGTGGCCGGTCGGCCACCGCGAGGGTCACAGGTGCCACTGCACCGCACCGACGCCGCAACGCCACTGGTCGACCGCGGCGTATCCCAGCGACGTGCACGGCCGTGGTCCGACGGCTCCCATGACGACCGTCCAGGACAGGAGTTCGGCGGTGCCTCCGGAACCGGCTTCCTCCATGCGCTCGAAGGTGGCCTGCGACAGAACCTGCTCGTGGTCGCCGGCCTCCAGAAGGTCGAGGTACCAGCGGTCGAACTTCTCGTCGATGTCCAGGTAGCGCGGCCCGCCCGGTTCGTGGCTGAGTCCGCCGGACCCCAGCAGGCCGACCCGCAGTCCGTCGGGCAGTTGGGTCCTGATGGCGTCGCCGAGCGTCTGGCCGAAGCTGTAGCAGGCGCGTTCGTCCGGGACCGGGGGGACGGTGCAGTTCTGCAGCACCGGCACGATCGCCACCCCGGCGGACTCCAGGCGCGCCATGTGGACCGGGACCGACAGGTTGTCGTCGAAGCGGAGGTTGTGCTCGACACCCCTGACGTTCAGTCCGGTGTCGCGTACGGCCTCGTGGAGAATCGCGGCGCTCTCGGGTGAGCCCGGCAGGTCGTAGTCGGCCATGCGCAGCCACGGCTTGAACCAGTCGTCGGGGCCGGTGTGCCGGGGGGCCTGGCCGAAGGTGAAGTCGGCGTAGTCGTTGAGCCGGGCGTTGGCCACGTGGTCGTTGCCGATGACGAGGAGTACGTCCGTGCGCGACTCGACCACGGCGTCGTGGATCGCGTCGTAAGCCTTGCGGACCGTCGCCCGGTCCGCCTCGGGGGCCTTGTCGAACCAGCCGGCCAGGCCAGGAGCGTGACTGGCGGCCATCGCCAAAGATATCTCTGCCATCATTCCTCCGGATTCAGATACCGCCGTAGTTGGTTACGCCGGTTTCCTCAGGCTGCTTCAGCCTCGGTCGGCCTTGCCGGCGGCGGAGCCGTCGCTCGACGTGGTGGTGTGGTAGGTCTTCGCACGCTGCACCTGCTCGTGGACGTGGGCCCGCAGTTCCCCGAAGCGGGGCGCGGAGCGGGTGGTTATCTGGTCCCGCTCGGCGGGCAGGTCGACCGTGATGTCCTCCATGACCACCGTGGGTGAAGCGGACAGCACCAGGACGCGCTGGCCCAGGTACACCGCTTCGTCGATGTCGTGGGTGACGAACAGCAGCGTCATCCCCAGGCGCTGCCACAACGACCGTGTGAGGTCCTCCAGTTCGGCCCGGGTCTGCGCGTCCACGGCGGCGAACGGCTCGTCCATGAGCAGCACGGCCGGCTCGTAGGCGACGGCCCGGGCGATGGCGACGCGCTGCTGCATGCCGCCCGACAGCTGCCAGGGGTGGGCGTCGGCCACATCGGTCAGGCCGACCGCCTCCAGCGCCTGGGCCACCAGTTCGGCACGGCGCCCCTTGGACAGCTTCTTCTGCTTCAGCGGCAGGTCGATGTTGCCCTGGACCGTCATCCACGGAAACAGGCTGCGGCCGTACTCCTGGAAGACCACGGCCATGCCCGGCGGCGGCTCCACCACCCGCTCGTCACCGAGCCGCACCTCGCCGGAGGTGGGGGCAAGCAGGCCGGCGACACACTTCAGGAGCGTGGTCTTGCCCGCCCCGGAGGGGCCGACTATGCAGACCAGCTCTCCCCCGCCGAGACTGAAGGTGAGGTCGCGCACCGCCTCGACGCTCCGGCCGGCACCCTGGTAGATCTTCCGCACCCCCCGCACGTCGAGACGGGCTCGGTCCGCACCCGTGGACAGGGCGGAGTCAACATGCGTCATGGTCATTTCTCTCCCCTTTGGGAACGCCGCAGGCCGTGGTACCAACCGAGAACTCGGGAGTCGAAGCGGTCGAAGAGCAGTGAGAGGGCGAACCCGAGCAGGCCGAGCAGGATGATCCCGCTCCACATGGCGGGGACCGCGAAGCTGCGCTGGAACTGGACGATGGTGAAGCCGAGTCCGTTCGAGCTGGCGAACATCTCGCTGATCACCATCAGGATGATCGAGATGGACAGGGCCTGCCGCATGCCCGCGACGATCTGCGGACTCGCCGCGCGCAGGACCAGATGCCGCAGCCGGGCGAAGCCGGTGATGCCGTAGCACCGCGCGCTGTCCGACAGCACATTGTCGACGGCCCGTACGCCTTCCACCGTGTTGAGCAGGACCGGCCAGACGGCGCCCGAGATGATGACGAGAATCTTCATTCCGTCGCCGACACCGCTGAAGAGCATCAGGATCGGGATCAGTACCGTGGGCGGGATGGCCCGGAAGAACTCGAGGATCGGCTCGGTCAGGGCCCGCAGCCGGGGCAGGGAGCCCAGGAGCGTGCCGAGAGCCACGCCCACGCAGACGGCGCCCGCGTAACCGGCGGCGAGGCGGGCCAGGCTCGGCAGCACATCACCGGTGACGCGTTCCCACCCCCAGGTGTCGGCGAACGCGGACAGGATCCTGCCGAGCGAGGGGTAGTAGAAGCTGGTGGTCCGGCCGCCGAGCACCGCCCATGAAGCCACCAGCACCGCCGGTAGTGCGAGCAGGTAGGCCGCCTTGCGGGTCCATACGCCGAGGACGCTCACGCCGTGCCCTCCTTCCGTACCGAGGTGTGCCAGGACAGCAAGGTCCGCTCCAGCACCCGGAAGACGATGTTGACGCAGAGTCCGAGCAGCCCGGTCACCGCGACCAGCGCATAGGTCTCCGGTACGGCGTCGGCGGCCTGCGCCGAGGCGATCAGGCTGCCGAGCCCGGAACCGCCGATGATCAGCTCGGCGCTGACAGCCAGGATCAGGGCCACCGAGGCCGCAAGGCGCAATCCGGTCATGAAGTACGGCAGCGTGGTGGGCCACAGCAGGTAGCGCAGGCGCGCCAGTGGCGACAGCCGGTAGGAGGCCGCGGTGTCACGGGCCACCGGGTCGATGTCCCGTACCCCGCTGAGCACTTGGAGGAGCACGGGCCAGAACGAGGCATACACCACAAGGAGCAGGGTGGAGCGCAGCCCGGTGCCGTAGACAAGCACCGCCAGCGGGACGAGTGCCACCGAGGGGATCGGCCGCAGGAACTCGATGGTCGAGGCCGTGGCCTTACGCAGCACCTCCACGCTGCCGAGCAGCAGCCCGAGGGCCGTCCCCGCCACGACGGCGATGGCCAGTCCGATCCCCCAGCCCTGCAAGGTGTCCGTCAGCGCCGTCCAGAAGGCGGAGCCCCCGGCTTCCCCCGCCAGGGCACGGGCCATGTCGCTGACCGGCGGCAGGTGGCGGTCACTCACCAGGCCGAGCCGGGGCAGCGCCTCCACCACACCGGCGAAGATCAGCACTCCGGCCGCCCCGAGGACCGGGTCGGGTACGGACCGGCGCCGCGGCCGGCCGTCGGGGGCCGGTACCGGACGGACGTCGGAGGTCCGGCTCTTCGTCACGGACGCCGGACCGTCCGCGGTCCGTTCGTCCGCGGCAGATGCGGACGGTGCCGCCGGTCCGTCACCGCTGTGCGGCTGTAGTTTCATGTCGTCTCCCTCCTTGCAGACATCAAGTGACCCAGGTGCACGCTGAGTTCACGGAGCCACGCGTTCCTCACTTCGCAAGGAGGCTGTCCAGCGCGTCGGTGTTCTTGATGAGCCCCGCGTCGACGGTGTACTGCGCCAGCGGCTTCATCTCCGCCGCGTCCGTCGCCGGGTCCCATCCGGGCAGCGTCACCTTTTCGCTGACACCCGGCTTCAGCTTCAGGTAGGTCTTCAGGACGGCCCTCGCCTCGTCGGGGTGGTCCTCCGCGTAGGTCAGCGACTCCTGGAGCGCGGCCTTGAAGCGGGACACGACCTCGGGATTGGCGGCCGCGTACTGCTCGGAGGTGAACCAGCCGGCGAACGGGGACAGCTTTCCGAGGCTGGCGTAGCTGACCGGCAGTGCGCGAGCGCCGTCGGCCTTGGCCGTCGTGGTGAACGGCTCCCCGATCAGTGCTGCGGACACCTGCCCCTTCTCGATCGCCGTCTGCATGTTGGGAATCGGCACCTCGACCAGCTCGACGTCGCCGGCCTTGACGCCGTACTTCTCCAGGCCGGTGCGGACGGCGACTTCGCTGAGTCCCTTGAGCGTGTTGACCGCGACCTTCTTGCCCTTCAGGTCGCCGGCCTTCTTCACCTCCGGGTCACTGGTCAGCAACTGACCCGAGCCGTCTTCCGACACGTCGTCGGAGGCGCGGGCACCGACGGAGACCATCTTCACCGGCAGCTTCTCCGCACGGGCCACCAGCAGACTGACGATGTTCGAGTAGCCGAACTGGTAGCCGCCGCTCACCACCGCCGGAACGATGACGGCGCCACCCTGTGCGTCCTGCATGGTGATCTTCAGGTCTCGCTTGGAGAAGAAGCCCTTCTCGATGCCGAGCCGCACGGGTGCTACATCTATGACGGGCATCGTGCCGAGTTTGATCTCGGTGATACCGGACTTGGAAGAGGCTGCTGCTCCCCCCTGGCTGCCACCGCACGCGGTGACCGCTGTCAGCCCCAGGACGACGCACGACGAGGCGATCATGAGCCGGTGTTTTCTCGCGATGAAGGACATACGACGCTCCATGCTCCAGAGATTCGGGAAAGATCAATCCGCCACGGCCGGGGCCGATGACAGCTGGGGGCGGCCGGAAGGCCGGGCGCGCGTCACGTGCGGGGTGACGCGGAGGAACTCGGTTCGCGGTGCGCGTCCGCGAAAGCGGGAAGCCGTAGCGGCCGGGGAAGCCCGGTGCGCCCCGCGGCGGGCGTGGTCCGCGCCTTGAACTACAGGTGGCCGGAGGTCACCGTCAGGCTGCCGAGGTGGGCGAACTCCACCGCGACCGTGCGTCCCGGCTCCACGAACACCGCGTCCGTGAGCCCACCGGTCAGCACGGTCCAGCCCGCTTCCACCGCGATCCCCCGCCGGGCCAGGCTGTTGGCGGCGAGCGCCAGCGCCTGGGCGGGATGCCCCTGCACGGCCGCCCCGGTGGCCGAGTGGATCAGCTCACCGTCCACGGAGACCGTGCACGCCTCGCCGACCAGGTCGAGCCCGCCGGGTGCGAAGCCTTCGGCGCTCACCGCGAACCGTGACGACGAGGCGTTGTCCGCCACGACGTCGGGCAGGGCGAAGCTGAAGTCCCGGTAGCGGCTGTCGATGATCTCGAACCCGGCGTGCACGCTCTCCACGGCGGCCAGCGCCTGCTCCCAGGTCACCCCGGGGCCCTCAAGGCGCCGGCCCATGACGAACACGATCTCGGGTTCGACGCGTGGGTGGATCATCTCGGCCACGGGCACCGCCTCTCCCGTCGCGAGCGTCATGGCGTCCGTGAGCCATCCGGTCAGCGGCGAATCGATGCCCATGCGCTGCTGCTTGGCCTGCGAGGTGAGCCCGAGCTTCACGCCGACGATGTTCTCCCCGGCCCGGCGCTTGCGGTCGATCAGCGCGTCCTGGACCCGGTAGGCGGTGGCCAGATCGAGCTCGGGCCACTGGTCGGTGATCCTCCCGCCGTCCTGCCGTTCCCGCTCGCGCCGGAGGAGTTCCTCGACGGCCCGGTCGATGGTCCAGTCAGTCATTGGCGTTCTTCTCCCTTGAGCGGGTTTGTGGTCTGCGTGCGGCGGCGTCCGGGTGAGTCGGGTTCCTCGTCTGCGTGAGGCGTACGGCGCCGGGAAACTCAGGCGGGAAATCGGTACGCGGAGTCGCCACGAAGATCAGTACGCGGGGTCATTGAGCCGGGCCGGAGGCCGGGCCGGGTTGTCCGGCCGTCTCATCGCGTCCACGTGATTCGAACATCGACAACCGGGTCATCTCGGTCGAAGTGACCGTGTTCCGATGGCTTGAAGTATGCACATCAGAACCACCGGATTCAATAGGTTGAATATAGTCGCTTGGTGGTCTTCACTCGAGAGATGCGTACTTCCCGCGTGATCCGCTCGCACCGTCCCCGCGTGCCGCAGGACCCCTTCACCGGCCCGGCCCGACGCGACCTCACCCCTCACACACCCCACCTGAGCAAGGCATTCACCGGACTCGGCCGCAGGCCGAGAGCAACGGCGGCAACAGCGGCAACAGCGGCGATCACATACGAAGGGGCTTGACCGTGACGCCCCGCGCTACTGACACTCCTCGCAGCGAACAGACGCCGCACCCACATGATCAGGCCACAGGGCACGGACTGCCGGGCGGTCGCCCGGCCCGAGAGCGGAGGACACCCATGCACGGTGCCGACAGTTCGTACACGGACGGAACTCACGAGGACAGGCCGCGCGAGGACAGGCCGCGCGAGGACAGGCCTCACGAGGATGTCGACAGCGACGTCTTCCGCGACACCATCGCGGAGATGACCTGGCAGGAGGTGGAACGGGCCGCGGACGACGGCGCGGTCCTGCTGTGGGCCTTCGGCGTGATCGAACAGCACGGTCCGCATCTGCCGGCCGGCACCGACGTGTACCTCCCGTCGGCCCAACTTCGCGGTGTGCGCCGGGAACTGGCCCGACGCGGGGTGCCGGCCCTCATCATGCCCCCGTACTACTGGGGAGTTAACGTCGTCTCCGGGTCCTTTCCCGCCTCCTACAATGTGCGCCCCGAGGTGATGAAGGCACTGATGGCCGACGTGCTGACCGGAGTCCTCAAGGACGGCTTCCGCCACGTCTTCTGCTTCAGCGGCCACGGCGACGCGCTGAACAACCGGACCGTCCACGAGGGCATCAGGCTGGGCAGTCAACTGACCGGCCTGGACATCAGCTTCGTCATCGACCACCGGCTCGCCGAGCGGCTTGGGCTCGATCCCGACGATCCGCATGTGTCCCCCACCGGCGCGGCACTGCCGAAGTCGGACACGTCGGCGACGCCCGCCCACATCGACGTGCACGCCGGCGACTGGGAGACGTCGCAGATGCTGGCCGCCCAGCCGTCCCTCGTCAGGAACGACGTGCGGGCCGGGCTCAGGAGCACCGAGTACGGCCCCGAGGATCTCGCCGTCTGGCGGAAGGGGTACGGACATGCCCGCGTAAAGACCCCACTCGGCTACTTCGGCGACCCCGCGGCGGCCGATGCCGCCAACGGACGGCGCCTGCTGGAGCAGCAGGTGACGAACGCGGCGGACGCCATCCAGGTACGACTGCGCCTGATGGGACGGGCGTAGGTCTGTCCGGTGCCGGGGCTGCCGGGTGCCCCCAGGGTGGGAGAGTCTCCTCTATCGAGCTCGTGCACGGTGGCCGTGAGGCGTCGACGATCGCGGCCGGGCCCGATGTTCACACCGATCGTGCCACCGCCGGCCCTCCAAGTACCCGTCCTCCGCAGGATCGCCGGCCACGGTTCGCTGACCACCACCCAGCGCTACCTTCACCCGGACGTCCGCAAGATCACAGCGGCCGGGGCGGCACTCTCGGCCCACTTCGGCGCGCTGCGCGCACCACGGTCGCTGCCGGGCCCCGTAGTCATGACCCGCTGACCCGGTCAAGGACGCCGGACCTCCGGTTGGTCCCCAGCTGGTCCCCAAAAACGATCAGGGGCCAATTTCGGATGTCTCCGAAACCGGCCCCTGATCTACGACTGTCTCCAGTCGGGACGACAGGATTTGAACCTGCGACCCCTTGACCCCCAGTCAAGTGCGCTACCAAGCTGCGCCACGTCCCGCCGCGAATCCGCCCGGTCGGGCCGGGCGGCTGCTGCACGGCAAACATTACCTCACTCGGCGGACCGGATCGACGCGCGTGCCTGCTGGGCGCGGGCCGCCACTCCTTCGGCGCCGCAGGCCGTAGCCAGCTTGTGGGCTCGGGCCAGCTCCCGGGGCGAGCGCGTCGCGATGCCGAGGTCCACCAGGGCCTGGGCGAACTCGTACGTGGACGGGGACGCCTCCAGATGGCGCACGGCCTCGCCCAGGAGATACACGGCCTCCTCGGGCGGGGCGAAGAGGGCGACGCAGCGCAGGGCCTCACCGATGGCGGTGTCCGTGCCGAACCGCTCCGCGTGCACCCGTGCGGTGTTGGCGACCTGGGCGGCGCGGCCCGGGTCCTCCTCGGCCAGGGCGCGGGCCAGGTCACCGGCCCAGGGGCCCCAGATGCCGTTGAACCGGCCGCGCGGTTCCAGTGCCCGCCCGGCCGCCTCGAGCTCGGTCACGGCCTCCCTCGTACGGCCTTCGGCCAGGAGCAGGCGGCCGCGAACGCACGGGGCGTCGGGCAGCACCATGGCGCTGGGGTAGGGCAGGCCGAAGTTGTACTGGTCGGCGACCTTGCGTGCCTCGGGGACCCGGCCCCGGGCCAGGAGGGTGTCGATCAGCAGGCAGGCGGCGTCCCAGTGGACGGGGAGTCCGCTGCCGACCCGGTCGGCGAGGCGCAGTCCCTCGCGCAGGAAGCCCTCCGCCTCCGCGAGGCGTCCGCGGCGTCGGTGGACCAGGCCCAGAAGGGTGTGCGCGAAGGCCAGGTGGGCGCCGCTCCAGCCGGAGATCTCGAAGGCCCGGACCGCTTCGCCGAACAGCTCCTCGGCGCGGTCGAGCCGGTCGGTGAAGGCGTAGGTGATGCCGACCAGGGCCGGGAGCTCGAAGCCCCACTCGGTGTCGGTCCAGCCGAGTCCGCGTGCCGGGTGGCCGTCGACCAGGGCGCGTTCGCAGAAGTCGCCGACGATCTGGGCGTTCTCGCCCCGCAGCATCGCGTCGAAGGCCCGCAGGGTGAGCAGGGCGCGTTCGGCGTTGTCGCGGCCGGCGAGGTGGTCGGTGTTGGCGGCGAGCCGGCGCGACCTTCCGGGGCCGTCCTCCTCGGTGGCCTGCATGCCCTCCCAGAGGAAGTGCGCGGCCTGCAACCGCATCAGGCCGGGACCCGGCGCGGTGCGCTCGGCCTCGGCCGCCAGAGCCAGGGCGGCTTCCTTGAGCTGGTTGTTGTGGGAGAGCGCGGCGGCGAGCCGGAAGGTGGCGTCCACCCGCACGTCGTCGGCGAGACCCGGCATGTCGAGTGCGGCCCGCAGGTGCCGCACGGTGGTGGGCGGGGAGCTGAGGAGTGTCGCGCACCCCAGCTCGTACAGCAGGGTGGCGCGCACGTCGTGGCGCGGCGGCTCCTGGAGGGCGCGCTCCAGGCAGCGGCGGGCGGCCTCGGGGGCGCCGACGGCGAGGTGCTGCTTCGCGGCCGCCCGCAGTTGCTCGACCAGTTCCTGGTCGTCGTCCGGGTGGACTTCGAGCAGGTGGCGGGAGGCGGCGGCGGGGCCGAGCCCGGCCCGGGTGATCGCCCAGGCGGCCCTGCCGTGCATGGCGGTGCGGGTGGCCGGCGGGATGGAGCGGTACACGGCGGAGGCGATCAGCGGGTGCACGAACTCCAGCGGGTCGAAGCCGCTGACGATGCGGGCCTCGCGCAGCCGGGCGGTGCAGTCGGCCGCCTCGGCCGGGCTCATCCCGGCCAGGGTGGCGGCGAGGTCCTGGGAGATCTCGGTGCCGAGGACGGCGGCCGCCCAGGCGAACCGGTTGGCGTTGGTGCCGAGCCGTTCGAGCCGGGCGACAAGGCCGCTGCCCCGGGCGGACGCGCCGAGTTCGCGCAGCAGCCCGGCGGACTCCTCCAGCGGGACGAGCTCGCGGTCCTGGACCTTGGCGACGAGCTCGACCGCCTCGTAGGGGTTGCCGCCGGTGACGGCCCAGACCTCGCGGCAGAAGGGGTCGTCGGCGTGCTCTCCGAGGGCCGCGCGGACCAGTTCCGCGGTGGCGTCGGGGGTGAGGGCGCGCAGCGCGACGCGGATCTGCGCGGGGTGGCCGCCCGCCGCGTTGCGCGCGGCCTCGCGGGCCGCCAGCTCCTCGGGACGGTGTGCCTGGACGACGAGCACGCGCAGGTCGCCGAGGCGGGCGGTGAACGAGGCGAGCCAGGCCAGGGATTCGCCGTCCGCCCAGTGGGCGTCGTCGATGAGGAGCAGCAGCGGGCGGTGGCTCAGCCGGGAGGCGAGGCGCTTGACGACGTAGTCGAGGCCGTCGCGTACACCCTGGGGGTCGGGCTGCGGGCCGGAGGGCTCGGCGAGTCCGAGGGCCGGGGCCGCGATGTCGAACCAGGAGCCGAACAGGGCCCGCACGTCGTCCGCCGGGAACTGGTCCAGCGCGGGCTGGAGCAGCTGCCGTACGACGTGGAACGGCACGGAGGTGACGGTCTCCCCGCCGCGTGCGGACCAGATGGTGCACCGGTCCTGCGCCATGGCCCTGACCTCGGCCAGGAGCGCGGTCTTGCCGATGCCTGCCTCGCCGCTGTAGATCAGCAGCCCGCCGGTCGCCTGCGCACCGCAGAGCGCGTCGATGGCCTGCGCGGCGGTGGCGAGTTCCGGTTCGCGCTCATAAAGCGGCCGGGACGGCTTCATGCCTAGCCTCCCCCAAAGTCGTGAACATGGTGGTCGAGCCTAGTCGTGCGCGGGGCCCGACCGACAGTGGTTCGGACAGTTCACCGCAGGTACGGGGCACAATCGGTGGTGTGAACGAGACACGCAGGGACCGGGACTCCGAGGGCAGGGCGCACAACGCGCGCCCCCGCGACGGGCTGGGGCGCCCGTTGCCGTACGGGACACCGGGGGTGGAGCGGCAGCCGGAGGGGGTCGTGCGCACCGCCGACGAGACGGTGCGGGAGGCCCAGCGGCTGCTGGACGCGGGCATGCCCTTCCACGCCCACGAGGTTTTCGAGGACGCCTGGAAGTCGGGCCCCGAGGGGGAACGGGAGTTGTGGCGCGGGCTCGCCCAGCTGGCCGTGGGGCTGACCCACGCGGCCCGGGGCAACGCCACGGGTGGGGCACGGCTGCTGCGGCGTGGCGCGGCGGCCCTGGAGGCGTACGGGACGGCCGGGACGCATGGGATCGGGGCCGGGGCGCTGGCCGGCTGGGCCCGGGAGCTGGCGGCGCGGGTGGAGCGTACGGACACGGGGCCCGTCGACGCGGCCGCCGAGGCGCCGAGGCTCCGGGCGGACGCGTCATGACCGTGGCTGGGCACGGGGCCGGGGCCGGGATGAACTCGGCCTGGTTTCGACGGTGTTGGTTGACAGCGGGGAACAGGTGCGGTCGGAGCCATTACCATCCGGCCTCATGAGCACTTCTGACCAGGACCGGACCGTGGACGCCCCGATAGCCGACGAGGCGGCCGTGGACGTGGTGGAGGACGTCACGGACGAGGCGGCGGACGACGAGGGTGTGGCCGGGGCCGGCGGGGAGCGCCGGCTGACTCCGCGCCAGGCGAGACAGCTGCGCGTCGTGCTCTCGTCGGTGGGGATGGCGGCGATGGCCGTGGTGCTCGGTCTGCGGATCGCGAGCCGGTCCTCGGTGCTGGTGGTCGGGGTGTACGGGCTGGCGCTCATCCTGTGCGGAGTCGTGATCGAGCTGAGCCGCAACGGCCGTACTCGGCTGGGCAGTTGGCTGCTGGGTCTCGGCCTGATCGCCGCGATCGGCTCCGACTGGCTGCTGATTCCCTGAGTCTCGGACCGGCTGCTGATTCCCTGAGTCTCGGACCGGCTGCTGGTTCCCTGAGTCACTGAGCCGCTGGTCCCCCGGGCCACCGGCCCCCCGGGTCCGCGGTCACCCGCCGATGGTCAGGCGCACCGCGCCGCCCCGCGGGTCGGCCCGCTCCAGCCAGTCGGCGGCCAGGGGAAAGGCGCTGCCCGGCGGGACGGTCCTGACCACCCGGTGCCGGTGCAGCACGGCCCCGTCCTGTCGGGCGACGAGCAGGGGTGCGGTCAGCCGGCGGGCGGTGCGCAGCAGGAGGCGGGTGCCGCCGGGCCCGGCCAGGTTGGGGGCGGTCCATTCCAGGGGCTCTTCGACGGTGAGCGGCGGCCCGCTCACCGGCCAGGCGCCGGTGGCCAGGTGGCGCAGTACGGGTGCGGTGACGGCTCGGCCCTCGCGGGCGGCGGTGCCCGCGCCCTCCCCGCCGTGCAGGAGGCTGCCCACGGCGAAGACTCCCGGCTGCCCGGTGCGGTACGCGGGGTCGTGGGCGGGGCCCCGGGTGCCGGGGTCCATGGGCAGCCCGCCGCGCCGCGCGAGTTCGTGGTCCGGGATCCAGTCGGCGGTGAACACCACGGTGTCGCAGGCCAGGGTGGCCGTACGGCCGTCCTCGTGGCGCACCCGGACACCGGTGAGCCGGGGGCGGCCGGTCAGGGCGGTGACGGTGGTGCGGGTGAGCAGCGGTGCGCCGCCGCCCCTGCGTACGGCGGCCAGGGGGCGGGGCGGGTGGGTGGTGACCCGGGCGACGAGGTGGACTCCGGCGGTGCGCAGGGTGTCGGCTGCCGCATCGCTGACCGGTTCGTCGCCGATGACCACCGCCCGGGTGCCGATGTGCTGGTGATGGAGGTGGACGGCCTGCTGGAGTTCGCCGGTGGTGTAGACGCCGGCGGGACGGGTGCCGGGGACGAGCCGGGCGGCGCGGGGGCGCTCCCGGGCGCCGGTGGCGAGGACGACGGCCCGGGCGGTGATCCGTTCGAGGCCGCCGGGGCCGGTGGCGTCGAGGGTGCGGGGCCCGGCCCAGCCGGTGACGGTGAGGCCGGTGCGCAGCGTGGCACCGGCCCGTCGCGCCTCGGCCGCGCAGTGCAGGGCGTACGCGGGACCGCTGAGGTCGCCGGTCTCGCGCGTGCCGAAGCCGCCGTGGGCGCAGTGGCGGGGAATGCCGCCCGCGGTCTGTTCGCGTTCCAGGACCTCGATGTGGAGGGGGCCGGCCGCGGCGAGTCCGGCCGCGGCGGCGAGCCCGGCCGGCCCGGCTCCGACGACCAGGATGTCGACGGCGCGTTCGCGTCGGGTCATGAGCGGGCTCCCTCGATACGTGCGCGGATCGCGGCCCCGCAGTGGAAGCCCTGGCAGCGTCCGTTGCCGGCCCGGGTCCTGCGGGCGAGCCCTTCGGCGGAGCGGGGCGGGAGTGTGGAGGTGAGGGCGTCACGGATCTCGCCCTCGGTGACGCGTTCGCAGTGGCAGACCAGGGTGCCGTAGGCGGGGTCCCGGGCGATGAGGCCGGCGTCGAGGTAGGGGCGGTCGGCCCCCTCGCCGAGGCCGGGCATGGTCAGGGGGGCGAGTTCGGTGGGTTCGCCCGGGTCGAGTCCGGTGCCGGGGAGGAGGGAGACGACGTACTCGGCGATGGCCATGGAGGCGGTGAGGCCGGTGGAGCGGATGCCGCCGACGGTGATGGAGCGCTGCTCGGGCCGGGCCGTGATCCGGTAGTCCTCCTGGCCGGTGGCCGCCCGCAGGCCCGCGTAGACGGCGGTGACCTCCTCGTCGAGCAGCCGGGGCAGGATGCGGCGCCCCTTCTCCCGGAGCAGGGCGAGCCCTTCGGCGGTGGACTCGGTGGCGGTCTTGTCGTCCAGGTCCTCGGCGGTGGGGCCGAGCAGGACGTTGCCGAAGACGGTCGGGGCCACCAGGACGCCCTTGCCGGCCGCGGTGGGGACGGGGAGCAGGATGTGGCCGACCAGGTCGCGGGCGAGCTTGTCGAAGACGATGAGCTGGCCGCGGCGCGGGCGCACGGTGAAGGTGTCGTGGCCGAGCAGGCGGTCGATCGCGTCGGCGTACAGGCCGGCGGCGTTGATCAGCAGGCCGGTACGCAGGGTGCCCCGGCCGGTGGTGAGGGTGTGCAGGCCGTCGGCGTACGCGAGGTCCTGGACGGGGCAGTCCAGGTGGAGGTGGACCCCGGCCCGGACCGCCTGGGTGGCGTAGGAGAGCGGGGTGGTCCAGGGGCAGATGACGGCTTCGTCGGGGATCTCCAGGGCGCCGAGCGCGCCCGGCCCGATGTGGGGTTCGCGTGCGGCGGTCTCCTCGGCGTCCAGGAGCCGGGCGGCGTGGTAGCCGTTGCGTTCGGCCTTGGCCAACAGGCCCGGCAGGGCGTCCAGTTGTTCCTGGTCCCAGGCGATGAGGAGGGCGCCGACGCGTTCGACGGGGATACCGGTCCGTCCGGCGTGGGCGGCCAGCAGGCGCTGTCCCTCGCGTACGAGGCGGGCTTCCAGCGTGCCGGGGACGGCGTCGAAGCCGGTGTGCAGGATCGCGGTGTTGGCCTTGGAGGTGCCGTTGGCGATGTCGTCCGTGGCCTCGACCAGGGCGGTGCGCAGCGGGTGGCGGGCCAGTTCCCGGGCGATGGCGGTGCCGACCACTCCGGCGCCGATGACCGTGACGTCGTACGGGGGGCCGCCGGGCAGCGGCTGACCGGCCCTGGTGACGGTGGGCGTCACCGGGCGGTTCCGGCGGGGTTCATGACCGTTCCAGGAGGGTGTGCACGGCGGCGCGGAAGGCGCCGAGGCGTTCGGCGGCCTCGTCGGGGCCGATGCGTGGTTCGTAGACCGCGGCCGGTCTCCAGTCGGGGACGGCCCGGTCGAGCGGGAGCGTGGGGTCGTGGCCCATGCGGGCCACCGCGCCGACGCCGAGCGCGGTGACGTCGGGCAGCGCGGACACCTCGACGGGCCGTTGCAGCAGGTCGGCCTGGGTCTGCATGAGGAGGGCCGAGCGGGTCAGGCCGCCGTCGACGCGGAGCACGGACAGGGGTGTGCCCCGGTCAGCCGTGACCGCGCCGGCCAGCTCGGCCACCTGGGCGGCGATCCCCTCGCACAGGGCCCGCACCAGGTGCCCGGCCGAGGTGTCGAGGCCGAGGCCGGTGAGCGAGCCGCGCAGGTCGCCGCGCCACCAGGGGGCGGCGAGGCCCGCGAGTGCGGGGACGAAGGTGACGCCCGCGGAGTCGGGCACCGAGGAGCCGACCGGGTCGAGGTCGGCGGCGCCGGAGATCACCTTGAGGTCGGTGAGCCAGCGCACCGCGGAGGCGGCGGTGTAGACCTGCCCGTCCAGGCAGTAGCTGGTGTGCCCGCCGAACCGCCAGGCCACGCAGCTGACGAGGCCGCTGCCGCCCCGGACCGGCGTGGAGCCGGTCCCGGCCAGCAGGAACGCTCCGGTGCCGTAGGTGCACTTGGCGGTGCCCGGGTCCAGGGCGCTCTGCGCGAGCAGGGCAGCCTGCTGGTCGACGAGGAGGCCGGTGAGCGGGAGGTCGCCGCCGAACGCTCCGGTCGTACCGAAGGGGCCGGCGGCGTCGACCACGTCCGGCAGGCGTTCGCCGCCGAGCCCGAAGACGTCGAGGGCGGCCGGTGACCAGGCGGCGCGGTCCAGGTCGAGCAGCTGGGTGCGCCCGGCGGTGGCGGCGTCCGTGACGAAGGCGCCGGTGAGCTGGTGGACGAGCCAGGCGTCGCTGGTGGTGACGACGCCCTCCCTGGTCAGTTCGCGGCGGATCCACGCCATTTTCGGGGCGGCGAAGTAGGGGTCGAGCGGAAGTCCGGTGAGCTGCTTCAGCTCTTCCCCGTGGGGGGCGAGTTCCGTGCAGACCGTCTCGGCGCGCCGGTCCTGCCAGACGATCGCCTCGGTGAGGGGGCGCCCGGTGTCCGGGTCCCAGGCGAGTACGGTCTCGCCCTGGTTGGCGAGCCCCACGGCGTCAACGGTCCCGCCTGATTCGGCGAGCGCCCGTTCTCCCGCCCCGATGACCGATGCGAGTAATTCCGCGGGATCGGCCTCGACCGCTCCGCCCGGGCCGTATCGGGGACGCACGGGAGCGGAACCGGAACCGATCACGCCGCGCTCGGGACAGATCACCAGCGCCTTCGTTCCCGAAGTGCCCTGGTCGATTGCGAGCACCGGGCCTGTCATCGGTTCTCCAGCGGTACGCAAGCCCGGAGGCTTGAACGGAATCATGATCTACGGTCGCGGCAACCCAGAGTGGTGCAGACCAAGGGTTACGTCAAGCACCTGCCACCCGTATGTCCGGAACCGTGCGGAGATCACCAACACCGGCCGGTAGCAAGAGACTTGAATGAAATCCAGGATTCGTTCGAGAGTTCCGCGCAAAGGGCTCTACACTCACCGCCGAGCAGCAACCGGACGCCCAAGAGCAGTTCGCAATTCAACAGTTTCTTCGCCGCAATATTCCTGAGGATCGATGAATTCAGCACCCAGTCCCGAGCGCGTCCATGGCCAACGGTGAATTCCGGCCGGTTTACCATCCGGCCGGCCACGACAATGAGCTCAGAGCGGCGTTACAGGACTTACGCACCGGACGCTGGCTCGCCATGCGCGACCTCCTCGACCGCACCCCGGACTGGTCTCTGTGGACCCAGCGCACCCAGGTGCTCGGCGCGGTCGCCGCGGGCTCGGACGCGGTGCACGCCTGGCTGACCGAGGAGCCCGGGAGCGTCGCCGCGGTCGTGATGCGCGCCCGGGTCGCCGTGGAGCGGGCGGTACGGGCCAACCGCGCGGGACACCCCAGCGGTCAGGAGCTCTGGCAGGAGGCCTGGGAGGCGTGCCGGTCGGCGGCCCACGCCTCGCCGGCCGACCCGGTGCCGTGGGTGTGCCTGCTGGCCCTGTCCCAGCTCGACGACGACCAGCGCCTGGCCGAGCACCGGCTGCCGCCACCCGGCCCGATGCTCTTCCCCGGCCCCTGGGGGCTGCTGGCCGAGGCCGACCAGCGCGACCCGCACAACCGCGAGGCGTACCACCGGATGCTCCAGTTCGTGTACGCCTGCAAGACCCGCGGCACCCTCTCCGCGGCGGTCAACTTCGTTCAGTGGGCGTCCTCCACGGCACCCGACGGCTCCCCCCTCCACGTACTCCCGCTGTACGTCCGGGTCGAGCGCTACCGCCGCGAGCACGACCACGGCAAGGCGCTCGACCTGCACTGGATCACCGAGGACGCGGAACGCGAGGCCCTGCGCGCGCTGGAGATCTGGTACCACCGCTCCCCCGCCGCGGCCCGCACCCTGCTCGACCTCAACCACCTGGCGCACGCCTTGTGGGGGGCGCTCCAATTCGCGGACGCCGCAGCCGTGTTCAGGGAGCTGGGGCCGTATTTCACCTCGCTCCCCTGGGCCTACCGCTCCCGCACGCCCGACGACCCCGGCGGCGCCGAGGAAGTGTTCGTCCGCGCCCGCGGCCGCGCCCTCGCGGCGGACCGGGGCTCCGGCAGACAGGGCTGAGCACGGCTCCGCCTGCCCTCCCCCGCTCTCTTTTCCTGCCCATCCACCGCTCAGGAGGTTCCCCATGTCCGTGTCCACCTCTCCCCGGAAGGGCGCCGGAACGACCACGGCGAAGGACGAGGAGCAACGGCTCCGCGAACTCGGCTACCAGCCGGTCCTGGCCCGCCGCATGGGCGGGTTCGGCAACTTCGCCATCAGCTTCTCCGTCATCTCGATCCTCTCCGGGTGCATGACCCTGTACGGCTTCGGCATGTCGACGGGCGGGCCGTCGGTGATGCTCTGGGGCTGGGCGGGGGTCGGCCTGTTCGTGCTCTGCGTCGGCATGGCGCTCGCCGAGGTGACGAGCGCGTATCCGACGTCCGGCGCCCTGTACTACATGGCGGACCGGCTGGGCGGCCGCAAGTGGGGCTGGTACACCGGGTGGCTGAACCTGCTGGGGCTGCTCGGTGCGATCGCGGGCATCGACTACGGCGCCGCGCTGTTCACCGGTGCGCTGATGAACCTCCAGTGGGGCTTCACGCCCACTCCCGGCAAGACCATGATCATCTTTGTCTGCATCCTGCTCCTGCACGCCGTGCTGAACCTCTTCGGCGTCCGGCTCGTCAGCGTCCTGAACTCCATCAGCGTGTGGTGGCACCTGGCGGGTGTCGCGGTGATCGTCTCCGTACTGGCGATCGTGCCCTCGCACCACCAGTCGCCGTCCTTCGTCTTCACCGAGTTCGTCAACGACACCGGCTGGGAGAACCCTCTCTACGTGGCGGCGATCGGGCTGCTGCTGGCGCAGTACACGTTCTGCGGCTACGACGCCTCCGCCCACCTGTCCGAGGAGACGTCGAACGCCTCGGTCTCGGCCGCGCGCGGCATCGTCCGGGCGATCTGGGTGTCATGGGTGGCCGGTTTCGTGCTGCTGGCCGGCCTCACCTTCGCGATCCAGGACTACGCGGGAACGCAGGAGAGCGCCACCGGGGTGCCGCCCGCACAGATCCTGATCGACGCGCTCGGCACCTCGGGCGCCACGGCGATGCTGCTGATCGTGATCGCGGCACAGCTGTTCTGCGGGAACGCCGAGGTCGCCGCCGCCAGCCGGATGGTGTTCGCCTTCAGCCGCGACAACGCGCTGCCCGGTTCCGCGCTCTGGCGCAAGGTGAGCGCCCGCACCCAGACGCCCGTCCCCGCGGTGTGGCTCTCGGTGATCGTCGCCGGGGTGCTCGCCGTGCCGTCGCTCTACTCGGAGACCGCGTACGGTGCGGTGACCGCGATCAACGTCATCGGCATCACCCCGGCGTACGCGATACCGATCTTCCTGAAGCTGCGCGCGGGCAGCCGGTTCGAGCGCGGGCCGTGGCACCTGGGCCGGTGGTCGAAGCCGGTGGGCTGGATCGCGGTGGCGTGGGTGGCGATCGTGACCGTGCTGTTCCTGCTGCCGCAGTCCTCGCCGGTGACCATCGACTCCATGAACTACGCGTCGATCGCTCTGGTCGCCGTACTGGTCCTGGCCACGGTCTGGTGGTTCATCGCGCGACGCTCGTACGGCACGCCGTCGGCGTACGGGAACGCGCGCGAGCAGGCCGAGATCGAGGAAGGCATCATCTGACCGGTCCCTCCGGTCCCCCGGCCCCCGGCGGACGCCCTTCCGCCGGGGGCCGGCCGGTTCGCCCTCAGACCAGGAGCAGTTGGAGGCCGCCGACGACGGTGGCGGCCAGCACGAGCCGTTCGAAGAGCCGCTCGTTGATCCGGTCCACGCAGACGCGGCCGAGCCAGGCGCCCGGGAGCACGAACAGCAGCATGCAGGCGTCCAGCAGCAGCGTCTGCCCGTCGATCAGCCCGAGGCCGACACTGAACGGCACCTTCGAGACGTTGACGATCAGGAAGAACAACGCCGAGGTGCCCAGGAAGCCGAGTTTGCGGAACCCGGCCGAGAGCAGATAGAGCGACATCACGGGGCCGCCCGCGTTGGCGACCATGGTGGTGAATCCGCCGAGCACCCCGTACGAGCGGGCCTTGAGCCGCTCGGCAGCGGTGGGCGGCCCGTCCGGCTCGCCCGGTTCCCCGCCCGCCTCCGTCCGGCGCCGGCGCCAGATGGTGACGCCGGCCATGAAGACGAGGATCGCGCCGATGGAGGTCCGTACGGTGGCGTCGTCGGCCCACATCATGAACAGCGTCCCCGCCACCACACCGACCGCCACGGCCGGGAAGAGCCGCAGCAGGGTCGGCCAGTGCGCGTGGCGCCGGTAGACCAGGACGGCGAGCACATCGCCGGCGATCAGGATCGGGAGCAGCACTCCGGTCGACTCACGGGCGGGAAGTACCGCCGCGAAGACCGCGAGGCTGATCGTGTTGGCACCGCTGACGGCCGTCTTGGAGAAGCCGACGAGTGCGGATGCCGCGGCCAGTGCCGCCAGTTGCCAGAGGGTAAGTGTGTCCATGCCAGGCGGAGAGCCTAACCCCCAGGTCGACCACGCGTGCCCGGGGTCCGGCCTCACAGGGCCCCGGTACGGGCTGGCTATGCTGCGCCGAAGTCGCGCGGCGCCGGCAGGCAGCCGGGACCGTCCGCCCGCCCTCGCCACCTGGAGACCGATGCCCAGCACGACACCCGCCCACCGGCCCGCCGGGCACCGCCCGCGCGCCGCTTTCGCCATGGGACCCGAGACCGCCGCAGCGATCCTGGACGAGCGCACCCTGGCGGCGTTCTCCCAGGTGTGCGACCTGGCGCCGCCGCCCGTGCTCGACGACTTCACCACCGACCGGGCCCGCGCCGTGCTCGCGGACGCCGAACTCCTGGTCACCGGCTGGGGATGCCCGCCCCTGGACGCCGCGGCGCTCGCGTCGGCGCCCCGGCTGCGGGCGGTCGTGCACACGGCGGGCTCCGTGCGGGGACACATCACGGACGCCTGCTGGGAGCGCGGCATCGAGGTGTCGTCCGCCGCCGCGGCCAACGCGCTGCCGGTCGCCGAATACACCGTCGCGATGATCCTGCTCTCCGGCAAGCGGGTCCTGGAGCGGGCCCGCTCCTACCGTGCGGGCCACCGCGACGACTGGCTCACCGACTCCCCGGAGGTGGGCAACTACCGGCGGACCGTGGGCATTCTGTCCGCCTCGCTCATCGGCCGCCGGGTGGTCGAGCTGCTGCGCCCGTACGACCTGCGGGTGCTGCTGCACGACCCGTACGTCTCCGACGAGGAGGCCGCCGCGCTGGGCGTCCGGCCGGTGGGGCTCGGCGAACTCTTCGCGGACAGCGACGTGGTGAGCGTCCACACCCCGCTGCTGCCCGCGACCCACGGTCTGGTCGGCCGGGAACTGCTGATGTCCATGCGGCCGGACGCGGTGCTCCTCAACACCGCGCGAGGCGCCGTCATCGACCAGGACGCCCTGGTCGACGTGTTGCGGCAGGACCGTATCCGGGCGGTCCTGGACGTCACGGAACCGGACACCCTGCCGGCCGGACACCCGCTGTGGGAGTGCGAGAACGCCCTGATCACCCCCCATCTGGCGGGCTCCCAGGGCAACGAGTGGCAGCGCCTGGCCGATCTGGCCGCCACCGAGGCCGGCCGCTGGGCCACGGGCGGGGGCTTCGCCCATCCCGTACGACGCGAAAGGCTGGCGTTCCTCGCCTGAGCGCACCGCCCCCGGGCCGGCTGCCCCGGCTCCCGCCCGACGGGCTGCCGGGCTGCCGGGGGGCGCCCTGCGGTGCCCCCGCCCGACCCGCCGGGTGACACGGCGGCGGGGGCAGTGCGGCCCCGCCCGCCCCCGTCCTACGCGTCCGTGCGGATGACGACCGCCAGGGTGCGCGGGCCGTGGACGCCCTCGACGCGCTCCAGCTCGATGTCGGAGGTGGCCGAAGGACCGCTGATCAGCGTGGTCGGGCGCTCCGGTACCAGCCGGGCCACCGCCTCCGGTACGCCCACCTCCACGGTCGACAGGTCGACCACGCACACATGGAGGTCGGGCACCAGGGACAGCGCCCGCCGTCCCTGGTCGGGTGAGCCGTCCAGGAAGATGGTGCCGGTCTCGGCGCAGCTGACGGCGGAGGCGGTGACGACGCCGTCGAGGGCGTCCAGGCTCGGCGCGGGGATGTCCGCGGAGTCCTGCCGGACCTCGCCGTCGTGGGCGGAGAGCCACCGCGGGTCGAGCCCGGCGGGCACGCCGATCCGTTCTGCTCCCTGTTCGCGCAGCACTTCGGCGATGACCTCGGCGGTCCGGTCGGCGGTGCAGGGGTGGACCCGCGCCTTGTAGTCGGCCAGGCGGTCGGTGAACAGCGCGAGGCGTTCCTCGTCGGGCAGGGTGCGGCCGGTGCGGTAGGCACGCGGTACGGGGGCGCCGTCGGCGGCGGGTGCGAGGGCGAGTGCGTCCCGGACGCGGCCGAGGACGGTCTCACGGGCGGTCGTCACTTGTCCTCCTCCTGCTGCTGGTCCCGGGTGGGCTGCCCGCCACGGGTGTGCTCGTCGGCGGCCGCGCGCATGGTCGCCGCGCCTTCCGCCGAGGCCAGCCAGGCCCGGAAGGTCTGTTCGGGCGGGGCCGGGGTGTCGCGGCTTTCGCTCCAGCCGGAGAACGGCGGCGGCAGGTGCGAGAACTTCCCGTCGCGGCCGGCCAGGACCCGGCCGAGTCCTGATGCCTTCTGCGCCGCCGTGTACACCTTGGGCCTGCTCATCACCCCGGCGGCCGCCTTCATGGCCAGCTTCTCGGCGGTGGTGCCGGACCGCTCGGTGTGCTGGTGGCGCAGCTCGACCAGCAGGGACGGGATGTCGATCTTGACGGGGCAAGCGTCGAAGCAGGCGCCGCAGAGGCTGGAGGCGTACGGCAGCGAGCTGTTGGGGTCGTCCCTGGCCGCGTCCATGCCGGCGAGCTGCGGGGTGAGGACGGCGCCGATCGGTCCGGGGTAGGTCGAGCCGTAGGCGTGGCCGCCGGTGCGTTCGTAGACCGGGCAGACGTTGAGGCAGGCCGAGCAGCGGATGCAGTTGAGCGCCTCGCGGCCGATCCGGTCGGCGAGGGCCGCGGTCCGGCCGTTGTCGAGGAGGACCAGGTGGAAGGTCTGCGGCCCGTCTCCGGGGGTGACGCCGGTCCACATCGAGGTGTACGGGTTCATCCGCTCGCCCGTGGACGAGCGCGGCAGGAGCTGGAGGAAGACTTCCAGGTCCTGGTAGCGCGGCAGGACCTTCTCGATGCCCATGACGGTGATCAGGGTGTCGGGCAGGGTCAGGCACATGCGGCCGTTGCCCTCCGACTCGACGACGGACAGGGTGCCGGTCTCGGCGATGCCGAAGTTGGCTCCGGAGACAGCCACCTCGGTGGTCATGAACTTCTCGCGCAGATAGACGCGGGCCGCGGCGGCCAGGTGCGCGGGGACGTTGTCCAGGGACGGGTCGACGCCCGGGATCTCCTTGAGGAAGATCTGCCGGATCTCGTCCCGGTTGCGGTGGATCGCGGGCACCAGGATGTGCGAGGGCTTGTCGTGGGCGAGCTGCACGATGAGTTCCGCGAGGTCGGTCTCGTGCGCGGTGATGCCGAGCGATTCGAGGTGCTCGTTGAGGCCGATCTCCTGGGTGGCCATCGACTTGACCTTGATGACCTCCTCGCTGCCCGTCTCCTTGATCAGCCGGGCGACGATCTCGTTGGCCTCGACGCCGTCGCGTGCCCAGTGGACGGTGCCGCCGCGCGCGGTGACGTTGCGCTCCAGCTCCTCCAGGAGTTCGGGGAGGCGGTTCATGGTGTCGGTCTTGATGGCCGATCCGGCGTCGCGCAGCTCCTCCCAGTCGGGCAGCTCGCCGGTGACGGTCAGCCGTTTGGCGCGGATGGTGCGGGTGGCGCGGCCGAGGTTGCCGCGCAGCTGTTCGTTGCGCAGTTCGTCGTGGGCGGCGGCGGGGAACTTCCGGTCGCCGCGCAGGTTGCCCGTGCCGTACGGGGACCGGGGCGGGGTCGCGGGCATGCCGAGAAAGGTTGCGCTCATCGGGCGGCCTCCGTCAGGACGTGCGGCGAGGTGCGGGTGGAGGAGAGGATCTGCGCCAGGTGCAGGGTGCGGGTGCCGGACGTGATCCGGGAGAGCCCGCCGCCGATGTGCATCAGACAGGACGAGTCGCCCGCGGTGCACACGGCCGCGCCGGTGGCGGTGACGTTGCGCATCTTGTCCTGGAGCATCGCCGTCGAGGTCTCGGCGTTCTTCACGGCGAAGGTGCCGCCGAACCCGCAGCAGGCGTCCGCCTCGGGCAGCTCGGCCAGGTCGATCGAGTCGACGGCCCGCAGCAGCCGCAGTGGCTTGTCGCCGACGCGCAGCATGCGCAGCGAGTGGCAGGTGGGGTGGTACGTGACGCGGTGCGGGAAGTACGCGCCGACGTCGCTCACGTCCAGCACGTCGACGAGCAGCTCCGAGAGCTCGTACGTCTTCGCCTTGACGGTGGCGACGCCCGCGCGCAGGGCCGCGTCCCCGTAGCGCTCGGCGATGATCTCGTGCTGGTGGCGGACCGAGCCGGCGCACGAGCCCGACGGCATGACGACGGCGTCGATGGAGGCGTCGCCGAACTGTTCGGCGAAGTTGCGCACCAGGGGCACGGGCTCGCGCTGGTAGCCGGTGTTGACGTGCATCTGGCCGCAGCAGGTCTGGCCCGGCGGGAACACCACGTCGTGGCCCAGGCGGGCCAGCAGCACCGCGGTGGATTTCACCGCCTCGGGGAAGAGCGTGTCTCCCAGACAGGTGGCGAAGAGTCCGATACGCATGGAGCCTCCCCGATCGCAAGTTGTGGTCCGACCATACTACCCTCCGTCCGATATCGGCAGATGTACACGCACCCGGAGCTCCTGCCGGACGGTGTCGCCCCGACCCTGCCGAGCAGGATGCGTTCCGAGCCGGGCATCGCGACGTCGTCGCGGCGATGGCCAGATTCTGCGGGCTGATGACCATCTCGGCGGCCACGCCAACTCCTGGACGCCGCCGTAGCCGCACCGCACGGCCGCCGCGACGCGAAAGGGGCCGGTGCGTGGACCAGGTCCACGCACCGGCCCCACGCCGTGGGCGAGCGGGCGCTACTCGGCGGCGCCGGGCCGGTCCTCGTCGACCAGCGTGCCGTGGAAGCCGCGGATGTGCTGCTCGGCGAGGTCGGCGGCCTCCGCGCCGCGGCCGGCGCGCACCAGCCTCAGCATCTCGGTGTGCTGGCGGTTGAGATGGGCCTGGGCGGCCGGCCAGTCGTCCACGTCTTCGAGGGCCCGCAGGATGAGGGGGCGTACGGACTCACGCACCGCGGCGGTCAGCGTCGAGGTGAGCGCGTTGCCCGAACTGCTCGCCACCTTGACGTGGAACTCGGTGTCGAGCTCGTTGAACTCCTCCGGCTCGATGCCCTCGCGCGACATCCGCTGGACGATCTCGCCCGCCGCGTCCAGGTCCGCGCCGGAGGCGTGCGCCGCGGCGGCGGCGAAGCTGGCGCGCTCCAGGGCGACCCTGGCCTCCATCACATCGTGGAGGCTGTAGCTGCCCAGGGCGAAGTGGAGCCGCAGCAGCCGCCCGAGGGCGTCGTCCGGGTTGCGGACGATGCGGGCCCCGGAGTCGGGCCCCCGGCCGGGCTGCGCGACCAGCACCCCGATGGTCTCCAGCACCCGGAGCGCCTCACGCAGCGCGGAACGGCTCACCCCGAAGACGGGGGCCAGTTCACGTTCGGGCGGCAGCCGGTCACCGGCCCTGAGCTTCCCCGCGAAGACCTGCTCCTCGATGCTCTGCAGCACGAGTTCATGGGTCCGGACCTGCCGCACGGGCTGCCACTCGACAGGCATCCGCTACTCCCACTCCCCGTTCCGGTCTGTACGCATATCTCGACTATGTCACACATGCCATGTGGTCGGACCACAGAAGAATGAACCGCGCACCGCCGGAATCGCGCTCAGTACGTGACCACGATGCGCCGGGCCCGACCGTCCACCCGGATCCGGCCGCCGTACGGAATGATCACCTGCGGGTCGGTGTGCCCGAAGTCGACATCGAAGACGGCCATCGTCTCCGGGGCGTACTCCTCCAACACCCGCAGCACCGCCTGCCGCTGCTGCTCGCGGTACCGCTCACCGGCCGCGGCGTCGAGCGGCCGGTCGAAGGACCAGTTCTTGGCCCGGCCCATCAGCAGGGCGGGGAAGCGCCGCAGCAGGCCCCGCTCCCCCATGTTCCGCAGGATGCGGAACACCTCGTCGGCGCTCGGCAGTTCCTCGGACGTCTCCAGGAACAGCACCCGGCCCTCGTAGGCGTCCGGCGGCAGGATCTCCCGGTCGGCCATCAGCAGCCAGGAGAGGATCTCCAGGTTGCCGCCCCAGCCCGCGCCCTGGACCACCCGCCCGGGGTTGTGCCAGGTCCAGCCGCCGGCGGGGAGCAGCGTGGCTTCGCTGTCGAAGGTACGCGGGTCCTCCCAGGGCCGGTCGAAACTGCCGGTCTCCTTCGCCGGGGTCAGCTCGTGGTCGCCATGGGTGAAGAGCGCGGCCCGCAGGGACTCGGCCGTCATCGGGTGCAGCGCGCCGGGCCGCCCGAACTCGACCATCACCGAACCACCGTGGTAGCCGACGATGCCGAGGTTGTCGAGGAGCACCAGCAGGTTGACGCAGTCGCTGTAGCCGAAGAACGGTTTGGGGTGGGCACGCAGCAGTTCACGGTCCAGGTGGGGCAGCACGGTGATCTGATCGTCGCCGCCGATGCTGGAGATGACCGCCTTGATGTCCGGGTCGGCGAACGCCGCGTGGAGGTCGGCGGCCCGCTCCTGCGGGGTGGAGCCCATCTTCCGGGTGGACGGGTACTCCACCGGCTCCAGCCCGAAGTCCTCGCCAAGACGGCGCAGTCCCAGTTCGTACGGGAGCGGGAGGATGCCCGGAAGCCCGGACGACGGGGAGAGCACGGCGACGCGGTCGCCGGGGCGGGGCTTGGGCGGATAGTGGGATGGCGTCATCCCGTGAGCCTAATCAGGGCTGCTCGGGCTGTCCGCCGGATATTCCCCGGCCTGCTCCGGCTCACCGGCCGGGGTGCCCTGATGGAAGTACATGCGCCAGCGCCCGCCGGTCCGCCGCCAGAGCGAACTGCGCCGGAACAGGCGGCCGTCGCGCTCGCTGACGTACGTCAGGTGGACCAGGCCGGGGGCGAGCAGCGTGCCGGACATCGCGGTGGCGACGCTCGGGCCGGTGTCGTCCTCGCCGGCGGCCGAGGTGACCGTCAGAATGGAAGTGCGGTCGTAGCGGCGGCCGGAGGCGCCGAATTCGGTGAACTCCGGGTCCAGGAGCGCGCGCACCGCTTCGGGTGATGCCCGCACCGCTGGTTCGAGCAGCCGTAGCTCGCCCCGCATCGCGGCGCGTACGGCCTGCTCCTCCTCGTCGCTTCGCCTCATGCGCCCGACTGTACGGGCTGCCCCGCGGCCGCGGTGTCAGGCCAGGACCAGCAGGTCCATCCAGCTCACGGCCGGCCGGTCCGGCTCCTGCTCCGCGGCCGTGCGCAGCCGCCGCATGCCGCGCTCGAACTCGGCGTCGCCCAGGCCCCGGAGTTTCGCGTCGGTGTCCCGCCTGATCCGGTCGGCGAACGCGGCGAGGCTCGGGGCGCTCTCCTGCGGCACCGCGTGCAGCGCCACGCGGGCGAAGCCGGCCCCGGCGAACGCTTCGCAGGTCTGCTCGACGGTCGGACAGCCGTCGACGATGCGCTCGGCTCCGGGGAAGAAGCGGACCCGCAGGTCACGTGCGCACCGGCCGGGGAAGGAGTTACGGATGAGCACCGGGGCGCCCGGCTTCAGGGCTCTGCGCAACTCCCGTGCGGCGGCGGGCAGATCGCCGATGTGGTGGACGACCGAGCCCAGCCAGGCCGCGTCCGCACAGCGGTCCGGCACCGGCAGGGCCTCGGCCCGTCCGTCCAGCGGTTCGATCGTCGCGGTGCGGGGGATCAGCGCGCGCATGGCGGCCGCGGGTTCCACGGCGAGTACGCGCACACCGAACCAGTCGGCGAACGCCGAGGAGAAGGCGCCGGTACCCGCGCCGACGTCCAGCAGGGTCGCGCCCGGCGCGAGGTCCACCTCGGCCGCGACGGCCGCCCGCCAGGCGGTGAGCCCGTCGCGCGGGATCTCCCGGGCGAGGCGGTAGTCCTCGGCGAAACGGTGGTCGGGAGCGGTCGCTTCCACGGGGCTCTCCCTCCAGCCGCGATCGGGCGGGCGACGGGCGGGCGGCCCCGTCGCGCCTCGTCGGCGGATGTTAGCGAGCACCCCTCCAGTTGTCTAGACCAAGCGGGGCTCGAAATGGCACCTCGCCTGCTTCGGGCCGGATCATCCCAGGGATCGGCGCACCCAGTTCATAGGATTCTCAGGCAACCCGGATACGGTGTCCGGCGTGACCCAGACGAGCCCGCCCGGCTGGCATCCAGACCCCGGGTATTCAGGATTTGGCCCCCGCCAGGAGCGTTGGTGGGACGGCACCCAGTGGACCGACCATCTGCGCGTGCCACCGGCGTCCGTACGCAGCCGCCGGCTACGCGTCGGCGCCGGCATCACCGCCGCCGTGGTGGTGCTCGCCGCCATCGGGGGCGGTGTCTATCTGCTGACGGACGACTCGGGCGGCAAGAGCGACACCACGGCCTCCGCGCCTTCCGACTCCCCCTCCCCCTCCCCCGACCGGCAGCGCGGCGGTCCCGGCGGCGGGAACGGCGAGGACGGTGACAGCGGCGGGAGCGGCGGCGGGCGCGAGACGCCGGAGCAGCCGCAGACCGAGGACGGCTTCGCGACGGACCTGGCCAGCGGCATCAGCATCCCCGTCCCCGACGGCTGGGAGGGCGAGTCGGGCATGGGCGCCGGGGTGACCACCGGTTCGTACGCCTGCCCCGGTGACACCGACAAGAAGTGCGTGCGCGGCGGGGTGTTCTCCGCCCCGGCCGAGGCGCTCGAACTGACCACCAAGACCGCGAAGGCCACCGCCGAGAAGGACATCGAGGACAACGCCGAACAGTCCTACGGCGGGAAGATCTACGGCGGCATCACCTCGCACCAGCAGTTGAAGTCCGAGGCGGTCACGGTGGCCGGCCAGCAGGGCTACCGGGTGCGGTGGAAGGTGGTGACGAAGAACGGCGACGACGGCTACGTCGAGTCGCTCGCCTTCCCCTCGCCGCTGTCCAAGGACATGCTGGTCATCGTCCGCTCGGGGTTCGACATCAACACCAAGGCCCCGGAACTGTCCGTCCTGGACGACATCACCAAGGGCATCAAGGCGGCGTCGGGTGCGGGCTCGGACCCCGGCACCACCGCCTGACCCCGCGAAGGCCGGACCGTACGTCCCGGGTTGCTGAGTACCCGGGCCGTACGGTCTGAGTACGTCGTGCGGTCCCGCGCCACGGTCTGAGTACGTCAGCCGATCCCGGGGCGGGCCACGGGCGCTGAAATGGGGTCATGGCTCCCGACGCACAGCGCCCGCGCATGCGGCACGTCACCAGTGCCGGCACCACCCTGGCCCTCACACTCGCCCCGCTGGTGGTCGGCGTCCTGCTGGCGCGCACGATGGCCCTGGACCCGCACTCGCCGGTGAACGCCCTGATCACGCGGGGCGGCCGGGGCGCGGGTGTGTCGCCGGCCGAGTGGCGCGGCTGCGGCCGGAGCGCGATCCGCCGGTGCCGGGGCGCGTGGAAGCCCCTCACCCGGCGCCCGGTGCGGTACGGAACGGTCCCCGAACCGCTGCGGGACGGTGACGGTGCCGCCCCCGGCCGAAAAACCGGTTCCCCCGTGCGTACCCCACTCCCTAGACTCGCCGCACATCGCGCGCCGGCCCTCCGCCGCCGCGCCCGCCGTGACCGTTGAGGGGAGACCGCCGTGCGCCACCGCACCGCCGCCGTCGTCCCCCCGTCGCGGTTCGAGGTGATCCTGGTGTCCTACGGCGCCCGGAGCCGGCTGCGCGGCCGGCCCCGGACCCCGTGATGAACGCCCGGGTCCCGCACCTCTTCTGACACCCCGTCGCTCATCCCCCGTTGTGGCGGGGCGGCGGGCCCACAGACCGGACCCGCCCCCTCAGGGGGCACCGCTTCGTCCGGGCATCGCGCCGTCTTCTTCCGGATCATCCCGAAAGGCCACCGGCCGTGCGTACCGAACAGCACCGTCCTCTCGAATCCGCGCTCGACACCGTCCGCAACCTGGGCATCCTCGCCCACGTCGACGCGGGCAAGACCACCGTCACCGAGCGCATCCTCTACACCACCGGCACCACCCACAAGCGCGGCGAGGTCCACGACGGTACGACCATCACGGACTTCGACTCGCAGGAACGCGACCGGGGCATCACCATCTTCGCCGCGGCCGTCAGCTGCTCCTGGGCCGGTCACCGCGTCAACCTCATCGACACTCCGGGGCACGTCGACTTCGCCGACGAGGTCGAACGCGCGCTGAGGGTGCTCGACGGGGCGATCGCGGTGTTCGACGCGGTCGCCGGGGTGGAGCCGCAGAGCGAGTCGGTGTGGCGCCAGGCCGACCGGCACGCGGTCCCGCGCATCGCCTTCGTCAACAAGCTCGACCGGGCGGGCGCCGACCTCGACACCGCGGTCGCCTCGATCCGGGAGCGGCTGCACACGGTCCCGCTCGTGGTCCAGCTGCCCATCGGCCGGGAGGACGGCTTCCGCGGAGTCGTGGACCTGCTGCGCATGCGCGCCCTGGTGTGGGCCGACGGCGGTGACACGTACGAGGAGACCGATGTGCCCGTCGAACTGCGGGAGGAGGCCGGCCGGCGCCGGCGGCTGCTGGAGGAGGCGGTGGCGGAGCTGCACCCGGCCGCTCTGGAGGAGTTCTGCGCGGGGTCCGGCCTTGCGGAGCGGACGCTGGCCGGGGCGCTGCGGGATCTGACGCGGACCGGTGAGGGGGTCGTGGTGCTGTGCGGTTCGGCGTACCGCAACCGGGGCGTGGAGCCTTTGCTGGAGGCGGTCGTGGCGTATCTGCCCTCCCCCGCTGACGTGCCGCCGGTACGGGGTACGTGGGGCGGGACGGAGCAGGAGCGGGCCGCCGATCCGGCGGAGCCGTTCGCCGCGCTGGCGTTCAAGGTGAACGCGACCGCGACGGGCCGGCTGACGTATCTGCGCGTGTACTCGGGGACGGTCGGGAAGGGGGAAACGGTGCTGGACGCCGGCACGGGGCGCGGCGAACGCGTCGGCCGCATCCTGCGGGTCCAGGCGGACCGGCACGTCGATGTGGACTCGGCGGTGGCCGGGGACATCGTCGCGGTCATCGGCCCAAGGACCGTCCGCCCGGGTGCCACCCTGTGCGCGCCCGGTGCCCCGCTGGTCCTCGAACCGCCCACGGTGGCCGACCCGGTCGTGTCCGTGGCGGTGGAGGCGCGGCGGAGCACGGACACGCAGCGGCTGATGGCGGCCCTGGTGCGGCTGGCCGACGAGGACCCGTCGCTCGCCGTGCGGACGGACCCGGAGACCGGCCAGACCCTTCTTTCCGGCATGGGCGAGCTGCATCTGGAGGTGGCCACGGAGAAGGTCCGCCGCGACCACGGCCTCGATGTGCGGGTCGGCCGGCCGCGGGTCGCCCACCGCGAGACGCTCGTGCGCGGGGTCACCGGGCTGGTCTACCGGCATGTCAAACAGGACGGCGGGGCCGGGCAGTTCGCGCACATCGTCATCGACGTCGAACCGCTGGAGCCGACCGGCGGGGAGGGCGGCGAGGGTGAGGCGGAGTTCGCGTTCCGTTCGGTGGTCGTCGGCGGCCGGGTGCCGCAGGAGTACGTGCGGGCGGTCGAGGCAGGCTGCCGGGACGCCCTGGTGGAGGGTCCGCTCGGCGGGCATCCGGTGACCGGGGTGCGGGTGACGCTGACCGATGGCGCCACCCACTCCAAGGACTCCTCGGAGATGGCGTTCCGTACGGCAGGGAGGTTCGCGCTCCGGGAGGCGCTGCGCGCCAGTGCGATGGTGCTGCTCGAACCGGTGGCCGAGGTCACGGTCACCGTGCCCGACGACGCCGTCGGCGGGGTGCTCGGTGACCTGGCCGCCCGGCGCGGCCGGGTGTCCGGGTCCACCGCGCGGGCCGGCGCCGCGGTGATCACCGCGACCGTGCCGCTGGCCGAGCTGTTCGGTTACGCGACCCGGCTGCGCGGCCGGACGCGGGGCCGGGGGACGTTCACCACCCGGGCGACGGGGTACGCCCCCGTGCCCGCGGCGGTCTCCGGCACCGCCTAGAGGCAGGTCCCGCCCGCGGGAGCGGGCGGGACCTGCCGTCCGTCAGGCGACGGGCACCGGGTAGGTCGGGTACTCGACCCCGGAGACGTACTGCACGACCCGGATGACCTGGCAGGAGTAGCCGAACTCGTTGTCGTACCAGAGGTAGAGGATCGCGTTGTCGCCGTCGACCTGGGTGGGGCCCGCGTCGACGATGGAGGCGTGGCGTGAGCCGATGAAGTCGCTCGACACCGCGTCGGGAGCGGTGGTGAAGTCGATCTGCCGCTTGAGCGGGGAGGTCAGCGACACGTCGCGGAGGTAGTCGAGCACCTCGGCGCGGTTGGTCTCGCGGCCGAGCTTCAGGCTGAGGATCGCGATGGAGACGTCCGGTACGGGGACCCGGATCGAGCTGCCCGTGATCGTCGCTTCCAGGTCGGGCAGCGCCTTGGCGACGGCGGAGGCGGCGCCCGTCTCGGTGATGACCATGTTGAGCGGCGCGGAGCGGCCCCGGCGGTCGGAGCCGTGGTAATTGTCCAGCAGGTTCTGGTCGTTGGTGAACGAGTGGATGGTCTCCACGTGGCCGCGCAGCACGCCGTACTCGTCCGCCATCGCCTTCAGCGGCGGCACGATCGCGTTGGTCGTGCAGGAGGCGCAGGAGATGATCTGCTCGTCCGGCTTGATCGTCTCGTGGTTGACGCCGTGGACGACGTTGAGGACGTCGCCCTTGCCCGGCGCGGTCAGGACGACCTTGGCGATGCCCGGCCGCAGGTGGTTCGAAAGCCCCTCGCGGTCACGCCACTTGCCGGTGTTGTCGATGAGGATCGCGTCGTTGACGCCGTAGGCCGTGTAGTCCACCGACGTCGGGTCGTCGGAGTAGATGACCTGGATCTCGTTGCCGTTGGCGATGATCCGGCTGTTGGCCTCGTCCACGGTGATCGTGCCCTGGAACTGGCCGTGGATGGAGTCGCGGCGCAGCAGCGAGGCGCGCTTGACGATGTCCTGGCCCGCACCCTTGCGGACGACGATGGCGCGCAGCCGCAGGCCGTTGCCGGACCCGGCCTTCTCGATGAGCAGCCGGGCGAGGAGGCGGCCGATGCGGCCGAATCCGTAGAGGACGACATCGCGCGGCTCGCGGCGCTCGACCCTGTCGGCTCCGGTGGCGCCGGCGACGGCCTCGGCGGTGAACTCCGCTGCGCTGAGGCCGCGGTCGTCCGCCTTGTACGTCGCGGCGAGCATGCCGATGTCGATCTGGGAGGGGCCGAGGTCCAGCGTGGTCAGGGCCCGCAGGAAGGGCAGAGTCTCGGTGACCGAGAGCTCGGCGCCGTCGATCTGCCGGGCGAATCGGTGGGTCTTGAGGATGCTCACCACCGACTTGTTCACCAGGGAGCGGCTGTGCAGGAGGACGGTGACGTCCCGCTCCCGGTGCAGCTTCCCGATGATCGGGATCATCGACTCCGCGATTTCCTCGCGGTTCTTCCAGTTGGTGAACGCGTCGTCATTGACAGTCACAGGTTTATCTTTCGAGCTAGGGGGCGCTCATATGGTAACCAGACCTTGTTTTGATCATCGAACCGGCCTCGCCTCCCGCCCTCACCCCGCTTCGGGCCCCGCCTCCTCGACCCGCACCGGCCGTCCGGTACGCCGGGAGCGGTCGGCGGCCTCGGCGACCAGCAGCGCGGCCAGGGCGTCGGCCCCGGTGCACGGGCTGGGCCGCAGACCGGCGGCCACCTCGGTGAACGCGGTCAGTTCGGCGACGTACGCGGCACGGAAGCGGCTGAGGAAACCGTCGTGCCGGGCGGGGCCCGGCGGGGGTCCGCCCGCCGTGGTCCGCAGCGGGGTGCGGGCGTCGAAGCCGGTGGCCAGGGTGCCCAGGGAGCCGGCGACCTCCATGCGCACGTCGTAGCCGGCGCCGTTGTAGCGGGTGGCGGTGCAGCTGACCAGGGTCCCGTCGTCCAGGGTGAGGACGGCGACGGCGGTGTCCACGTCGTCCGCCGCGGCGAAGGAGGCGTCGCCCCGGTTGGCACCGGTGGCACTGACCTCGACGACCTCCCGGCCGGTCACCCAGCGCACGATGTCGAAGTCGTGCACGGCGCAGTCCCGGAAGATCCCGCCGGACAGCCGCAGGTAGCCGGCGGACGGCGGGGCGGGGTCGGCGGTACAGGCCCGCACGATGTGCAGCCGGCCCAGTTCCCCGGCGGCGACGGCGTCCCGCAGGGCGGCGTATCCGGCATCGAAGCGGCGCTGGAATCCGACCTGGAGCGGTACGCCGCAGGCGGCGAGGTCCGTCAGCAGGACGCGGGTCCCGGCGAGGGTGGCGGCGATCGGCTTCTCGCAGAAGACGGGCACCCCGGCGGCAGCGGCGGCGCGCACGAGGTCGGCGTGGGCGGCGGTGGGGGCGGCGATCACGACACCGTCGAGGCCCGAGGCGAGCATCGCGTCGAGGTCCCCGGCATGCTCGGCGCCGAGTTTTCCGGCCAGTTCGCGGGCCTGCTGCTCGACGGCGTCATGGAGGACGAGGCGGTCGACGGCCGGCAGCGCGGTCAGGGCCTCGGCATGGAACGCGCCGATGCGGCCGGTTCCGATGAGTCCGATGCGCATGCGTGAGTGCCTCCGGTTCGGGGAAGGGGCCGGGTGGGCTGCCGCCCCTGACGTGCATCGTCTTTGTATCCTCGCCGCACACGTAGAGTCAAGATTTTGTACTGACATATATACGTACAGAGCTTGAGTCGAACATGCGGCATACTGAGCGGGTGGCACAACCTTCCGAGGAGTCCGGCATGGAGCCGATCACCAGGCTGATCAGCATCGACCGAAGCAGCCCGGTGCCGCTGTACTTCCAGTTCGCGCAGCAGCTCCAACGCCTCATCGAGGACGGCACGCTGGCGCCGGGCGCCCGCCTGGAGAACGAGATCTCCCTCGCGGACCGGTTCGGCCTCTCCCGCCCGACGATGCGTCAGGCCATGCAGCACCTCGTGGACAAGGGGCTGCTGGCCCGCAAGCGCGGCGTGGGCACCCAGGTCGTCAACAGCCGGGTGCGCCGGCCGGTCGAGCTGACCAGCCTCTTCGAGGACCTGCGGCGCGAGAACCGCCGGCCGCGCAGCGAGGTCCTCTCCCTGCGGACCGCCCCCGCCGCCGGCCGGGTGGCCGCGGCCCTCCGGGTCGAACCCGGGACGGACACCGTGGCGCTGCGCAGGCTGCGGTACGCGGACGACGAGCCGATCGCGCTCATGGAGAACCACCTGCCGGCGAATCTGCTGGACCTCACCGAGGAGGACCTGGCCGAGCACGGGCTCTACGCCCTGTTCCGGCAGGCCGGCATCGCGCTGCGCTCCGCCGAGCAGACCATCGGGGCGCGCAGGGCCACGGCGGCGGAGTCCCGTCTGCTGACGGAGTCGCGCGGCGGCACTCTGCTCACCATGGAGCGCACGGCCCTGGACGACAGGGGCCGGCCGGTGGAATTCGGCTCCCACCTCTACCGGGCGTCCCGGTACTCCTTCGAGATGACGCTGACCGCTTCCTGAGCGGGGCTCGGGCACCGGACCCGCGCGGGACAGTGGAGCCCGCACGCCTGTTTACATCGATGTACATGCGGCTCTACTGTTTCGCCGTCAGCAGCGGCAACCCCCACGCCTCCGTGCCCCGAGGAAGGAAGCCTGTGCTCTCCTTGCGCCGACCACCCCGCCCCGCACCCCACCTCTCCCCCACGACGACGGGCCGGCTCACCCGCTGGACGGCACGTGCCGTGGCGCCCGTCCTGGCCGCGCTGCTGGGCCTGTCGCTCACACCGGCCTCCGCCGCGCCCGTGCCCGCGTCCCCCGCCACGACCGCCGCCCTCGTCCAGGCCAACGGCACTCCCCTGGGCAGCGGGACCGGCCTCTACCCCCGGGCCATCCGGCTCGAACACAGCGGCGCCGCCAACGGCCGGGTACTCGCGAGCGTCGTGACCTTCGACGGCGGCAACGGCGTCGGCGCCGTCCACGAGAGCACCGACGCCGGAGCCACCTTCCAGCGGGTGGGCAGCGTCACCGACCCGGAGTCGGCCGGCGGGCAGGGCCTGTGCTGCTCCACCCTGTTCGAACTGCCCCGGCAGGTGGGCGCCCTGCCGCCCGGCACGCTTCTGTGGGCGGCCTCCTCCGGGCAGGACGAGCCGGACCGGCGGATGGCCCTGCGCGTCTGGCGCAGCGACGACGTGGGCCGCACCTGGTCCTACCTCTCCACCTGCGCCACGGCGAACGGAACGGGCGGGCTGTGGGAGCCGGAGTTCTCGGTGGCCGCCGACGGGGCGCTCGTCTGCCACTACGCCGACGAGACCGACCCGGCGCACAACCAGAAGCTGGCCGCCGCCCGCAGCTACGACGGAGTCACCTGGCAGGACCGGCGCGACACGGTCGCCAGTGGCTGGGAGCCGGACCGGCCGGGCATGCCCATGGTGCGCCGGCTGCCGAACGGCACGTACGTCATGAGCTACGAGATCTGCAATCCGGGCGGCCAGTACCAGTGCGTCGTGCACTACCGGACCTCCCCGGACGGCTGGGACTGGGGCGATCCCGCCTCCCTCGGGTTCCGTCCGGAGACCGTGGACGGCAAGTACTTCCGCGCCGCGCCCACCCTCGCCTGGGCCCCCGCACCGGCCGGCGGACCGAACGGCCGGCTCCTGTTGACCGGCCAGCAGCTCCTCAACCGCGACGGCACGCCCGCCGCCGACAGCGGGCGCACGATCCTGGCCAACACCGAGAACGGCACCGGGCCCTGGTACGAGATCGAGGCCCCGGTGCGGGTCGGGGCCCCGACCGCGACCTACTGCCCGAACTACAGCTCCCCGCTCCTGCCGTCTGCGGACGGCCGGACCGTCCTGGAGATCGCGACGGACTGGGACGGCGATGTGTGCCGCCCGTACGTGGCCACGGGACCGGTCACCGGCAGCGGTGACGCGGCCGGTGTCGTGGACGCGGCGCGCTACCGGCTGGTGAACGCCAACAGCGGCCACTGCCTGGACGTGGCGGCCGACTCGCGGGACGCGGGCGGCAACGTACAGCAGTGGACCTGCAACGGCCTCGGTCCGCAGGAGTGGACACTGCGGGCGCGCGGCGGCGGGGACTTCACGCTCACCGGAGTCAACAGCGGCTACTGCGTGGATGTGGAGAACGGCTCCGCCGCCCCCGGCGCCAACGTCCGGCAGTGGTACTGCAACGCCCAGCCGGCCCAGGACTGGCGGCTGGAGAACGCGGGGCGGGGCTACTACCGCGTGGTGGTGGAGTCCTCGGGGCAGTGCCTGGACGTCTCCGAGGGCTCCCGTACCGCGGGCGCCAACGTCCAGCAGTGGACCTGCAACGGCCAACAGCCGCAGCTCTGGCAGCTCGAACGGGTCTGACGCACCACACGGGTGCCCGCCCCGGCAGGGACGGGCACCCGGCGGCCCTCCCCCTCAGCCGGCGTCCGGTTCCTCGATCGCGGCGGGCCGCAGCTGAGCCTCCCGGATACGGGCGATGTCCAGCTTGGTGCCCCGGTCGAAGCGGTAGACGCCGTTCTGCTCCTGGAAGACGTCGGTGAGCTGGGTGTAGCAGTAGCCGAACATGTCCGGGTCCTGGAGCAGCGCACCGGTCAGACCGGCGAAGCGCTCATGGAACTCGTCCTCGGTGCGCACCCGGTCGCCGTACCCCCAGGAGACCGTACGGTCGCTGCCGGACTGCTCGGCGGCGGCCTCCGGGTTCCACCAGATCCCGCCGAACTCGCTGACGAAGTAGGGCTGTCCCCGGTACGGCTGGGAGTAGGCGGCGCCGCTCTCGTGGGCGTTGACGAAGGGCTCCCCGCCGGCGAGGCCGGAGACCAGCTGCCGGAAGGCCGCCGGGTCCTGCTCGTAGGAGTGGGAGTCGTAGATGTCGGTCTCCAGGACCCGGTGGGAGTAGCCGGAGGCGTCGATCACCGGCCGGGAGGTGTCCATGGCCTTGGTGGCGAGGAACATCGCCCGGGTCACGTCGTCGAGCCGGGTGATCCGGTCGTGGAGCTTCTGGTACGTCTCGTTCAGCGGGCACCAGCCGATGACCGAGGGGTGGGAGTAGTCGCGTTCCACGGCTTCGAGCCACTGGGCGACGAAGGAGGCGTCGGGCCGCTGGTTGTCGCCGGAGGACCCCCCGACCTCGCAGCCCCAGTCGCCGAACTCGCCCCAGACCAGGTAGCCGAGGCGGTCGGCGTGGTAGAGGAAGCGCTCCTCGAACACCTTCTGGTGCAGCCGGGCCCCGTTGAAGCCGGCCTCCATGGCCAGTTCGATGTCACGGACCAGGGCCTCGTCGGTGGGGGCGGTCATCAGGCCGTCCCGGTACCAGCCCTGGTCGAGGACGAGGCGCTGGAAGCGGGGGCGGCCGTTGAGGAGCACCGCCCTGCCCCGGATGGCGACGGCGCGCAGGCCCGCGTAGCTCTCGACGGTGTCGGCCACCTGGCCGTCCGCGTCGAGGAGTTCGAGCCGCAGCCCGTACAGGAACGGGTCCTCGGGGCTCCACTCGCGGCGCCGGTCCTGCGGGAGGGACAGGTGCAGGCGGGGCGCGAGGTCGAGGTCGGCGCGGCCCACGGCGCGGCAGACCTCGCCCGCCTCGTCGCTGAGGACGGCGCGCACGCGCTGGCCCGCCCGGCCGGCGGACAGGGGCAGTTCGAGGGAGAAGGCGCCGCCGGCCAGATCCGGGGTGACGCGGGGGCGGCGCAGATGGGTCTCGGGGACCGGCTCGGCCCAGACGGTCTGCCAGATGCCGGTCGTACGGGTGTAGTTGCAGTCGTGGTTGGCGTACTGGACGGCCTGTTTGCCGCGGGCCTGCGGTCCGGACTTCGGGTCACGGGCCCGTACGGTGATCTCCACCTCGCGGCCGGCCGGGGCGAGGTCGCCGAGGTCGGCGGTGAAGGGGGTGAAGCCGCCCCGGTGGCGTACGACTTCGGTGCCGTCCACCCAGACGGTGGTGTCGTGGTCGACGGCGCCGAAGTGCAGCAGCACCCGGCGGCCGGCCCACTCGGCGGGCGGGGTGAACCGGCGCCGGTACCAGACGGCTTCCAGGAAGTCGGTGTCGCCGACGCCGGACAGTTCGGACTCCGGGGCGAAGGGTACGAGGATCTCGCCGGTCAGGTCGCGGCCGAGCAGACCCCGTTCGAGGCCGCTGTCCCCCTGGTCGGTCTCGAACTGCCAGGTCCCGTTGAGGTTGAGCCAGTCGCGGCGCACGAACTGCGGCCGCGGGTACTCCGGACGGGGGACGGAGGGGGTGTGCACAGGTACTCCAGTGGATCGTGGTGGCGGCCGGCCGGGAGGCCGGCGCCGGGACAGGAACGGGCCGGTGGGGTCAGCCGCCGCCGAGGCCGGTGGTGGCCACGGAGTTGACGATGCGCCGCTGGAAGAGGAGGAACATCACGATCAGCGGGAGCGCGGCCAGCAGGGCGGACGCCATGGACTGGGCGTACTGGATGCCGTAGGCGTCCTTGACGGTGGCGAGGCCGACCGGGAGCGTCATGAGGTCCGGGTCGTTGGTGACGACGAAGGGCCACATGAAGTTGTTCCACGCCCCGATGAAGACGAAGATCGCGACGGCGGCGACGATCGGGCGGGACAGCGGGAGCACGATCGAGCGGAAGACCCGCAGTTCGGAGGCGCCGTCGATACGGGCGGCGTCCTCCAGTTCGCGGGGTATCCCGTCGAAGAAGCGCTTCAGGATGAAGACCATCATCGGGGCCACCACCTGCGGCAGGATGACCGCCGCGTAGGTGTCGACCAGGTGGAACATCGTCATCTGCTCGAAGAGCGGCACGATCAGCAGCTGCGGCGGGACCATGATCGCGGCGACGGTGACGGCGAGGAGGGCGCGGCGCCCGCGGAAGGTGCCGCGCGAGAACCCGTACGCGGCGAGCGTCGAGACGGCCGTGGTCAGCACGGTGACCAGGACGGCTATGAGCACACTGTTGAAGGCCCAGGTGGGGACGTTCCCGCGGTCCAGGATCTGCCGGTAGGCGGAGAGCGTGAAGGCGCCCTTGAACGGCGACAGGCCCGACTTCATCACGTCCTGCTCGCTCTGCAGCGAGGTGGCGACCGCCCACAGGAAGGGCAGCAGCCAGGCGACGGCGAGGACGCTCAGCGCGGTCCCGGCGAGGACCCGGGGCAGCCGGCCGTGGCCGAGCAGCAGGGGCGATCCGGACTCCTCGCGGCGTGGCCGGCGCGGCCGGCGCACGGGGGTGGAGATGGCGGACACGGTCAGCCCTCCTGACGGAAGAGGCGGAGTTGCATGACGGAGACGACGATGACGATGGCGAAGAAGATGTAGCTGACCGCCGAGGCGTAGCCCAGCCGGTATCCGGTGAACCCGACGTCGTAGACGTACTCCAGGATCGGGCGGGTGGAACCGTTGGGGCCGCCCTTGGTGAGGATGTAGATCTGGTCGAACACCTTGAGCGAGGCGAGCACTTGGAGCATGGCGACCAGGACGGTGGTGTGGCGCAGCTGCGGCAGGGTGACGGACCACAGCCGCCGCCAGGCGCCCGCGCCGTCGAGCGCGGCGGCCTCGTCGTAGGTGACGGGCAGGGATTGCAGGGCAGCGAGGTAGAGCAGGAAGTTGAAGCCGACCGTCCACCAGACGGTGAGGGCGGCGACGGACCACATCGCCACCGATTCGTCGGAGAGCCAGCCGACGGGCTCCATGCCCAGCGAGGTCAGCAGCTGGTTGCCGAGGCCGATGTCGGGCTGGTAGAGCCACGTCCAGATGAGCGTGACCACCGTGACCGGCAGCAGGTACGGGGCGAAGTAGGCCAGCCGCCAGACCCATTGGCCGGCGAGTCCGCTGTGTACCAGCAGCGCCATGGCCAGGGCGACCAGGACGAGGGGTACGCAGGAGATGACGGTGAAGAAGACGGTGTTGCCGAGGCTGCTCCAGACGTCCGGGTCGCCGAACGCCTCGGTGTAGTTGGCGAAGCCGACGAACTCGGTGTCGCGCAGGCTGAGGGAGGCGTCGGTGAGGCTCATCCAGAGGCCCTGGACGACGGGCCAGACCAGGAAGAGCGCGAAGAGGACCAGGAAGGGCAGGACGAACAGCCCGCCGCCCCGGGTCAGGGAGCGGCGGCGCCGGGGCGCGGCCGGTGTGGTGGAGGGGGGCTGCTGCGGGGGCGCCGCGGTTCCGGCGGGCGCGGTGGTGGACACGATGCGGCTCCTTCGGCTGTCGTCAGGCGACCGGGTTGGGCCGGCGCAGCAGGGTGTCCGCCTCACGGACCATCTGCCGTACCGCCTTCTCGGCAGAGGTGTTGCCCAGCAGCGCCGACTGGAGCGGCTGGCACATGCGGTTCTGGAAGTTGCCGCCGGCTCCGGCGAACCAGTTCGGCGGGTCGAGTACGGCGATCTCGCCCGCGGCCGCGTAGGACGACTGGGGGTCGAGCTTCGCGTACTCGGGGCCGGCCTGGACCGGCAGGTAGGCCGGGATGTGGCCCGCGCTCGCCCAGGTCAGGCTCTGTTTGACGATCTCGGCGATGTAGCGGTGGGCCTCGCGGCGCCGGGCGAGGTCGGGGTGGTCCTGGTGCGGCAGCACGAAGCTGTGCGAGTCGGCGTAGACGGCCGGCCGCTCGAAGACCTGCGGGAAGGGGGCCGCGCCCAGGTGCTCGATGCCGGACTTCCGGAACGTCGGCAGCTCCCACTCCCCTGCCATGATCATGCCGCCGCGGCCGTCCATGAAGGCGGCCATCGCCCCGTTGTAGTCGAGGTTGTTGGGGTTGGTGCGGCCGTCGAAGAGCTGCTTCATGAAGGTCACGACCTTCACGGCGGCGTCGATGTCGATCTTCGGCGGGCCGCCGTCGGGCAGGGTGAAGGAGGCGCCGGTCTGGGCGTACAGGGCGGCGAACTGGCGCCAGCTCTGGGCGGTGTCGGTGACGTGTCCGAACAGGACGCCGGACTTGCCGGTGACCTCGGCGAGCTTCTTCCCGGCATCCAGGAACGCTTCGGGTGAGCCCATCGGTGCCAGGTGGCCCGACGGGTCGAGCAGGCCGGCCTCGTCGGCGGCGTCCTTGTCGTAGAAGACGATGAAGGGGTGCACGTCCAGCGGGATCGCGTAGACCGTGTCCCGGTGCTGGGCGCGCTTCCACACAGCGGGGGCGAAGTCCTTCTCGCCCACGCCGAATTCGGCGAGGAGGTCCAGGTCGAGCGGGTCGAGCAGACCGCCGGGGGCGTATCCGGCCAGCCGTGACAGATGCAGCACGGCGACGTCCGAGGCCCGGCCGCCGGCCGCCGACATGGCGAGTTTCGTGTAGTACGACGGGCCCCAGTCCAGGATCGTCCGGTCCACGTCGAATCCTTCGGCACCCCGCGAGACGGCCGCGATCATCTCGTCCATCAGCATGCCGTCGCCGCCCTGGAAGAGGTCCCAGACCTTCAGCGCGGAGGCCTCGCCCGCGCGGGCCGGCGAGGCGCAGCCGGTCAGCGGGCCCGCCGCGAGCAGCGCGGCGGCTGAGGCCGTCCCGTAACGCAGCAGCCCGCGGCGGCCGATGCCGGGCGGCCGGTCCGGGTCCCAGGCGCCGGGCAGCCCGCGGGCGGGAGGTGCAGAGTTCATCACTGACCCTTCGACGGCCGGACGACGTGCCCGGCCGACGGCAGGCGCCATCGGCGCGGCAGCCGTCGGCCGCCCGCGCACATCGGGGTGTTCCGCGCCGGTCTCCCGATGCGGTGACCCTGTTTTTACATCGATGTACATTGGCTGTAAAGAGCTGCGTCATCTCCTGTGCGGATGGGTGCCCGTCCGCACATCCCGGCGGCCCCCGGCCTGCCGGAGGGCACCACATAGACTCGGCGCGGACCGGATGCGGGAGGGTTGCGGGTGGCACGACCGAGGATCAAGGACGTCGCACGGCATGCGGGGGTGTCGGAGAAGACGGTCTCCAATGTGCTCAACGACTACGTGCACGTGTCCGACCGGACGCGGCGGGTGGTGCAGGAGGCCATCGACCACCTCGGCTACCGGATCAACCTCGCCGGCCGGCACCTGCGCAGCGGACGGACCGGAATCATCGCCCTGGTGGTGCCGGAACTCGACGTCCCGTACTTCGCCGAGCTGGCCCGCCATGTCGTCCGGGAGGCCGAAAAGCGCTCCCTGACCGTGCTGATCCACCAGTCCGGCGGCGACCGGGAACGGGAGCGGGCGGCGCTGGCCGGCTTCGGCTCGGACTTCGTGGACGGCGTCATCCTCAGCCCGCTCGCCCTCGCGCCGGAGGACCTGCGCGCACACACCGGACCTCCGCCGACCGTCCTGCTCGGCGAGCTGCTCAACGAGGGCGCGGACCATGTGGCGATCGACAACGAACGCGCGGCCCGCGAGGCCACCGAGCACCTGCTCGCCCTGGGCCGCCGGCACATCCTCACCGTCGGTGGCCGGGACGACGGCCACGTCGGCACCGCCCAGGCCCGCACCCGCGGCTTCCGCCTCGCACTGGCCGGGGCGGGCGTCGCGTACGACCCGGCGGCCCTGCTGCCGGTGGCGGCGTTCCACATGAGCGACGGGGCCGAGGCGGTGCGCCGGGTGCTGGCCGAAGGGGTCCGGCCGGACGCCCTGCTCTGCCTCAACGACCAGCTGGCGCTCGGCGCGTTGCGCGCGCTGCACGGTTACGGGGCGCGGGTGCCCGAGGACGTTGCGGTGATCGGCTTCGACGATGTGGAGGGCGGCCGCTTCAGCGTGCCGTCCCTGAGCACGGTCGCCCCGGACAAGGAGGCGGTGGCCCGGGTCGCGGTGGACCTGCTCCTGCGCCGCATCGACGAGGCAACCCGCCCGGACGACGCCGTCCCGCCCTCCGCCGTGTGCCCGCAGGACCGTGTCGTGGCGCACCGGCTCGTACTGCGGGAGAGCACGGAGGGGGAGGCGGGGGGCGGCGGGGTGTGGTGAGCGCGGGGGCCGCCTGCGTGGCCCCCTGCCGGGAGGCGAACGAGAAGGGCCGGTTTCGGATTGCTCCGAAACCGGCCCCTGATCTACGACTGTCTCCAGTCGGGACGACAGGATTTGAACCTGCGACCCCTTGACCCCCAGTCAAGTGCGCTACCAAGCTGCGCCACGTCCCGATGCCCGTCTGACCTGGGGATTCCCCCTGGCTGAACGCGCAAGAGAACAATACCGCACTTCATCGGGTGGTCACGAACCCCTTTGGGCGCTTGACCTCGACCTAGGTTGATGTTCAACGCTTTCAGCATGACACGGACGACTGCAGCGCCGGGGCCCGCCTACCGCGATCTGCCCCGGCTGATGAGCCTGATGACCGGCGACGAGAAGCACGGGCCCGCCGCCACCTCGACCCTGGACGCCCTGTGGGTGCTGTACGACCGGGTGCTGCGGGTGACTCCGCGGACCGTGGACGATCCGGGGCGGGACCGCTTCCTGCTCTCCAAGGGGCACGGGCCGATGGCGTACTACGCGGTCCTCGCCGCGCGCGGATTCCTCGGCGAGGAGTTGCTGAGCGGCTTCGGGGCGTACGACTCGCCGCTCGGGCACCACCCCGACCGGATGCTCGTGCCGGGGGCCGAGATCGGCAGCGGGTCGCTGGGGCACGGGCTGCCGCTGGCCGTCGGCAGCGTGCTGGGGCTGCGCGCCCAGGGGCTGACCGGGCCGCGGGTGTGGGTGCTCACCGGGGACGCCGAGCTGGACGAGGGCAGCAATCACGAGGCCATCGCGTTCGCCGGACCGGCCGGGCTGGAGCAGCTGCACACCGTCGTGATCGACAACGCCTCGGCGTCGTACGGCCGCCCCGGGGGCATCGCCGAGCGGTTCGCGACGGCGGGCTGGTCGGTCGGTTCCGTGGACGGGCGGGACCACGAGGCGCTGTACGCGGCCTTCACCGCGCCGCATCCGGGGCGGCCCCGGGCCGTCGTCGCCCGCGTCGCCCCCAAGCAGTGAGCACGGCCACCAGTGGAAGACGAGAGGAAGAGGACGCCCCCCATGGACACCATGCGTGACCGTTTCATCGCCACCACCGCACGCCTGCTCGACGAGGACCCCCGGCTGGCGCTCGTACTGGCGGAGATCAGCCGGGACGGCTTCGCCCGGGCGGAGCGGGACCATCCGGACCGGGTCGTCAACGTCGGCATCCGGGAGCAGCTGCTCGTCGGGGCCGGGGCCGGTATGGCCCTCACCGGCATGCGGCCGATCGTGCACACCTTCGCGAGCTTCCTGGTGGAGCGGCCGTTCGAGCAGGTCAAGCTGGACTTCGGGCATCAGGGGGTCGGTGGCGTACTGGTGAGCGCGGGCGCCTCGTACGACTGGCCGGCCGGCGGGTTCACACACATGGCGCCGGGGGACGTGGCGCTCATGGACACGCTGGACGGCTGGACGGTGCACGTGCCGGGCCACCCCGACGAGGCCGAGACCCTGCTGCGGGAGGCCGCCGCAGGGGAGGGGCGGGTGTACGTGCGGCTCTCGTTGCAGTCGAACCGGTCGGCGCGTCCGGTCGGCGGGGCCGGCGGGTTCAGCACGGTGCGCGAGGGTACGGGCGGTGTGGTCGTCGCCGTCGGGCCGATGTTCGACAACGTCCTGGCCGCCACCCAGGGGCTCGATGTCACCGTGCTGTACGCGACGACGGTGCGCCCGTTCGACGGGGAGGGCCTGCGCCGGGCGGTGGGCGGCCGGCCGGCCGGTGAGGTGGTGATCGTCGAGCCCTACCTGGCGGGCACGTCCACGGCGGCCGCCAACGACGCGCTGGCGGCGCTCCCCCACCGGATCCTGGGGCTCGGCGTGGCCCGCGAGGAGCTGCGCAGGTACGGGACGATGGACGAGCACCTCGCGGCCCACGGCCTGGACCCGCACGGACTCCGCGAGCGGATCGGCGGGTTCCTGGGCCGTTAGGGCGGAGCACCCGCCGGGCTCAGCGCGCGGCGAGCAGTTCTCCGTACCAGGCGAGTGTGGCGTCGATGGTGGCCGGCATCGGGTTCGGGACGAGGCCGTACGCCTTCTCGATGGCCGAGGAGTCGACGATCTGCGCCTCCGTGTGCTGGTAGAACATCTCGGCGTACTCCGCCATGAACACCTCGTCGAACGGGCCGAACGGGCGCGGCTCCGCGACGACGGTGAGGTCCAGGGGGCGGCCGACGCGCTCCGCCACCAGGTCCAGGATCCGGCGGGTGGTGAGCGCGGGCGCCGTGGGCAGGTGCCAGACGCGGCCGTCCCCGTCCGGGTTCTCGCCGAGCGTCGCGAGGCCGGCCGCCACGTCGCCGATGTACGTGTAGCTGTGCGGCAGGTCGATGTCGCCGAGCGCCGGGACCTCTCCCCCGGTGAGCGCTGCCGGGAAGACCGCCCCGCCGAGGGTGGAGTTGAGGACGCCGGGGCCGACGAAGTCGGCGGACCGGCCCAGCACGACGCGCAGCCGGCCCTCTTCGTGGGCGGCGAGGTAGCCGGCGTCCAGCTCCGCGCGCATGCGGCCCTTGCGGCTGGTCGCGTTCCACGGGGTGTCCTCGGTCATCACCGCGCCGTGCGTCTCGCCGTACGGGTAGAGCGTGTCGAGCACGACGAGGCGGGCGCCGGCTGCCTCGGCCGCCGTGAGGACGGCCCGCTGGATACGCGGCATGACCTCGACCTGGAGGTGATAGCCGACGTTCACGCAGTGGTAGGCGACCGCCGCCCCGTCGAGCGCGGCGCGCGCTCCCTCGGTGGTCGACACGTCGGCGGCGAACCGCTGGACGCCGGCCGGGGTGTCGCCGTCGCCGGACCGGTCCACCAGTCGGACCTGGTGGCCCCGGCGGATCAGCTCCGCGGCGAGCGCGGTGCCGGCGGGGCCGGCGCCGAGGACTGTGTGGAGATCACGTGCTGCGGTCATGAGGACTCCCGTGACTTCTGGTGACTGCTCATCGCTTTCGTTATTGACCATAACTCTTGCGATAGCTCGTCGCAATAGCTCTTGTTAGACTCCGTAACTGAAGTGAGCTTGCCTAGCGAGAGGGCCGGGAATGGCGGAGACGCAGCAGGGGCCGCGGGCCCGGTACCGGGAGCAGACCCGGGCGGAGATCAAGGAAGTGGCGCTGCGGCAGCTCGCCGACGGTGGCATGGCGGCGCTCGCGCTCACGCGGATCGCCAAGGAGATGGGCCTGTCGGGCCCCGCTCTCTACCGCTACTTCGCCAGCCGCGACGACCTGCTGAGCGCCCTGATCCGGGACGCGTACGACGACGCCGCCACGGCGATCGGCGCGGCGGCGGCCACCGCCGAGGACCGAGCCCCGCGTGAGCGGCTGCGTGTACTGGCCGGGGCCTACCGCGGCTGGGCGATCACCCAGCCGCACCGCTATCTGCTGATCCAGGGCTCTCCGGTGCCGGGGTATGTGGCCCCCGCCGACACCCTGGAGCGCGCCCGTGCCGTGCTCGGGCCCTTCCTGCCGGTGTTCGCGGGCGGTTCGCCCGGGGCGGGTGTGGCCTCGGTGGTGGACCGGATGGCGGCGTGGCTGGAGGCGGACGCCGGCGTGGGCGCCTGGGTGGCCGGGTACGCGCCGGACACCGCGGGCGACCCCGGGACGTCGGCCGCCGCACTGGCCGGCGCGCTGCTGGCGTGGGCTCAGTTGCACGGGGCGGTGGGCCTGGAGGTGGCGGGACAGTTCGCGGGCATGGGCCACGACGGTCAGACCCTGCTCGCGGCCCAGACCGGCATGCTGGCGGACGCCTTCGGCCTGGAGTGAGCCGTCCGCGACGCGCCTGCCGCGCCCGGTCGTCGGACCGGGCGCGGCAGGTGTACGGCTGCTGGGCGGCGGGTGTCAGGGGTGGACGAGCACCTGGGACAGCGCGACCCGGCCCGTGCCGGACGTCACGATCCTCACCGTGCGGGTCCGGCTGTCCAGGTTCACGACGGTGGGGCGCAGCGCCTTGCCGCTGACGTGGACGGTGGCGTCGTCGGTGACGATGTCGAAGTCGGCGGTGGTGGAGGAGGCGTCGTTCCAGACCTCGACCTGCCGGATGCGGCGTACGGCTCCGAGGTCCACCTGCCACCAGGCGCCGTCCTCGGAGAGGGTCGCGGTGTCGGTGTTGGTGTCGGCGTCCAGGGCGAGACCGGCCGCGGCCGTGCCGTCGGTGGAGGACTGGGTGGCCGTGCCCTTGCGGGCCAGGTCGGTGCGCAGTTGTTCGACCGGGCCGCCGTGCGCGCCGGCCCGGGCCGCGACGGCGAGGGCCGCCGCCGGGAGCCGGTCGAGACCGGTGTGGTTGCCCGTCATGACGGAGCCCGTCCCGCCGAGTTCGGGGGCGGCGGTGTCGGTCCAGTTGCCGCGCGCGGTGTTCTCGATGCCGTAGTCCGCCCAGTTGGAGACCCACTTGTAGCCGATGCGGGTGATGACGTTCTTCTCGACGGTGATGTGCGAGGACTGTTCGTCCAGGTAGATGCCGTTGCCGTCGCGCTCGGTGTTGCCGTACGCGGAGCGGTTGATGTAGTTGCCGCTCAGGACCGTGCCGGGCTGTGCGCCCTGGGTGTAGATGGCGCCGCCGTCGTGCTGCCGGCGCGCGACCTCCATGACGTCGGTGATGCGGTTGTCCGTCACCTTGTTGTCGCGGAGCACGGACTTCTGCGCCTCGGGCTGGTTCCAGCCCCAGCCGACGGAGATCGCGGAGTACGGGAGGTGGTCCAGGCTGTTGTGGTCGACGGTCAGCTCCGCCTCGTAACCGGCCCAGATGCCGACCGCGTCGGTGTACTCGACGCCGGTGCGGCTGATGGTGTTGTACGCGACGGTGTTGCGCTCCCCGGCGAGCGGGGCTTCGGGCATCGGCTCGGTGTCACCGACGTACACCGCGCCCGAGGAGAGGTCGGTGAACGTCGAGCGGGTCAGCGCGCTGTCCTTCGTGCCGGCTTCCAGGATCGCTCCGGCGCCGCCGAGGTGGGTGAACCGGCCGGTGTCGATGGTCACCCGCCGGCCGCCGCGTACGGTGACCGCGGCGGCGGGCTTGGTGTAGTAGCGGCCCGCGTGGTCGACGGGGCCGGTGGCTCCGGTCAGGGTGAGACCGGCCTGCATGCCCGCGTAGCCCTCGTCGGTGTCGGGCTGCCGGTAGGCCGCGTAGGCGAAGCCGATGGAGCTGACGGTGATGTCGTGACCGCCGTCGATGACGAGCAGCTGTTCGGTGTGCGGGGTCACGGCGCGCGCGTGGCGCATGTTCTCGCCCCGGCGCGGCAGGTAGGTGACGGTGCGGCCGGCCGAGTCCCAGACGAACTCACCGGGCTGGTCGAGGAGTTCGGGCGCGTTCTCGAAGAAGGCGACGCCGCTGTAGCGGGTGGAGTCGACGGCCGTGGAGTCCCACGCGGGGCCGGTGCGGTCGGTGCCGCTCGCGGAGTTGGTCCAGCAGGGCTGGGCGAAGGTGAGGGTGTCGCCGCTGACGTCCGCGATCCGGCAGTGGTAGTTGCGCCACCGGACGCGGATGACGGCTTCGGCGTCGGTGGGTCGCTGCCAGTGGTCGATGCCGGTCGCGGTGGCGCCGGTCATGCCGGTGGCGGTGGCGTCGCAGGTGCTCGCGGGGCAGGCGTCGCCACGGGCGCGGGTCGCGCGCCGGCCGTCGACGAAGAGCTGGCGCGGGGTGGTGCCGGCGGGGACGGCCGCGCTCCAGGTGCCGTCGGTGTTCTTCCGCCAGCCGGTGATGTCCTGGCCGCCGGAGAGGACGGGGTGGGCGCCGGGGGCCGCGGCCCAGGTGGTGCCGGAGTCCGCGGCGCCGAGCTTCAGGGGCGCGTCGAGCCGGTAGGTGCCGTCCTTCAGGAGTACGCGGACGGCCCGCCGGGTCTCGGTGCGGGCCAGGTCGCGGGCGCCCTCGGGGGTGCAGGGGCGGGCGGCGGTGCAGGAGGTGCCCCGGCCGTCGGGGGCGGCGTACAGGGTGCGGGCCCCGGGGGCGGCCCCGGCGGCGGGGGCGGCGAGAAGGGCGGCCAGGAAGACCGCGGTGGCGGCGGTGGCGCGTACGACGTTCGGGGGGCGGTTCACGCGGTGGCCTTCCAGTCGGGGTGGCCGGGCATGGGCGGGTTCACGGCCCCGAAGAGCCAGTCGCGCAGGAACCCGTCGAGTGACATGTCACGTGTGACATGCACGGTGTGACGGATGAAGGCCTCGGTGGTGTAGGTGGAGTCCTTGTAGCGCTTCACCCACTCGCGCATGACCTTGTCGAAGGCGCGCCCGCCGATCCGCAGGTTCAGGGCGTACAGGACGAGGGCGCCGCCGTCGTAGATGTTGGTGCCGCCGAGCGCGTCCGGCCGTCCGGGCGGGCCGTCGGCGGCGCGGACGGCGTCGAGCTTCTCGTAGGTGGCCTTCATCTTGTCGGCGAGTACGGACCAGCCGCGCTCCTCGCCGTACAGTCCCGCGTAGTACACGGCGGGGCCTTCGTTGAGCCAGGCCTGCTGCCAGTCGTGCGGGGTGACGGAGTCGCCGAACCACTGGTGGACGAGTTCGTGGACCATGGTGGTCTCGTAGCCGGGCTGCCCCTGGGCGTTGGGCTTGAACCAGCTGGTGGCGAAGAGCGAGAGGGTCTGGTTCTCCAGGGCGTCGGTGTAGCCGTCGTAGATGTGCAGCCCGTACACGGAGAACGGGTAGCGGCCGAACTTCGCCTCCAGCCAGGCCAGATGGTCGGCGGTGCGGGCGACGACCGGGGCGTAGGTGTCCTCCTGGCCCTGCGGGACGATGTGGCGCAGGGGCAGGCCGCGGTGGCTGCTGCCGTACAGGTAGGTGCCCTTGACGACGGCGATGCCGATGAGTTCGGTGGCCATGCGCTCGCGGAGGGCGAAGTGCCAGACGGTGGAGCCGTCGGCGCGCGGGGTGCGGTGGGTGAGTTCGCCGTTGGCGGTGGCGACGAAGCCCTTGGGGGCGCTGATGTGGAAGGTCCACGTCGCCTTGTCGGACGGGGTGTCGTTGCAGGGCAGGAAGGTGTCGGCGCGGGAGGACTGGGCGGCCGAAGCGAAGCCGCCGTCGCTGCCGAAGTTCCAGCCGGTGAGACCGAGCCGGGGCGCCTTGCCGTTGCCCCGGTAGCGGATCTCGACCGTGAACGCCTGGTGGTCGCGGAGGGGACGGGCGGGGGTGACCGTCAGCTCCTGGCCGCTCTGGCCGGACGTCAGTTCCCAGCGGGCGGGGCGGCCGGCGACGGTGACGGAGTCGATGGTGTGGCCGTCGGTGTCGAGGTTGAAGGCGGAGAGGTCCTGGGTGGCCTTCGCGCTGATCTTCACGGTTCCGGTGAAGTCGTACGTCACCGGGGTGAAGTCAAAGGTCAGGTCGTAGTGGGTGACCTGGTAGCCGCCGTTGCCGAGCGTGGGGAACAGGGGGTCGCCGACTCCGTCGGAGCCGGGCTCCGGGGCGAATGGGTGCGGCCGTGCCAGGGCCGGGGTGCCGAGGGCGGGTACGGCGGCCGCTGCCGCCACGGTGGCACCGCCGAGTGCGAGGACCGAGCGTCTTGTCGTCACTTCTTCCCCTTCTGGAAGGCTTCCTCGAACTCACCGCGAGCCTTCTCGCCGCCCTTGGCCAGGTAGTCCTTGACCAGCTGGTCGTAGGCGGACATGGGCTTGCGGCCGGAGATGATGTCCTTGAGGGCGTCGCCCTTGAGCGTGCCGAGGCTGCCCGAGCCCTTGGAGTCCCAGGTGGGCGAGGAGTACTGGAGCGTCGGGTCCGCCACCATCATCGGGATCATCCTGGTGAACGTGTCGTGCACGTGGCGCACGCCCTGCTCGGAGTCGGCGCTGAAGATCGCCGGCACCGCGGACGCGGCGAACTTCCAGGGCACCGTGACGTCCTGGGTGCCCTGCTTGGTCAGGGCCGGGTTGCCCTGGGCGTCACGGGTGAAGTCCCGTCCTTCGACGCCGTAGTTGATGAGGGTGTACTCCAGACTGCCGAACGGCGAGGCCGCGAAGTCGGCGAAGGCCAGGATCTCCTTGACGCGGTCCCCGGACGCCTTGCTGATGTGGGTGTTCTGGAGCGCGACGTTGTCCATCCAGGCGACGGCGTCCCTGCCGACCGGGACGAAGGGGCGCGGGTCGTACTTCTTGTCGATCGCCTTCATCGCGGCGATGTAGCCGACGCCCGGCGCCAAATACGTGGGCATCCCGTCGTACACGTAGGCGCCCTTGCCGTTCTTGAACATGTCCGTGTACTGGGCCTTCTGCGCCCCGGACATCTGGAGGGTGCCCGGGTAGTAGCAGCCGGCCTTGTACAGCAGGCGGGCCGTCTCCACCGCCTTGCGGTACTCGGGCGTCTCCAGGTCGGCGGTGAACTTGCCGGTCTTCTCGTCCAGCCGCCAGAAACTGGGCGCGCCCGCCGACATCGCGAGCATGGTGGTGGCGCCCGCGATGATCGCGTACTGGTCCTTCTTGGGGCGGGTCAGCTCCTTGCACACCTCGACGAAGCGGTCGAGGTCGGTGATCTGGTCCAGGCTGGTGACACCGACCTCCTCGAAGAGGTCGTGGCGGTAGACCCCGGCGCCGCCGGTTCCGGTGCGGGCGATGGGGATGCCGTAGAGCTTGCCGCCGAAGATCGCGCCCTGCCAGGCGCCCTTGGGGATCGCGGCGAGGTTGGGATAGTCCTTGATCGCGTCCCCGGCGAGGTGCGGGGTCAGGTCGGCGCACTTCGTCTGGAGGAAGGCGGACTTGTTGTCGACACCGCCGCTCTCCGGGTACATGAAGAGGTCGGGCAGGCTGTCGCTGGCGACCATGGTGGAGAACTTGGTGCCGTAGTCGTCGGCGGGCACGGCCGTGATGTTCACCTGGCCGCCGAGGAGCTTCTCGATCTCCCGCCAGGCGGCGTTCTTGCCGCGCGAGGGCGGCGGCGGTGAGAACGTCTCCATCGTGGCGCTGATCGGCTTCGCGCCCTTGAGCGGGGTGTTCTTCGTGGCCCGCAGCGGCTTGGCCGGGTAGCTGAAGAAGCCCTGCGGGACGCCGGCGGCGGTGCCTTCGAGGTCGGGGTTGAGCCCGATGTTGCGGATGGCGCTGTTCGGGAGCAGGGACGCGCTCTTGGCCTCTGCCTTCGCGGTCGTGCCGCCGTCGCCGCAGGCGGCGAGCAGCGGGGCGGCGGCGAGTGAGAGGCCGACGCCGGCGCCCAGGCGGAAGAGCGCTCTGCGGTTGATGGGGGTGGGGCTCGGCACCTGGATCTCCTTGGAAGAGGGAAAGGAAGGAGTGGGGGGGCGGTGGCTGCGCTCAGCCCTTGACTGCGCCGGTGAGCACGCCCTTGGTGAAGTAGCGCTGGAGGAAGGGGTAGACGCAGAGGATCGGGACGACGGCGATCACCAGGACCGCCATCTGGACGGCCTGCTGCGGGGCGAGCACTTCGCCGGCCGAGGCCGCGTTGAGGCTCTGGCCCTGGAGGACATAGGTCCGCAGCACCATGGGCAGCGGCCACTTGTCGGAGTCGTTGAGGTACAGGAGCGAGTTGAAGAAGGCGTTCCAGTACGTCACCGCGTAGAAGAGGCTGATCACGGCGAGGACCGCCTTGGACAGCGGCAGGACGATGCGCACCAGGATGCGGAAGTCGCCGGCTCCGTCGACCTTGGCGGCGTCGTACAGCTCCTCCGGCAGGTTCATGAAGAAGGAGCGCAGGACGACCAGGTTGAAGGCGCTGACCAGGGTGGGCATGACGAGCGCCGCGTAGGTGTCGTACAGGCCCAGTCCCTTGACCAGGAGGAAGTTCGGGATGATGCCGGCGTTGAACAGCATGGTGAACAGGGCCGTCATCAGGATGAAGCGGGAGCCGGTCACGTCGCGGCGGGAGAGTCCGTAGGCCATGCCGACGGTGACGAGCAGGCTGGCGAGGGTCCCGAACACGGTGATGCCGACGGAGACGATCAGTGCCCGGGTGACGACTCCGCCGGTGAAGATCGTGCGGTAGGCGTCGAGGGTGGGGTGGTCGGGCCACAGCACGAGGCCGGAGCTCTTGATGATGTCGGTCTGCGAGGCGAAGCTCGTCCCGATGACGCCGACCAGGGGGTAGGCGACGGCGAGCACGACGACCACGACGGCGACGGCCTTCGCGGTCTGACCGAGCCGGGTCGGGCGCTCCATCCACGGCGGCCGGCCGTCGGATGTGCGCAGGGGGGCGGGTCGGGGCGCGGGTCCGGTGGTCCGGGCCGTGGCGCGCGTCTTCTCAGCGGTCAGCACCGCGGTACACCCCTTCGTGGCCGAGTCGGTGGGCGAACTTGTTGGCGCCCAGCACGAGTGCGGTGCCGATGACCGCCTTGACGAGTCCGACGGCGGCGGCGACGCCCCAGTCGTTGTCCTTGATGCCGTGGTAGTAGACGTAGGTGTCAAGCACCTCGCCCGCGTCCGGTCCGACCGCGTCGCGCTGGAGCAGGATCTGCTCGAAGCCGACGGAGAGGATCTGGCCGAGGTTGAGGATGAGCAGCAGGATGAGTACGGGGGCGATGCCGGGCAGCGTGACGTGCCACAGGCGGCGCCGGGGTCCGGCCCCGTCGATCGCGGCGGCCTCGTACTGCTGCCGGTCGATGTTGAGGAGGGCCGCGAGGATGATGATCGTGCCCCAGCCGGCGTCCTTCCAGGCCACCTGGAGGGTGAGCAGCCAGGGGAAGGCGTCGGGGTCGCTCATCATGTCGTAGCGCGGCAGTCCCAGGCCGCCCAGGAAGTCGGGCAGCACTCCGGCGCCGCCCAGGATCTGCTGGAAGATCGAGACGATGATGACCCAGCCGATGAAGTGCGGCAGGTAGACGACGCTCTGCACGAAGCGCCGGATGCGGTCGCTGGCGATGCTGTTGAGCAGCAGGGCCAGGGCGATGGGTATGGGGAAGAAGAACACCAACTGGACGAGGGCGATCTCCAGGGTGTTGAACGTCGCGCTCCAGAAGGCCGGTTCGCTGAACGCCGCGGTGAAGTTGGCGAAGCCCACCCACACGCTGTGCATGTATCCGAGGTACGGCTGGTAGTCCTGGAACGCCACCACGTACCCGAGCAGCGGCACGTAGTGGAAGACGATGAAGTAGAGCAGGCCGGGCAGGGTGAGCAGCAGCATCACCCGGTCGCGTTTGATGCGCTGTCCGAGCGTGAGCCGGTGCGGTGCGGCGAGGGCCGGGCCGGCTTGCGGGGCGGGTTCTTCGCCCCGCTTTCGCCGCTTTCCGCGCGGCAGCGGGGGTGCTGTGTCAGCCATGGTGCGTCCTGTTCGGCTGGGTGGCGCGTGGTGAGCCTTCTGCGGCGGCAAGTTAGTAAGCGGTTAACCCAAGCGTCAAGGGATCCGGGCGAATGTCTTCGTCATGTGATGCGTCTCCACGGGAATTCCGGGCGAATGAATGCCCAAAAAGCCGCATGTTCCGCACATTTGGTGAGCGACCGAGCTTGACGGTCGGCCACTGACCTCCTTAGCGTGCCGGTCATTCCATAGAACGCGATTACTATCCGGAGGCAGGGTGCGAACCACCGAAGAGGCGCCGGCTCGGTCCGGCACCGATGCAGCGGCCCCGCCCGGAAGGCGGCCGCGCACGGTCCTGGTCATGAGCACCGGGCTGCTGGACGACGTCTTCCCACCCGCCGTCCGGTCCCGGCTGGAGGAGACCGCGGATCTCCTCGACCCGTCCGTGATCAGCGAGTTCGGCTCCCCGGCCGCGCTCCGCGCGCTCTCCGGGGCGGAGGTGCTGCTGACCGGCTGGGGCTGCCCGCCCGTCGACGCGGCGCTGCTGGACCGGGCACCCGGGCTGCGGGCGGTCATCCACGCGGCGGGCACAGTGAAAACGTTTCTGTCCCCGGCCGCCTTCGAGCGCGGGATCGTCGTCTCGTCGGCCGCCGCGGCCAACGCGGTGCCGGTGGCCGAGTTCACGCTGGCCGCGATCATCATGGGCGCGAAGCGGGTGTTCCCGCTGGCCGGCCTCTACCGCGCCCGCCGCACGCATCGCACCGCCGCCGACCTGGACCGCCACGCCTGGCTCGGCACGCACGGCCTGACCGTCGGCGTGGTCGGGGCGTCCAGGATCGGGCGCCGGGTGATCGAGCTGCTGCGGGTCCTGGACGCGGAGGTGCTGCTGCACGACCCGTATCTGAGCGCCGCCGAGGCAACGGCCCTCGGTGTCACCCCGGTCGACCTCGACACCCTCGTGGCGACCAGCGACGTGGTGAGCCTCCACGCCCCGGACACCCCCGAGACCCGGGGCATGATCGACGCGCGCCGGCTCAGCCTGATGCGCCCCGGAACCCTGCTCGTCAACACGGCGCGCGGCCCGCTCGTGGACACCGAGGCGCTGACCGGTCATCTGGTCGACGGCCGGCTCGACGCCGTCCTCGACGTCACATCGCCCGAGCCGCTGCCGCCCGGCCACCCCCTGTGGGACCTGCCCAACGTCTTCCTGACCCCGCACCTGGCGGGCGCCCAGGGCAACGAGGTGGGGCGGCTCGGCGCGCTCGCCGTGGACGAACTCGCGCGGTACGCGAGGGGCGAGCCGTTCGGGCATCCCGTGCACCGGGCCGACCTCGGGAGGATCGCGTGACCACGCTCCCCCGGCAGGCTCTAGGCTCATCGTCACACAACAGCCAGCAGGGGGTGAGCCGGATGCGCCGGCAGAGCACGGCCGGGGACGGACAACGGCGCGCGACGGTCACCGATGTGGCCCGGCGCGCGGGTGTCTCGACTGCCACCGTCTCCCGCGTCCTCAACCGCAACTACCCGGTGGCGGAGGCGACTCGGGAGCGGGTGGAGTCGGCGATGCGCGAGCTCGGCTACGTCGTCAACGCACACGCCCGCGCGCTGGCCGGGGTCTCCAACCGCACCGTGGGCATCATCGTCAACGAGGTCATCGACCCCTTCTACGCCTACATCGCGCGCGGTGTGGAGCGGGAGGCCGCACTCGGGGGACGGCTCTGCCTGGTCTGCTGCACCCAGGGCGACCCGCAGCGCGAGCTGGCCTTCATCGACCTGATGCACGAGCGCAGAGCGGATGCGGTCGTGGTGGTGGGGGGCTCCATCGCGGACCGGGGCTACACCTCGGAACTGGCCCGCCGGGCACGCGAACTGGAAGCCGGCGGCTCGAAACTGGTGCTGTGCGGCCGGCCCCCGCTGGGCGAGGCCGCGCCCACCGCGGCCGTCGAGTACGACAACGAGGGCGGCGCCTTCGCGATCACCGACCATCTGCTGATGCAGGGTCACGAGCGCATCCTCTACCTCGGCGGCCCGCCCAGGCTCTCCACCACCCGCGACCGGCTCGCCGGCCACCGCCGCGCCCTGGAACTGCGGGGCGTCCCCATCGACCCCGACCTGGCCCAGCCGGGCGCCTTCAGCCGCAGCTTCGGCTACCGCAGGATGGCCGAACTCCTCCGCGACGGGCCCTCGTTCACCGCCGTGTTCGCGGCCAACGACATGGTCGCGGCCGGCGCCGCACAGGCCCTGGAGGAGGCCGGTGTGCGGGTCCCCAAGGACATCTCGCTGGTGGGGTACGACGACATCCCGGTCGCCCAGGAGCTGCGCCCCCGGCTGACCACCGTCCACGTCCCGCTGGAGGAGATGGGCCGCCAGGCGGTACGGCTGGCCGTGTCCGGCGGGGACGAGGACGACTGGCGGGAGCCGACCACGGGGGCACTGCGGCTCGGCACCCACATTGTGGTACGCGATTCCGTGGCACCCCGGTCGGGCCGGCCGGCCCGGGTGTGACCGGTTACTTCCCGCCTGTCCGTAGTTGGCCATAGAAAATCACAGTAACTTCCCGACTCCCCTTGCGACTCGACAGCAACCGCTTACATGCTGACGGAGCACCCCCCACCTGTTCCGCACGCTTCCGCCCCTCGTTGATTTCTGCAGGGAGAGTTCCGCATGCGTAAGCCCAGCAACCCCCTCGCCCCGGCCACCGCCTCCCCCGCCGGCACCGCTGCCCCCCTGGGCCGCCGGGCCGTCCTCGCCGCAGCCGCGGGCGCGGGAACGGTGGCGGCGCTCGGCATCACCGCGACCACCGCCTCCGCATCCGCACCCGCCACCACCGCCTCGTCACGGGCCGCGGGCCGCCCGGCCTCCGTGACCGTCACGGCCCGCCCCGCCGCCGAGGCCGAACGGCTGCGGCTGGGGCAGGCGTTGCGCGGCTCGGAGTTCCAGCCGACCGGCCTGTACGCGCCCGCCGGCACCCCGCTCTCGCTGACCGTCCGGCCGCACGACGGCCTGGTCCCCACACTCTGGATCGGCGCCTGGGACTACTACGGCGAGATCACCGAACCCCGCGGCTATCCGCTGGCCCGGGGCGCCAACACGGTGACCGACCCGCACGGCGGACCGGTCTACCTGACCCTCACCGGGCACGGCGAGCGAGCCGATGTGCTGTTCCGGTCCGGCGCGGTCCGCATGCCGGTCTTCACCCTGGGCCGCACCACCGAGGCCGACTACCGGCACCAGCTGGACACGCTGACCGCGTCGCCCTGGGTGGAGCTGCACGCCCCGCACACGATCATGACGCTGACCCGCGAGGGCGCGCTGCTGTACCGCGACGAGGACCACGCCGCGCTGCTCCGGCTGGTCGAGACGATCATCGACTCGCACGCCCGGATCAGCGGCCTGGACGGCTCGAAGCCGGTGCACCGCAGGAAGGCGGGGCCGTACCACTTCACCGAGGTCAGCAAGGTCCCGACCGGGGTCGGCGCCTACGCCACGCACGGGTACAACGGCTTCCCGCGCGCCTACCTGGACCGGGCCACCACGGTCGAGGGCCTGCGCACCCGGGGCTGGGGGCTGTACCACGAGCTCGGCCACCTCCATCAGCAGATGGCGTACAAGCCGGGCGGCCTGACCGAGGTCACGGTGAACATCTACTCGCTGGCCGCGCAGCGCACCCTGAAGCAGCCGTCGAACCTGCTGACGGTCGACCCGGAGACCGGTCTGACGGTGTTCCAGACCTCGCGCGCCAAGTTCGGCACGGACGGACTCGCCTACGAGAAGTCCTTCGGCGCGTACGAGAAGCTCGTGCCGCTGCGTCAGCTGGAGCTCGCCTTCGGGGAGGACTTCTGGCCCCGGCTGCACAAGCTGGTGCGCGAGGAGAACCCGCAGTCCGACTACACGCAGGACGCCAAGCGCTACCGCGCGCTGGCCACGTACTCCAGCCGGATCGCGGGCTACGACCTGACGGACTTCTACGTGAACACCTGGGCATTCCCCATCGACGCCGTGGGCCGCGCCGAACTCGCCGCGCTGAACCTCCCCCGTCCGCCCGTCGACCCGAGCACACTCTCCGACTGAGGCAGAGAAGAGGAAGGACGAGTCACTATGCAGCTGAACCGAAGGACCCTTCTCGCTGCGGGCGGCGGCGCCACCGTGTCCGCAGTTCTCACGGCCGGTCCGGTCCGGGCGGCGCAGCCACGACCGGCGAAGGACGCGACGCGGGAGGCGGGGCAGATCACCGACGAGGACTTCGACGGGCTCCTGAGCCGGGCCGGGACCCTGCTCACCGGAGGCGCTTTCGACCCGGCCGACCCCGACTTCGCGACGGGCCTCGCCGCCCTGGACGACGCGGCGGACGAGCTGTGGCAGACCCTGGACCGAGGGGAGGAACGCACCGCGCTGT